>JBDRMP010000001.1:0-6744 GCA_043811995.1 Planctomycetota bacterium
GACGCATAGCTGGATGAACCGGTTCCGCCGCATCTTGACGCGTTGGGAAAAGAAGCCTGAAAATTATTTGGCTTTGCTTCATCTTGTCTGTGCCGTAATTACGTTTCGTTGTTCCGGGTTATTCGGATAGGCTCTAAGTGCAAGCTCTATGTCCACGGCATCGTTGAGAAGACTGAACCGAAGCATTCCGCCTGTTTGGGCGTCGAACGTCCCCCCCACAAATGGATTTCTGCGTCTGGTCGTCCAGGACTGAGTGTCCGTCTCGGAAAAGGTTTCGCGAGGAATACTTGTCTCACTGTGGGTATTGACAAAACCGGGACCTTCGTCGGCATCGCTATAGTACCCGTTCACGCTTTCATCAAACACGGTCGTTTCGGCTGGAAGGTCGGTGTCGATATTGGTTCTCGAGTGTTCGGTTGTTTTAAGCGGTGTGTTTCGGCCGGCGGACCAGTTTGTTTCTAATTCAAATCCCTCGTTTGTGGTTATGTCGTATATCTGGACTTCGACGAGAATTTGCGGTGTCGGGCGGTCAATCTGCTGGATGAATTCGTCTATGACTTTGATTCTGCTTTCCACATCGGTGACTATCAGATGGCTTGTTCCCTTGTTGAGGGCGATTTTCCCCTGTTCCGATACGAATCCCGCCAGAGCAGCGGCCACTTCGTTGGCGTCGGCGAATGAGATTTGGTAGATTCGCGTGTCGAGGGGTTCTCTAACTGCCACAATCTCTGGCAGGGGCACCACTCTTATCATATGCGATGTGGCTATGAACGTGAAGTCGTGCGCCGCGAGGATGTTTGTCAACGCCTCTTGAAGCGGAACGCCGGTGAGTTTAACTGTCACGCTGCCGGTGACCCTGGGGCTTTTGACTATGTCAACCTTTGCCTGGTCAGCCAGCGCCAAAAGGACCGTTTCGATTGGCTCGTTTACGCAACTGTATGTAATTGGGGTTCGCAGCCAGTCTCGGCTGGGCTCAGATGATGCTGCTGGGGCAACGGCAGTGAAAGTGCCGAAAAACAACGAAATTGCCACAAGTGAAACTACGAAACGCCTGTTATGTTTACCCATTTTAACACCCATATTAAGACGCTACCCAATCTCTGCTTCAATTCCGTAGGTTTTAACTATTGTATCCCTACCAGGCGGGAAAGGTGCTTAAAGTATTCACCACCGCTCCTAAAACTCTCTATAAAGCACTATAACAGTATAACAGCACAATTAACCCTGCAATTCAAGGGAAATTACCGGCCGGAATCCTTGCTATGGCGGACAAGGCCCTATGGGGGAAAATAGTGATATTAGCGGCTTCAGATAAGATGTTATAAGACGCTAAGGGTAGTTATGTTGGTGCTACTAAGGCCGGCATAAATTTTATCGCTGGTGTTTTCCAGTCAAAAGTCCGGTTTTGCAGAATTTTTTTGGGATTGTATATCGGGACTAACAAAAACGGGGCGCACAGGCCCCGTTTTGCAATTCTTTTTGTCGAGCGGTCTTCAATGAGTCATTTAGCCGCCGCTAATCGGCAAAATCAGCTTATTTCTTAATCTTGAGGCAGTCCGTTCGCCAGCAGCAGAGCGTCCATTGGCAGGTGCCGTTGGTTGTGCCGTAGCAGACATTGTTGTGTTCAGAACGCTGTATGGCGTGTATTAACTCGGTCTTTTTCATATTGCCCGGGTCGATACCGAGGTTTTTGGCCTTTTCCTTAATTTCGGCCATTGACATTGGTCTTGTAACTGTGCTTACCGGTGTCATGTCTTTCTCCTAATTATTGTGTGGTTTTTATTTTATGCTCACGCAGCGCGAGCACGTTTGTCACTATATTATTTCGGCACATTTACCTCGTTGCATTACCAAGTTTATTGTAAACTCCGTCTCCGGCAAAAAAACGGCGTTTGCGGCTTTCGCACAAGGAGTTTTTCGGACTTTTCCCGTGCGGAATCGCTGCGACGAGTCCCTAAATCACGTCAGGATGACCTCCACATCTTATGCCCGACGGCACAGGCGATTTCTTCGGTTTTCTTCTGAGGCGGTTGTCGCTTCGACGGCACAGTCACCATCGGCTGTCGAAATCCCCTGATAATAAAAATCGCCACCAGATACGCAAACCACGCCGCCACGAAACCGGCCAGGGAAAACGCCATCGTCATCAGCGGCAGGTAAACGGGCTCTTCGAAGAGCGGCAAATGGACGGGCCTGTCGAAGGGGCTCAAGATTACGTAACCGTGATTATAAGCAATCATACCTGCGATAATTGCGGCAACGGGTGACAGGATAAAGGTCAGCCGTTTAAGGCCCCTGCACAGATTGACGGGTTGTCTGAAAATCGCCGAGGCCTCGACTTCTCGTAGCCGGGCCTTTGCTGTTGCTGCTGTCTTCTCGGCATTTTCTTTGGCCTTGATTTCCTCTTCGAGCTGGGCCTGTATTTTTCGTTTGGCCGAGGCCTCTGCTTTTAGCTGGCTTTCCGCTTTGGTCCTTGCCTCCAGCTCGGCCTGTAGAAGTTTCTCAATATCGGCTTTTGCAGCCGACTTGCTTTCTGCCTTTGCTCTGGCTTCTGTTTCCTCCTTGAGTCTGGCTTCGATGTCAGCCATTACCTGCGGGTCGGTGATTATGCCCCCTTCGGCTACGGCCTTTAATTTTTCTTCAAGCTCGGCTCTGGCCTGAGATTCGGCCTTGGCTTTTTCTTCTGCGAGAGCTTTAGCTTCAAGTGCCTGTTTGAGATTTTTTTCCGCCTCTTGCTTTGCCTCGGTTTCAATTTTCAGCCGTTCTTCAACTTCGCCCCTGGTCTCTGCCACTATCGCCATCGGGATACCATCGCCGGGCGGTGCCTGCGAAGACAAACCGCCGGCACGCCGGTCAGGCGCCCTGACCTGCTTTTTACACTTTGAGCAGTTAATGACCTTGCCGGCCAAGTCAGGGGTAATGTAAAAACCGCTCTGGCAATGTGGGCAGGTAGCTATCATTGTCGCACCCTATAAAAAAAATATACTAATAGAATTTCGTTCAACCAAACGCCGGACTTAACCAAAAAAACCGCGGTTTTGCCGTTTGGCCCGGGAAAAAACCGTCTACTGCAAAAATTTGACCACAAGTGTATTTTCTGATATACTATCGACGATTGAAAATCAGGTATGCCAGGGGAGCCAAACCAAAGTATGGTTAATGGCTGAGAAATCCCGAACTTTCGGGGTGACCCTATGAACCTGAACAGGTTAGGACCTGCGAAGGGAGGCAATGTATTGAATGGCGCTCCTTTTGCGGGAGCGTCTTTTTGTTTTATGGCCTCTATAGCAGAGAAATTAAGCCGTTCGGTTGTCGGTATTGCCGGTCTCGGCGGGCTTGGCTCCAATGTCGCCATTGCGCTGGCGCGAGCAGGCGTCGGTCGCCTTATAATCGCCGATTTCGACAATATCGAACAATCCAACCTCAACAGGCAGCAGTACTTTATCGACCAAATCGGCAAACCCCAAATCGATTGCACTATTGAGAATCTCCGGCGTATCAACCCGAGAGTCGAAATCGAGGGGCATAAGGTGACGCTTATACCCGAAAACATACCTCTGATTTTCGGCAGCGCTGATTGCATCGCCGAGTGTTTCGACACAGCCGACGCCAAGCAGATGATTGTCGAGACGGTGCTGACAAAAATGAGCGGCGTTAGGATTGTTTCGGTCGGCGGGTTGGCCGGTTATGGCAAAAGCAATGAGATTCAGACGCGGCGTATCTCGCCCCGGCTTGTGCTAATCGGCGATGGGCAAAGCGGAATCGACAACTGTAAGATTCTTACAGCCACAAGGGTCGGTGTTGCGGCTATGCACCAGGCAAATGCGATTTTAGAATTGTTGATTGACGAAATACAACCTTAAACATCGAGGATTAAATATGAGCGTTCTGAAAATTAACGGCAAAGAAAAACTTTTCCAGAATGACAAAATACCAGCAACGTTAACGGAATTATTGCACCAGCTCGGCGTTGATTCTGCTGCTGTGGTTGCTGAACTGGATGGCCAAATCATTGAACGAGCTAACTTTTCGACTGCGACTCTGCACGACGGCCAAAGCATCGAATTGGTCAGATTTGTCCCGGGGGGCTAACTATGGATGAATTGATAATCGCAGACAGACATTTCAAGTCACGGTTGCTCATCGGCACGGGCAAATTCTCTTCAAGCATCGCTATGGCCCAGGCGGTCGAGGCGGCCGGCGCGGAAATCGTTACCGTCGCGCTTCGCAGGGTCGATATCACAAATCAAAACGACGATATGCTCGCAGCGATAGACCGCAGCAAGTATCTGCTGTTGCCGAATACCTCCGGCGCCCGCACAGCAGATGAAGCCGTTCGGTTGTCGCGGCTGGCGCGGGCTGCGACGGGTATCAACTGGGTCAAGCTCGAAGTGACGCCCGACCCGTACTATTTGCTGCCCGACCCCATCGAAACGCTCAAGGCAGCCGAGATTCTCGTAAAAGACGGATTTGTCGTGCTGCCATATATCAACGCCGACCCGATATTGAGTAAGCGTCTTCAGGACGTCGGCACGGCCACCGTGATGCCGCTGGCAAGTCCCATCGGCTCAAACCAGGGATTGAAAACACGTGCGGCAATCGAAATAATAATCGAGCAGGCCAACGTCCCCGTTGTTGTTGACGCCGGTTTGGGATTACCCTCTCACGCCGCAGAGGCAATGGAGATGGGCGCCGATGCCGTTTTGGTCAATACTGCAATCGCCACCGCTGCTGAGCCGGTGAAAATGGCCGAGGCGTTCAAACTTGCCGTAATCGCGGGCAGGACGGCGTTTTTGTCCGGTGCGGCTTCCGAATCGAAAAAGGCATCCGCATCAAGCCCGCTGACCGGTTTTCTGCATAATGAGTAATTATGAAAACCATTGAACGACATCTCGATATTAAGACAATTCTGGCCGACAGGGGGCTCGACGGCTGCGGGAAAGAAATCTGGCAGCAACGTCTCAAGGAAATTACTCCAGCCGAAGTCGAATGGGCGCTATCACGCAAGCCGGGTTATTATGTCCTCGACAGATTACTGATTTTTGTTTCGCCTGCAGCGGAAAGTTATTTAGAACAAATGGCGCAATTGGCCCATCAATTAACGCTTCAGCGATTCGGTAAAACGGTCCGATTATACGCGCCGCTGTATTTGTCGAATTTCTGCGTCAACGACTGCATTTACTGCGGCTTTAATAGAACGCACGAATTTACCCGAATCCGTCTCACTATCGAGCAGGCCATAGCTGAAGCGGACATAATCGCAAAAGAGGGTTTCAAGGATTTGCTCTTAGTCAGCAGCGAAGATAAGGATTTCATCGGCGTTGATTATCTGTGCGAGCTTGCGGCAAAATTGCGTCCTAAATTCAGCTCGATTTCAGTTGAGATATATCAAATGGCCACTGAGGAATACGCCAAGCTATTTGCTGCAGGTATTGAAGGCGTAACGCTTTATCAGGAGACATACGACCGCGATGTATATCGTAAATATCACCCCGCCGGTCCAAAGGCCGATTATGACAATCGATTATCAGCATCGGATAGTATGGCGCAAGCCGGTATGCGGGAAATAGGAATTGGCGCCTTGTTGGGTCTTGCCGACTGGCGACTTGAAACATTAGCTCTTGCCGAGCATGCTCATTACCTCATGAAACGCTACTGGCAATCACACATTTCCTTTTCGTTTCCACGATTGCGCCCTGCGAAGGACGTTGACCCCTCACAGTTTAATCTTCTTTCCGACAAAATCCTCGTCCAGATGATTCTTGCCCTTCGGCTGTGCTTCGCAGACGCAGGGCTTACCATTTCAACACGCGAACCCGCCCGCTTGCGAGACCAGCTTGTTAAAATGGGGATAACAAAAATGAGCGCCGGCAGCAAGACAAACCCCGGCGGCTACACCGGTCACACCGGCTCCGTTGAACAGTTTGAAATAGATGATTCCAGAACCCCATTGCAGATTGCTGCTATGTTAAAACAAAACGGTCTCGAGCCCGTCTGGAAGGACTGGGATGCTGCCTTCACTAAACTTTAACTGCTCTTTGCTTGCCTCTTTATCTTCATTTCCTCCCTTGCGCAATACAATACCGGCACAATCAGCATTGTCAATATCTCGATGGTCATTCCGCCGAAGGAGGGAATCGCCATCGGGACCATAATGTCGCTGCCTCTGCCAACGCTGGATAACACCGGCAAAAGCGCCAGTATTGTCGTGGCGGTAGTCATCAGGCAGGGTCGAATCCGCCGTGTCCCTCCCTTTATCACGGCCTCGTGAACTTCCTGCAATGTGGTCGGCTTCGCTTTGCCGAATGATTGTTCCAGATACGTGCACATCACAACGCCGTCGTCGGATGCTATCCCGAAAAGCGCGAGGAATCCAACCCAAATCGCGACGCTCAGATTTATCGGGTGCATCTGGAAAAGCTGTCGCATATTGATGCCGAAGATGCTGAAATCCAGAAACCACGGCTGCGCATACGCCCATATCATTAAAAATCCGCCGCCCCACGCCACGATGATGCCCGAAAACACCATAAACGTCGTTGTCACCGACCTGAACTGCAAATACAAAATCATAAATATGGCAAATAGCGCCAGCGGCACCACAACCATAAGCGTCTTTTGCGCCCGTATCTGGCTTTCGTAAGTGCCTGCGAAAGCATAGCTTGTACCCTGCGGGACCACCAGCTCGCCTGAGGCGATTTTGTCCTTCAGAAACTTCTGGCACTGCTCGACCACGTCCACTTC
>JBDRMP010000002.1:0-11940 GCA_043811995.1 Planctomycetota bacterium
GGTGCGCCAGTCGCCATCAAAGCCGCGTGCCTGCATCGCAGCATTGACGCGCTCAGCGGTATCGACGCTGCGAACGAACAAAGAACCGAGCATTGCAGCGGCAAACTTTATCCCGGCCCGGAAACCAACCCTGCCGATGGAACGCCCGGCCCTTGCGCGAAGGATATGCTGGGCATTATCTATCAAAAGGAATATATAGCGATACAAGAAGCCCAGCTGAATGACGAGCAGGCGAGGGACGGCCAGTCGCTGCAGGCCGGCAAGCAAATCCGCAAAACGTGTGGTTGAAACCAACGCTATCAAAGTCAGCATAGTCACCACAAACTTGCCTGCGATAGTCCAGCATCGCAGCCAGCCCACGGTCGTTTGCCAGGACCACGGCCCGAAGACGACGGTTGCGGCCGACCTGTCATAAAGCGGACTGGTCAAGGCCAGCACAATAACAAACGGGCTGACATACAGGATATGCTTGAAGGTAAAACGCAGCGGAACGCCGCCCAGGACCAGGACCGCGAACGGCCCAATGGCATAACAGAACAAAATACTGACTGACGTGCGGGGCAGTGAGATAACCACCGCGGTGAATAGGACGGCGATTATAAATTTTACCCGGGCATCGAGACGATGGACGGACGAATCCTGATAAGCAAATTTGTCTATATACGCATGATGCATCTAATAATCAAATCGTCGGCACTGTGCTGGTTTTAGGTCGTTTTTTACGCAGCAATAATACAACCAACCATATAACAATCATAGTCAAAACTGAGCCGACGACACCCGCGAAACTTGTCCAGCCCGCCGCTGTCGTGCCACGAACCGAGTAATCGGGCAAGGGAGTATATTTGGTCTGCAGCTCGTCCACGGCGGCAATCGTTGAATTCTCATTGGATACAATGGGTTTGAAATCGGGCTGGTCGGGCCTTTCGAGATAGCTCCACTCAAGGCCATCGGGCATTTTGGAGGCCAGCAGGGAAAGCCCGGCCGCGGCAATTAAAGTGAAAACCACAAGCGTTGCCAACACCGTTTTTTTGCTGAGCCGAATTTTGCCGGGCATTGATTCAACAATCAGGTCGGGTCTGACCTGCTGGAGATAAGCGAGCACCGCTACTGTAACCAGGCCTTCGACGAGGCCGATGAGAAAATGGACGCCGAGCATTGTTATCAGAAAGGTCGAGAACGGGACGGCCAGCACGCCGGACAAAGCCGCCTCGACGGGGACCAGAATTGCACCCGCCTCGAGGGCGACCATACAAGCCAGCATCGCCCCTATGTAAGTCCGCAAACTGCTGCTTTGGCCCACGGTAACAACCCTATACAGGAAATATCCGACATAGCACGGGACAAGGCCCATATTTATGACGTTGCAGCCCAGAGCGAGCAGGCCGCCATCCTGAAAGATAAGGCACTGAACAATCACAACCGAGGAAATCACTATGGCAGCGAGGTGCGGACCAAGAACAATCGCCAGCAGAACCGCGCCGACCATATGCCCGCTGGTGCCGGGCATTGCAGGAAGCTGGAAGTTGACCATCTGGGTGGCGAATACGAATGCCCCGAGAATACCCATCAGGGGCAGCTTATCGGAACTTACGACCTGCCTGACTTTTCTGCAAATCAGCCCAATCCCCCCTGCCGCAACTGCTAATGTTCCCGCCGCCACCGGCACCGACAACAACTCGTTAGCCATATGCATATTTTTTCCCTTTCAACTGCAATCAGAAAGTCATCTGCATTCTAAGCCCGAGAACGACCGCGTCATCAATCGTGCTGTCGCCGCCGGGATTTGTTACATACTGAAAATCCGGACTTATAGCCAGCCAGGGCGCTATCTGCACACTGTAATAAATCTCAAAGGCACTCTCATAGTCATCCGTATAAGTGGCCGAGGCCTTATCGCTGAAGATGCCGTGAGCGAAACCTACGCCGAGCAAGTCGTCATCACGGCCTTCGAAAAGGCCCTGATACTGAAAACCAATGCTCCAGAAATCGGTAATGTCGTTTCGCGAGCTATCCGCATTGCCGTAACGGAAGAAGAGACCAAGTCCCTGAGTATCATCCGGGTCGGTATTTTCCTTTGTCACCATCTGGTCACAGGTGATATAAAAGCCAACGTCGTCCCTGTAGCTTTTGCCCTCGTCGGCAAGGTCGGTAGTTGCTTTGGGCTGGGGGTCATACCAAAGGCCGATGCGATACGCGCCGGGCAGCGAGCCATTGGCCGAACCAAACACCGGCGTGATACCGGTCTCGGCGATATAGAAAAAATAGTCCTCGCCGCCGAATGTGGTATTGAAACCGGTTTCCCGCAGGTCTGCCTCCGCGTCGGCGACGGCAGCTGAGGCATACCAGAAATTGTCCGGGTCATAATGAGCAGCAACGCCAAGCCCATTTTCCGGGAACGGTATTGTAGGATTATTAATAAAAGCACCATTCAGGAACTGTGCCGTTTCATCGCCTGCGTAGCTGCTGCAATCAAACGACACGGGACAGTTGCGATGCTCAAAGCCGGCAGTGAGGTCCATTTTGCCGAACCTGAGGAGAAACTCCTGTGCGGCAAAACTTTGTTCGTACCAGAGTTCGGTAACATCTATCGCCCGTCTCGGTGCGGCATCGCCATTGACGCCAAACACACTGCCGACTGAGGGGTCGTTTATGCCCGCCGATTTAGGCCACTTTCCTTCAGTAAGCATATAAAGCCGGCCACCCTCGATACCGAACAGCTTTTCGAAATCCACGTCAAGCTCAACATCGTAGCTTCCCGAATACCTGCCCGCCCGCCTGTGTGTGCTTATGCCGCCCCGGACGTTTTGCTGAAAGATTTGAGTCACGCCGACCCCGATTTCAATTCCGCTTTCGGCCAGCTCGTCATTCAGGCCAAAAAGGCCATTGGTGAGCGTCTCCTGCTGCCATAGCGGGCAGTTTTCGGTTAGCTTTGCCGGTTCCTCGATATTTGCCCGCGAAGTCCCTGCGGCAATCGACAGGATAACCGCCATAACAATAATTATTTTCTTTGCCATAATTACTACTTTACATATCAGGCGCCAATAATCTGCGCATAATAATATTAAAAGAGTGCTACCATTTCAACAGGAAAATTCCGAAGAATTGAAAAATAATTAAAAAAGAATCGGCGACTATTTGCCTTTGAAGAGGTGCTCAAAAACCGCCTCGAATCGCAGCTTGTGTTCGGCCTCCTCACGGGCAATTGCGAGCAGGGTCTCCTTGGCATTTGCATCGGTCGCCATACCGGCCAAGTCGGTATAAAGCCGAATCGACGCCTCCTCCTTTTGTATTCCTATGAGCAGTATATCCTTGTAATCGATTTCAAAATCGTGGGGCGTATAATCGGGCTGGTCGTATCGCAGTCCCACCGGCGGTTTGTGTGTATTAACAACCCTGCCGGTCTTCATAATCTCAAGCTCGAGCTTGGCCTTGTGCTCAAGCTCTTCGGCCGCGAGCTGCTCAAAAATCCTGCGAATGCGGGGTTTCTTCGACCTTGCCGCAAGCGCCAGGTAAAACCTGTTGGCGTCCACCTCACGTGCGACCGCCATTTCGAGGATTTCATCGTCGGCAATAAACTCGTCCATAAAAGATTATCCGGCCCTTAAGCTGTTAAACACAATACACAGCTATCGCAGGGCCGTCAAAACAAAAAATGGTCTAAAAAGGATAACCATAGAGACACACAGGCAGGCGAATAGTGCAAAGATAACATCACATCAAGGCCCGTGCAGGCCTTCAAGGCGAAGTGATATTATGAATGAGGGCGGGAAAGAAAATTCTTAACGGCCTGGTTTGGGTTTGGAAGTTCTGGACCGTTTCTCGGGCTTTACCCATACGGAGGCAGGCGGGGGTTGTCCGACTTCCTGCTTCCATGTTTTGCCTTGTTGTTCAAACTCTACGTAATCATTCATTATCCTGACTACTTTGACGCCCAGCACGGTATCATTTTCCCGAACGACTTCACCGGCAATCAGTGCGGCCCCCTTGTCATTATATAAAACGATGCCCGTTACAGTGCCGAGCACAACGGGTCGAGCCGACGCATAAGGTCGAATCTCGGCGGTGCTGCTCTCCGAAATACCTGCCTCCTCCTGTTTGAGCGAATTAATATCGTAGCCGAACCTCGCTCGAATGGTCTTTTCTTTTTCCGCACGCTGCTTTTTAATCGCGGCAAGCTCATCATTCGAAAGCAGATTTCCTTCCGGAACGTAACCAAGCTCCTCAAGGTATCTGTTTCTCCTGACCGCCTCGGCATCTGCAATCTCAGTGCCGGCGGCCTTGTTGACATCTTCAACCTCAGCGTTGGCGCGCAGACGCAATTCTTCAATCTCTCCATCATCACCTTGCGAACCGCATATCGCAAGCCGAGGCATCGCAAGAACACTTATCAGACAAATCACGAAACCAACGGCTGTAAACGCCCAATTCTCAAAAATACTGATTTTCATTGCCGCACCCCAACGAAAAGCCAATATCGAACATCTTCGCATTCGGTTAAAATCATAGTATATTATACTATACGGAAAGCCGTCGTCCCAAGTTGAGCACTTTTACCCCAGCGGACAAGTAAACCTTCGCCGACCGTGTTTTTGAGGTCAATAACGGCAAAGAGGACCTCCAATAGCTCACAGAGCAGACAAGTGCCCTTTATTATAGGAACAACGGGGCTATTGAGTAACGCCTGTCTATATATAAGCTTCTTCAGGAAAGTTTAACCGGGCAAACTCACCGTAATATTTTCTTGCCGCTGCGTCATACGCTTTTACGGCATCGAGTTCATTGTCGAATATGCCTAAATAGATGTATTTCCCCTGATGGCCGATTTTAGCTCTCCATTTACCGCAGTTTTTGTCAAAGAAGACCCCGATGAATTGCGAAGTAGCTTTCGTTCGGCATTTTCTCCTGTTTTGCATATTTTGTGATTGAGTTGCCAGACGCAGATTCTCCCTGCGATTATCTAAGGTATTATTGTTTCTATGGTCAACCAAAAGCCCGGCAGGTGCGTTCATAATTTCCCTGTGCATACGCACAATCGTACTCCTGCCTTTCCTTGATACCTTGTGCCTGATTGCATAAATACATTCACCTCGTGCGTCGCTGGTCCAGTGATAACTATTGAGCCAATAGTAGATTAACGGGTCAACAATCGTCCATCTCCCTTCGCCTAAGGGTATTTTGCGGTAAGCCCAGCCATACCTCAGTAAGCGATACAATAACGCTGGCCAAACAAACATAAGGTCCACCAAAACCGGAATCTTTAATCGTATGGTTGTCATTTTTCTCCTCTCGTAGCGACCTGTCCTCCGTAATCCTTCGTAGCTTTAGCGGAGAAAGACAAAGGAGGAAGCGCAGATCCCGAGGGTGAGCTTCTTTGGATTCTCAAACCCGGGACCCACAATCCCAAATCCGAATTTTCAAACACTCGTAGCGCAGCGTAGACCCTCGGAGCATAGCGGAGATCCCCGCATGCCGTTAGCGGGGACCCAGACCCCTTGGATATGCAAATCTGGGGCCCATTCCTTATTTACCTGGCTCTCCCCGAGAAGTTGCTGCTTTGAAATTGCAACAGGGGACCCATTCTTATTCTCTACTCTTCACCTTTCTCGTTGCCGGGGCGGAGCCCCGGCAACCCGCTATTATACCAAATGGCAGTTTTGTAATCAATGAAAATATGGTAATATTAGTAAATTATTATATATGGCGTATGCCCTTGCGGATAAAGAACTTAGAGCAAACAGATGTCCGAACGAGAAAAAATTTCCGAAGCGTAGCGAAGGTCCCGAGGGTGAGCTTCTATGAATTCTCAAACCTGGGATTCATTTGTCTTCTCCACTTCTCTCCCCCCCAAAGCCCGTTTCAACCTACGAAAGGTAAATATCAACCTAAGGCAATAAATCCTTCGGGAAAATTAGGATGGTGTACTAGGATTTGGCCGGACATAACAGAATCACAAAGTTTTAAATAGTCCATCCGACAATGTTTGCCTGTCGAGATAGGTTATTGAGATTTCGCTGCTCTTTGTTTATACGAGTACTGTAGAAATGTTGCATTGCACGCGCATCATCAACTGTGTCGATTAGGAAACATCCTCGGTAACCGGAGCCGATGAAATAATCTGCGCCTCTTGATGTGGCAAGCACTGTTTGTTGAAAAATCTCTTTCGAGATTTGGATTCCATTGTTGTTTAAATGCTGCACAATTACAGATGTTGGAACAGGGTTCCGATGGCCTATGCCATGCTGAATCAAATACTCAAGCGTCAATCTTATGGGGTCATTCGGTTGACGGCTGGCTATCTCTCGTTGAACAGCAGGCAAAAAAGACATTAGCTTCTTATCCTTTTATTTGAACGAACCGCTTGCTAAAACCATCTTGGGCGCATATAACCGTTTATTATCCGAGTTAAATTCATATTTTACATCTACATCCAGATTTTCGAGAGACAGTAATTTCCATTCTTTACAAAAAAACTTTCTCTCACGCTTTTCAATCGCAAAAGAAACTACGAAATGTTTTGCCGATTTTGTGATCTTAAAGTCGTCTGATGGAGACAAATAAAACGACCGCATAGGAGAGTCTACAACATCGCTAGTGTAATTGTATGTCTTACATTCCAAATAATTGACCCTCCCAAACTCGTCGATAAATTCAATATCCGGGTAGCCAACGGCTTTCTTTTTCCCACTGCTACCCGATGGAGTTGAAGCCGAATATCCTGCTTCTATCAAAGCTTCTTTTACATAAGACTCTATATCGTTGCCAACTTCATTTGGTCTCGACCTTTCAATCCCCGTGATATTCACTGTCTCACCAGCATTAACAATTACTTTTTTCATAACTTCAAGCAACTTCTTGTCTTTGGGGTCGTCTTTTTGAAATGGGATAACTTCGCAACCGCATAAGCTCTTAATTACTAAACCAAAAGGAATACTGTGTAGCGGTTGAAGCATTTGCTTAATCACTTCTTCCAATTTCTTTGTGTATTCTAAATTTCCCTTACTCATTTTTTGAATACCACGATGCGGTTAGAGTTAGTCCCTTTTTCGTTGTTATTTACGCCCCATATGTTCGCTGTTTTTGTAAATAATTGTTCGTTGATGATAACGCAAACAGCTTCAAATCCGGAATTTATTCCAAGGGGTGTAACGTACTCTTCCAATTTTATTTTCCCGTTTTGAATTTCTCCGACTTCAAAGGCCACATATCCGCCATTTTCAGTAACCCGATAAATCTCGTTGAATACTGCTTGCATAGCAGAAGACCATTTTTTAACCGTTTTTGCCATTGTAATTGTCTTCCCAACTTCTTCTGCGTTTATAGAATTAAACCAGCAGCGAAGCCAGTTGTCTGATGAGTACTGGACGACATCCAAAAATGGCGGGGAAGTTACCGTTAATTTAACACTCTCGGATTCGATTTCAGGCGTATTTGCTGCGCTCTTCGTCAAAAACAATGCGTTTTCTCCGGCTTTTTTCAGCCGCATTATTATTGCCTCACTCAACTTGCCTGCCAAAGAATATGATTTTTTCAGAATTATCTTTTTTACATCCCTGTATTCTGGCTTTTGCTTTCTCTTCTCATTTATTTTTTTCTGACTATCGGGAGAAACCGCCTGATTCGGCGGTAATGTATAGACAGAGAAAAATCCGGCTGAATGTCCCGTTAGTCTATTGGTTGCAATCATTCTAATCCAGCGGTCTAAATGATCCTCTTCGCCTGATTTTTGTCTGTAATCCAAGTACTCTTTAAGCGAAATAATTTCTTCTTCGGTTTTTTCGTGATAGAACATCGATAGATCAATCTCTGCCTTCTTTGCTTCAAAACGAATCGCATCCAAACGCTCTTCCAGTAATTGCAAATCAGGCACATAAAATCTTGGTTCACACAGAATTCTGCTGATGGGATTAATATCATTCGCTACAACATTCCTATCAAGTATTCCGGCTTCAATTGCAGTTGTTCCCCGACCGCTAAAAGGATCATAAACACGTTCCCTTGGACAGGTTAAGAGTTCGATAAAAAACCTGGGCAATTGAGGCTTAAAGCACGCTCTATAAGAAACTTCGTGTAGAGCGTTTGCTTGCCTTTGTCTTGAAGTCCAGAACTCGTTTACAAAACATGGGATACTTATCGAATTTACGTCAATGTAATCGGCTTTTGTTGATGCTGGCCTCTCAAACAAGTTTTCTTTTTCTGAGAAACTAAATCTTTTCAGAAATGTCAATAACTTGTCATTTTCCTTGATAGGGGTTTCTTTCATCGCATCCATACTATAATCAGCATATCCTTTTTTTCTTGTTTTTCACCAACCTCACTATAAATCCTCTTTTCCCCCGCGTCAATTTTATTATCAAAATCCGCCTAATCCGCCTGCCCTTCGTAGCGCAGCGAAGAAGGGTGTTAATCCTTTTCTGTCAGCCGACAAACCGCAAATAGCGGTGGGCGACAAAGTCGACCGGCAGACGAGAATAAGACCTTGACAGAAGCTCGCTTCGAAAAAGGGCTTATTCAAGTATGCCTCCCCGGCTGACTAAACAGCGTCAATCTGTGTTAATCTGAGTCCAAACCTTTTGTGCTATTTTGTGCCTTCCTGTCCTCGCATGTCTTTAGCGGGGATTTGTGGCTATGTTAATCCGTGACAATCCGCCTGCCCTTCGTAGCGTTAGCGAAGAAGGGTGTTAATCCGTGGTTAATCTTCGTGTTTCTTCGTGGCTTAGTGCCTTCGTGGTAAAAAATCCGTGTAATCTGTGTAATCTGTGGTTATATTTTTTTGTGTTTTTTGTGCTTTTTCGTGGTTAATCTTCGTGTTTCTTCGTGTCCTTCGTGGTGAAAACAATCTGCTACTCGTTTACCTTCTCACGAACATATTGCCCGGCAACTGCTTTATGAGGCCTTTGAGGCGAAGTGAAACAATGGCGGCATTGACGGAGCCGGCAGGCAGCTCCAGCTCGCTAATAATCTGCTCTACGTGAGTCGGGTCGGTATGCAGATAATCATACACCGACTTTTCAGGAGGACTGAGATTCAGTCGGCCAATATCAAACAAAGGCATCTCAACTTTGGCTGCAACCGAATCGGCGATGGAGTTCACGTGCCCATTGAGACGGGAGCCAACGTAGCCCAGCGCCTCCATTACATCCTCGATGGAATCAATAAGCTTAGCGCCCTGCTTAATCAGCCGATTCGTCCCCCGGCTAATCGGCGAGTCGATTTTGCCGGGTATGGCCATAACCTCGCGATTGTATTCGAGGGCTGCTTTGGCTGTGATGAGCGAACCGGAGTTGTTACCCGCCTCGATAACGATTGTCCCGAGCGACAAGCCGGCGATTATTCTGTTTCGGGGCGGAAAATTTTCAGACAAGGGCTGATACGAAAGCGGCAATTCGCTGATGCAGGCGCCGGATTCGGCGATTTTCTCGAATAGTTTTCTGTTTTCCGGCGGATAGACCTCAGCCAGTCCGCAGCCCTGGACCGCTATGGTGCGCCCGCCTGCGGCCAGCGCCCCCTGATGTGCAGCGGTATCGATGCCTAAGGCCATCCCGGAACAAATCGTGAACCCAGCGGAGGCCAATATGTGAGCGAATCGGGACGACTGTTCGCTGCCGTATAAGCTGCACCGACGAGCCCCGACGATTGCCACACAGAGGTTATCACTCTCAGTCAGCGTGCCTTTGACATACAGGACGGGAGGCGGGTCGTAAATCTGCTTTAACAAGGCGGAATAGCACTCATCCTGCAGGTGAACAAGCCATACGCCGAGCTTTTCGGCCAGCGCAAGCTCGGCAGCGGTGTCGATTTTATCACGGCTTGCCGCTATACGCTCGGCAGTGTGCGAACCAATACCCTCAATTTTTGTCAATTCGCTTACCGACGCACCGAGTGCCTTTTCCGGGGAACCGAAGTGATTTAACAACCTGCTGAAAATAACAGGACCGACGCCATCCGCAGCCGACAGCTTCAACCAATTCTCTATGTCCGGTGAGTTTTGAGGCAGTCCGGTCATCCCTAACCCAATGTGGTAATAAAACAGTAATTTGCTGAAAAGTATATTTACTCACTGTGTCAGGTCAAGCCAAATCACCTCATACAAATGAACATGCTATCTCGGAACTCGTATCTGATTCTGATAGATTCCAATAATATCGAAGGAGTCGGCCAATTATAAGCACACATAATTCTATGTTCACATTTCTTAATGCTGTGCCCTGTGTGCAACAAAATAGCCGCTCATTTACAAATACGTAACCATATCATCGACAAGATGTTATATACTCTGACGGCCGGAAAAACCGCTTTTTATGCTATTATCGGCGATATGGGATTGAAAAGCACTAATTCTTGTGTTATAATAAATTGTTCATGGCAAAAGGCATTATCAAAACTCGGAAGAAACAGGGCAGAACGTCCGCGTCCAAACTCGCGAAAGTCCGCTCAAAAAAGGCCTTCAGGACATACGACGAGGCAATAAAGTATCTCTACGACCGCACCGACTACGAGCAGGAAAAGCACCTGCGTTACAACGTCGATACGTTCAGTCTGAAGCGAATGGAGAAGCTGCTTTCGCTCGTAGGCAATCCCCACAGGAAAATCGATACAGTCCATATAGCCGGCACAAAAGGAAAAGGCAGCACCGCAACGATGCTGTCGAATATGCTCGAAGCGAATGGCTATAAGGTTGGTCTTTATACCTCGCCTCACATGGTTGACCTGCACGAGCGTATCAGGGTCAACTCTGAAATGATAAGCAAGTCCGCGATGCTCGGACTTATAAACCGAATATACAAACCCGTCGAAAAGGTCTCGAAAGACAGCAAGCCCACATTTTTCGAGATAATGACAGCGCTGGCCTTTATGCACTTCGCAGATGTTAAGGCGGACATTTCAGTTATCGAGACCGGATTGGGCGGCCGATTAGACAGCACAAACGTAATCAAACCCAAGGTGGTCGGAATAACCAACCTGAGCTTCGACCATCAGAAGCAATTGGGAAGCACCATAGAGGAAATCGCCAGGGAGAAGGCGGGGATTTTCAAGCATGGTGTTCCGATAGTTACAGTGCAGCAGGACCCGAATGCAATGCGGATTCTGAAGGAACAGGCGGCTGCGGTCAAGGCGCCCCTGAGCGTTACCGGCGTGGACATCGATTTTTCGCACCGATTCGAGACGTCGCCTGAGCACGGGCCTCACAACCGCATCTGCCTGACAACGCCCACGAGTAAATTTGAGCATATTCGCGTGCCGCTGCACGGGATACATCAGGCCATAAACTGTGGTCTGGCGCTTGCGGTGCTCGACAAGCTGAAGGGCTGCGGCTATACAATCGATAACGACAAAACATTTGAAGGGCTGTCGAAGGTCAAACTGCCCGGGCGGATGGAGATGGTATGCGAGGACCCTCGCATCCTTATAGACGGGGCCCACAACGCCGCAAGCATCCGGGCGCTAATGCACGCGATAGGGCAGAATATACCATACGATTCGATGATAGTAATCTTCGGCTGCAACGAAGACAAGGACTTTAACGGGATGCTCCGGGAGCTGCAGTTCGGAGCAGACAAGGTGGTATTTACCTGCAGCAATTCCGCCAAGGCCAAGTCCCCGGAAGAGCTGGTCGAGGCATACGCCTCGATATCCGGCAAGATGTGCCAGAGCGCCGTCAGCTTGGGCGAGGCGCTGCGTTTGGCTAAAAGCGCGGTGGGCAAAGAGGACCTTATCTGCATCACGGGCAGCTTCTATCTGATAGGCCAGGCCAAGGTCCGCTTTCAGACAAGCTAAGCCATTATGCAGGCCACCAGTGTTAGAGCCTATCCGAATAACTCCTGAATGGCCGATATATTAAGAGGCAATGATGCCTTTGAAAGGGTTCAGGGGTGAAGAAACGAAAAACAAAAAACCGATACAGAATTTCAGACGAGTTATGGGAAAAAATCGAGCCAT
>JBDRMP010000003.1:0-9309 GCA_043811995.1 Planctomycetota bacterium
CTACTTATTCACCGCCCAGGCAAAAAACACCGGCGTTGTGCTGACGCTGGTCGATACAGCGGGGGAAAATTCTTGTATGCGGTACGAGGGCGCAAACGGCGCGATTGTCCCGCAGGATATCGAGCAGGCCGAGCCGGCCATTGCCAATGCCGACGTATGCCTTATACACGCACGGCTGCCGAGGAAGGCGATTATCAAGGCAATCACAATCGCCAAGCTTCACGGCAAAAAAGTCATACTTGACCCGGCAGGCGCGACAGGAGCGTCCGGCCCTGAAGTCAGTGACCCGGAGCTGCCGGCTGAATTCTTCTCGGTCGATGTAATGATACCCAACCTGTACGAGGCGGCTTTAATCAGCGACCGCTCAATCGCCAATATCCGCACCGCAAAACTGGTCGGCTCAGACCTGGTCGCAAGGGGGGCGCAAGCTGCGGTGATAACGATGGGCAGACGCGGCTGTATGGTAGTCGACCGAAATGCTGCCGACCACATACCCGCTTATGAAATCGACCTTGTTGACCATTCCGGCACCGGCGACGCCTTCGCAGGCGCGCTGGCAGCGTCATTGGCCGTCGGGGACAATTTGCGTAAGGCCGTGGTGTTTGCCTCAGCCGCGGGCGCTCTTGCCTGCACGAAATTCGGCTCGGTGGATGCTATGCCCGCAAAAGCCGAAATCATCGAATTGATGCAAAAGCAGGAACCGGAATAATAACTCGTAATTCGTCTCTCGTGAATCTTACACCTTTGCGGAGACGGATTTTGATTTGGCGGCGGCGGGCTCAACTGTCTTTATTTTGGCCAGGGATTTTGTCTGGACAATTCTAACCGGCTCGCTGCCGATTGCCCGCAGTTTTTTGTACCTGTTTTCCAGCAACGTTTCGAGATTTACCCGCTTGAGAACCGCCAGTGTCCTGATGATGTATTGTTCGACGTTGTAAACGGTATCGTGGATATTTCGATGAGCTCCGCCCAGCGGTTCGGCGATTACGTCGTCGATGAGTTTGAGCTTGAGCAGGTCTTTGCTTGTTAGTTTTAGCGCGTCCGCGGCTTCGGGCGCCTGTGAGCCGTCCCGCCAGAGGATGCCTGCGCAACCCTCGGGTGAAATTACGGAATAGTAAGCGAATTCAAGCATAGCCAGCCGGTCGCCAACGCCGATACCGAGAGCCCCGCCTGAGCCGCCCTCGCCGATGCAGATACAGATTATCGGCACAGCCAATTGGGACATCTCAAAAAGATTCACCGCGATTGCCTGTGCCTGGCCGCGTTCTTCGGCGCCAATGCCGGGATAGGCGCCGGGTGTGTCGATAAGCGTAACAATCGGGATACCGAACTTCGCGGCGAATTTCATTTTGGCAAGCGCCTTGCGATAGCCCTCCGGGTTGGCACAGCCGAAATTGCACACCACTTTTTCTTTCAAAGACCGACCTTTGTTCTGACCGACAATCAGGACCTTCTCTCTGCCTATCTGGCCGAGGCCCGTGATAATAGCGCTGTCGTCGCCGAAGCACCTGTCGCCGTGCAGCTCACGAAAGTCCTTGACCATTGCGTCGATATAGTCCGGCAGCAGGGGTCTTTTTGGGTGGCGGGCGACCTGCACTGTCTGCCAGGCGGTCAGGTTCGAAAAAAGGTGCTGAAGCTCAGCTACCTGCTGATGCTGAAGCTGGCGAATCTCAGCGGCATAGTCGATGCCCTTTTGGGAGCTTAGCCGGCGAAGCTCGTCTATCTGGCGGTCGAAGTCCGCCACCTTCTGCTCGAAATCGAGGTAGTCGCCGTCGCCGATTTTACCGCTGTTATTACTTCTCGTTTTCGCCATTTGTCTGCAATTCACCCTTGTCCATCGTAGCGTTAGCGAAGACGGACATTCCACAGCCCCAACGTAGAGGCAGCGCTTTAACACACATTTCGGTATCTATCTGGTATCTATCGAGTGAACGACTATAATAACATTAACGCAGCCCAAATCAAAGGAAAAAAATTGACACAGCCCTATGTTTAATATAACTTTAAGCGATACTTGGCGGGCTTTGGTTTTTCGTAAGGTCTTTGCTATGCAGAAGTTAAGAAAAGTGACGGTCATTGGATTAGGGCTTTTGGGCAGTTCCGTCTGTCTGGCGGTATCGCGGGCGTTAGCCGGCGTTAAAACTGCGGGTTTTGCCCATCGGCCATCGACGAGAGCCAAGTCGCGCCGGCTCAAAGTCGCTGACGAGGTCTTTGGCGATATGCGAGCGAGCGTCACAGATGCCGATATCGTTATTCTGGCGACGCCGATTTGCACATTTGAGAAGATTTTCCGTGAAATAGCCGACGCCCTGCCCGCCTCGACTCGCGTCGGGCGAGGCGGGCCCGCGGGCTGCATCGTTACCGACGTCGGCTCAACCAAGGTTAAGCCCCATCAATGGGCAGCCAAACACCTTCCCCAAAACGTCCATTACGTCGGCTCGCACCCGATAGCCGGCTCAGAGCAAAGAGGCGTCGAGTTCGGCAGAGACGACCTGTTCTACAGGGCGCTGTGCATTCTCACGGCCACCAGGACAACCAATAAAAAATCTCTGCGTTTACTCAGCAAGTTCTGGTCGGCGCTGGGCTGCTTCGTCAAAGTTATGTCGCCAGCCGAACACGACCGTATTTTCGCAAACGTCAGCCACTTACCACATATCACTGCTGCCGCCCTGGTTAACGCCAGCAATCTGGAGGAATTGAAATTCGCCGGCAAGGGATTTATGGACAGCTCCCGCATCGCCTCCGGCCCGGCGAATATCTGGGCGGACGTGCTTTTGACAAACGCGAAAAACGTCTCTCGCGGTATCGACCGGCTGACAGGCGAGCTTGCCAAACTCAAAAAGGCAATCCGTTCTGGCAACAGAAACCAAATCGAAAAACTCTTAGAAGCCGCGAGAACAAAACGCAGCACGCTTGTGAAATATAAAATGAGCAGGAAGGAGCTGATTTAACGCCTATGTGGTCGCATTTTGCGACCACCTCAAAACTTCTCCAAGGGTTAAATTGGGGGACTATATTTATCCTTCCGCCTTACGGAAATGCGCCTCGGTATACTTTGAGAAGTAATAAAGAACAGCACGCTCGGCTATATCCTTCATAACCTCGAACATTTCCTCGATAGTCCATTTCGCGGGTCTGAAATAGAAACTCCCTCGGTTGAACTTACCTGCTTCCTCGTTGTGCAGATAAGTTTTGTTCAACCGACCGAACATTGCAACCGTCGTAACTCGGTCAAGGATTGAAGAATCCGGTTCAAAATCGCATCCGTAACCAAAACAAACGAACGGAAAGATGCCCTCTCGCATGAGAGCAGTACGCAAGCCGATGACATTCTTTCCCATACGTTCGATCGCATTTCCCATTGACTGCTTGGGAAGACCTTCCTCGGCCCTGAGAACGTTTGTACCCTGATTCTTCGCTTCGGCAATCAAGACAGGATAAGACAGTGCATCCTCTTTCTGTCCACGTATGAAAAGAATGCCCCCATCTGGCTTCATAAACGACGTGTCCTTGTGGCAATGAAACTCGATGTCCGGATAGGAATGCTTCAATTCAGCAACTATGTCTTTCAGATACCACCGCCATTCGTGCTGAAGCGTTATTTTCTTGCCAAACTTCTCGGTTAGGTACTTAACAACCAGCTCCAATGCCTTTATAACCTCTGTCTCTTGTTGCTTTGAAGTCGCATTTATCACCGTCCCAGCCCGTATTTCGCGCAGTTGTTCTTTCTTGGCCATGATTATTTCTTTTCTAAAAGGTAAAGAAACTCAGTGACGTGTATCGGCCGCCCGCGAAGATTGCGGCTTCCGCGAAAGGTATTGTATGGGGTCTCAAGAACCGTAATCTGTCCACAATCTTTAAGACTAGTGAGAAAACGGTCATATCTAATAAATCCTTCTGAGTTATAGGAAATTAAAACAAATTTAGCTTTACATTTACCCACTAAGTCAAATAGAGCATCTTCGGCTTCGGCCTTTTGATTATATCGAGACCTATTCCAATTTTTGGTGATACCTGAAACTCTACTGACTTCTGTTGGTTTTTTATAATCTACTAACAAATTCAGCATAAAATAGTTAGAGCCATACGGATGCTGATTATATGGCGGGTCCAAGTAGGCAACATCAACCTCTTCCAAATCTGAAATGATCTGATTCGCGTCTTTTTGGTGAACCTCAAAACTTGTCTCATATCGTGATAGAACTGGCAAAGCAACTTCAATATGACCCAAAATACGGGTAAGGGCATCTTCGCCATTTCCCCCAAATTGCCCGATCCCTTCGCTGGACTTATAAAATCCCTTAAAAACTCCAGAGGTGTTCGCGTGAACAGACGCTTCAGAAAGTAACGGAGCAAGGAAATACTTCTGTTTATCTTCCGGTATTTCCATAATTGCCTTCCGTGCGGTATCTAAATACATCGCATTGCGACGGGTGTAAAAAACTCTATCTTCAGGCGAAATCTTGTTTTCGTTCTTGGGGGAATAAAGTTCAGTAATAAACCCTTCAGCCCAATTCTCTTCTATTCTTTTTCTAAGATGGCTCAAAATCTCGTTTAGTTCGTCCCAATCAAGAGACGACCTGTTCGAGAGGTAACATTCATTTAAAACCTTGCTATATCTCTCTATATCATTTGCGATGATATGTTCAGCGTGCTGCTTGAAATATCGCGCAACAATACCGCTTCCGGAGAAAACGTCAAGCGCTCTTAGCTTTGGTTTGTTCAACCGTCTTTTTGCTATATCTAAACCTTTCCCGATAAATGGCAAAAGGGAACGCTTATTACCAATGTAAGTAATAATCTGCTCTCTAAGATACGCTTCACTTTCCCCTATTTCGCAAGGAGGGAGCAAGTATAACTGTTGATGAAGCATGCCGTCGAATTTTTCTTTAGCTTGTAACATATTGTCATACTATATAGTTTTTGCTCTTCCGGTCAAGTTCTGTGTTATCTGTCTTAGAATCTCTTGCTTTTCTTGACGACCCAGTCGCCCCGCCTTATAATTCGCTGGTTTCGTACTGCGTCGTGCGTGAAGCGTATTGCGTGTTTTGTTCGCACTACGCAGGATGCAATACGCGCGACGTAACGAGCAGCGCAACCGCAACCGTTCGACGAATTTTACGAGGAACTCATTGTGAAGCAGTGGCGATTTGAGGTTTTTAACAAGGCCGGCTTTGCCGACGTGCAGGGCACGGGTGTGCTTAACGATATAAAAGAATTGGGCATAAGCTCCATCGAGGCGGTGCAGTTCGCCCGGGTCTATCTTATTGAGGCGGACTTCGACAAGAATTTTGCCGAACGCGTCGCCAAAGAGCTTCTGGCGGACCCCGTATGCGAAGATTATTACATCGGCAGAAGCGGGGCGCCCGCCGGACTGGCAAAGGCAACGCTGCTCGAGGTGCATCTTAAAAGCGGCGTTACCGACCCCGTTGCGGAATCCGTCACAAACGCAATGAGGGATTCGGGCGCAAGACCTCAAACCGTCCGCACCGCACGCAAATACGTCTTACTTGGAGACCTCAGCAGCAAACAAATCGATACGATTGCGAGAAAAATCTTAGCCAATGACTGCATCGAGGTCTGCGTTACAGGCAGTCAGGCCGAACCGCCAAGCCCGCATATAAAACCATACGAGCTGAAGATTGTAAACCTGCCGATATGCAAACTCGACGATGAGGGGCTGGTTCGATTAAGCAAAGAAAAAGACCTTTTCCTCAATGTCGTCGAGATGAAAACCATCCAGGATTATTACCGCAGGATTAAGCGCGAGCCGACAGACATTGAACTCGAATCAATCGCGCAGACCTGGAGTGAGCATTGCGTCCACAAAACGCTCAAAAGCGAAATTGATATGGAGATGTGGCACGGGCTTCCAGGTGGCACGGGCTTCCAGCCCGTGAAAAATCATACACACGGCCAAGATGGCCGTGCCACAGAGATGGCCGTGCCACAACACGTTCACTTTAACAACCTGCTCAAAGAGACCGTCTTCAAGGCCACCAAGGACTTGAACAAGCCCTGGTGCATAAGCGTTTTCGCCGACAACGCGGGCGTCATCGAATTTGACGACGAATCGGCGATTTGCTTTAAGGTCGAGACGCACAATCACCCGTCCGCTCTCGACCCTTACGGCGGCGCGGCAACCGGGATAGGCGGCGTAATCCGCGACCCGATGGGCACGGGGTTAGGCGCAAGACCTATAGCCAACACTGACATATTCTGCTTCGGCGACCCGAATATGAAGCTCGAAGACCTCCCCAAAGGCGTGCTGCACCCGAGACGCATTATGAAAGGCGTCGTCGCGGGCGTGCGGGACTACGGCAACAGAATGGGAATACCAACCGTCAACGGCGCAATCTATTTCGACGACAGATACCTGGCCAACCCGCTCGTTTACTGTGGCAACATAGGCATAATGGACAAAAACAAGTGCTTCAAGCACCCGCAGGCGAGCAATCTCATAATAGTCGTCGGCGGCAGGACGGGCAGGGACGGCATACACGGGGCGACGTTCTCATCGGGCGAGATGACACACGAGCACGAGACGATTTTCTCGCACGCCGTGCAAATCGGAAACGCAATCACCGAGAAAAAAATGTTAGATGTCCTCGTCCAGACAAACGAGCGTGGTCTGTATGAGGCAATTACCGACTGCGGTGCGGGCGGGCTATCCAGCGCCGTCGGCGAAATGGGACAGGAACTCGGCGCCGAGGTGGACATCGAAAAGGTCCCGCTCAAATACGCGGGGCTGAACTACACCGAAATATGGATAAGCGAGGCACAGGAGCGAATGGTCGTAGCCGTAAAGCCGGAGAACTTAGACACGATAATGAGGATTTTCGCCGGCGAGAACGTCGAGGCAACCGTAATCGGCAAATTCACAAATGACAAAAAACTAAAATTGCGCTACAATGGCACACAGGTCGGCGAGCTTGATATGGAGTTTCTGCACGAGGGTGTGCCGAAGTATTCACGTAAAGCAATATGGAATCCGTCGTGCGTCGTGCGTCGTGCGTCGTGCGAGCAAACAACGCAATACGCAATACGCAATACACACGACAATTACAACGATGAGCTTCTCGCGATTCTCGGCTCCTATAACGTCGCGAGCAAGGAATGGGTCATTCGGCAGTATGACCACGAGGTGCAGGGGGCTTCCGTAGTGAAGCCGCTGACGGGCAAAAGCAATGACGGGCCCAGCGACGCGGCGGTAATCAGGCCCAAATACGATTCGGACCGGGGCGTTGCAATCAGTTGCGGGATGAACCCCTGCTATGGCGATATCGACCCCTACTGGATGGCGCTGGCGGGAATAGACGAGGCAATCAGAAATCTTATATGCGTCGGGGCAAGGGCCGACCGCATTGCGTTATTGGACAATTTCTGCTGGGGCGACTGCACAAGGCCGGAAACCCTCGGTTCATTGGTGCGAGCGGCGCAGGCCTGCTACGACGGAGCAATCGCCTTCGATGCACCGTTCATATCCGGCAAGGACTCGCTCAATAACGAGTTCAGGCGAGATGACGGGACGCGAATATCGATTCCTTCAACGCTGCTGATAAGCGCTATTTCCATAGTCGATGACGTCAGCAAGTGTGTAACGATGGACGTCAAACAGCCGGGAAATCTGCTGTTTATCGTGGGCGAGACGAAAAACGAGCTTGCCGGCTCGCATTATTCGATGTGGCACGGGTTTCCAGCCCGTGAAGACACGGCCAGGATGGCCGTGCCACAAGTTGACCTCAAGATGGCCCCTAAAATCGCTAAGAAGATTGCCGAGGCGATAGCAAAGGGGCTTGTCGTTAGCTGCCACGACTGCTCCGAAGGGGGGCTGGCGGTGGCGCTGGCCGAGATGGCATTTGCAGGCGGCTTTGGCATCGAGGCCGATCTGCGGGGCCTGCCGAAAAGCAAGGATTGCACCCGGATAGATACACAGTTGTTCAGCGAGTCGAACTCGCGATACATCGTTGAGATTGAGCCGGAAAAATACGATTCTTTCGCCAAATTGATGCTGAACTTGCCCTTCGGGCAAATCGGACGCGTAACAGACGCTCCTCTGTTAGTCATAAAGGACCAAAAAGGCGGAAAAGCAATAAACGCGGAAATAAATTCGCTAAAACAGGCCTGGCAAAAGACCTTTAACTGGTGATATCGCCTACCCAGAACTCAATTGAAAGTAGGCGAAACGTTTTTTTTGAAAAATTTTATAAGTCGTAAGCCCCCCCCCCCACAAGGACTTACAAGCAGCAGCCAACAAAATCCGCATAATTTTGCAAAAATAATTCTTGACATATTTTTATTGAAACTTTAGCTTCAGCATCGAAAATAAGAGTTTAGAATATGACTACATCACCCAAATACAAAAAAGCAGTCGTTCGGCAAAGACACATCTTTCGCCTCTTGCAATCACTAACTATGCACTTGCGCTCTTACTTGTCCCGGAGGGTAATAATATGGCTAAAAAAATAATTATCATTTCCTCTTTCCCTGTTTGTATTGTTTTTGTGGTGCTTGCTATTGTGTTTGTAGGTATTGGCAGAGGTCAGCCCGCGTCAGAGGTATCTATCGACTCGACAAAGGCGCAGATTATCTCGCTGATTGAGGCGGGCAAACAGGCCGAGGCAGAAACGGCGTATCAGCAATTGCTTTCAAACTTTCCTCACGATACACATATGGCAGATGTAATTCACCATGGAATAGCTTCTCATTACCGCAAATGCAAAAAGGATGATAAAGCTGATGAGATTGACAAGTATGTTTTAAGCCATTGGCCGACGACTGAAAGCGCGATGTGGGCACAAGTGGATATTGTTGGAGCAAGTATTAATAGAAGGGACTATGTTGCTGCCCAGGGCGGCATTGATAATTTATTTGCCGGTTTTGCAAACAATGAACACCTCTGTGATGCAATTCACAGCGTAGCATATCGCTATCGCCAGTCCGCAAAAACTGCCGAAGCTGATGAGCTTGACCAGTATGTTTTAAATCATTGGCCAACAACTGAAAGCGCGATGTGGGCACAAGTGGATATTATAAATTCAAATATTGACAGCAAGGATTACGCCGCTGCCCAAACCGGTATAGACAATTTACTTGCCCGTTTTTCCAGCAATGAAAATATGGCAAATGTGCTGCACGGTATGGCGTACAAATATCGCCAGTCCGAAAAAACTGCCAAGGCAGATGAGCTTGACCAGTATGTTTTGGACAATTGGCCTTCGTCTGAGATTGCTCTGTGGTCACAGGTAGATATTATAAATTCAAATATTGACAGCAAGGATTACACCACTGCCCAAACCGGTATAGACA
>JBDRMP010000004.1:0-3228 GCA_043811995.1 Planctomycetota bacterium
ATCTTCGCGTTCTTTTACGATAGGTGGCATTAACAGGTAGTGCCCGTTTATTGTTTCGGCCAGATTTGGCAATTTTGCCGAGAGACAACGTAGTTGGCTCTGTGGATGAAGACAAAACTTGCGACAAAGCTCGCTTTACGAAAAAGGTTTGTCGAGTACGCTTCCCTGACCGAAACTTCTGTAATCCGCGTAAATCAGCGCAATCAGCGTCTAAAAAAAAACTTCGTGGCTTTGTGTCTTCGTGGTAAAGAAAAATCCGCCTGCCACGGCGTAGTTTTTTAATGAAGACGGGCCTGCCCTTCGTAGCGTTAGCGAAGAAGGGTGAAATCTGCCTGCCCTGCGAAGCCGCTTCGGCGAAGACGGGTGGCTAAATCGAAAATCGGCAATCGAAAATCCTTATTGACTTTTCCCGCCCAATTTAGAAAATGGTGGTTTTTCAGCGTTTTGGCCCCGACGGGGGGCCTATAGTCGTATTTTTGTTTTTTGGCCGGAAGGAGTAACAAAATGGGCAATGATAAAAAAGCTATTACCTCGTTAATGACCGAAGAGCGTCGGTTTGAGCCGCCGAAGGCGGTCAGCGCCGGGGCACATATCAAAAGTATGGAACAATACCAGCAGATGTGGGAGCCGTCGATTAACGACCCAGACAAGTTCTGGCTCGAGCAGGCCAAATCGCTCGCCTGGTTCAAAGAGCCGACAAAAGGCCTCGAATATACTTGGGATACCAAAGGGCGAAAAATCGAGCACACCTGGTTTGCCGATGGCGTCCTCAACGTCTCTTATAACTGCCTCGACAGGCACCTCGGAACCCCGACCGCTAAAAAAACCGCAATTATATGGCAGGGTGAGGCCGATGACGCGGTAAGAAAATATACCTACGAGCAGCTTCACAAGGAGGTCTGCAAATTCGCCAACGTCCTCAAATCCAAGGGCGTCAAAAAAGGCGACCGCGTCGCGATATATCTGCCGATGGTCCCGGAGCTGGCGATTGTTATGCTGGCCTGCACGCGCATCGGTGCGATTCACTCCATAGTTTTCGGCGGATTCAGCGCCGATTCACTCAAAAACCGCATCAACGATTCGAACTGCAAGCTGCTGGTCACCAGCAACATCTCATTCCGCGCCGGCAAGCACATCCACCTTAAAGACATTGCCGACGCCGCACTTGCCAATACGCCCAGCATTGAGAGCGTTATAGTCGTCAAGGTCGGCGAGGAACCCTGCAATATGAAAGATGGCCGTGACACCTGGTACACCGACGAAATTGCAAAGGCCGCCGACAAATGCGAGCCGGAAAAAATGAACGCCGAAGACCCCTTGTTCATCCTTTACACCTCCGGCTCGACCGGCAAGCCCAAAGGCGTCGTCCACACAACCGCCGGTTACCTGCTGCACTGTGCATTCAGCCACAAGGTGATTTTCGACGTCCACGAAAAAGACGTTTTCTGGTGCACCGCCGATATCGGCTGGGTCACCGGCCACAGCTACATCGTTTACGGCCCACTCGCCAACGGCGCAACAAGCTTAATGTTCGAAGGCGTCCCGACCTATCCCGATGCAGGCCGTTTCTGGCAAATATGCGACAAATTCGGCGTAACGATTTTTTACACCGCCCCTACCGCCATCAGGGCCTTGATGCGACAGGGCGAGCAATGGCCCGCCAAGTACAAGCTCGACTCCCTCCGAATCCTCGGAACCGTCGGCGAACCCATCAATCCTGAGGCCTGGATTTGGTATTACGAAAAAATCGGCCACTCCAAATGCCCCATCGTTGATACGTGGTGGCAGACGGAGACGGGTGGGATATTGATAACGCCGCTGCCGGGTGCTCATACACTGAAGCCGGGGAGTGCGTGCCGGCCATTCTTCGGGGTTGACCCGGTGATTCTGCGCGACGACGGAAGCGAATGCGAGGCCAACGAGGGGGGCAAGCTGTGCATACGCAAGCCCTGGCCTGGGATGATGAGGACGATGTGGGGCGACCACGAACGCTTCGTCGATACGTACTTTACGATGTTCGAGAACATGTATTTCACCGGCGACGGCTGTCGAAAGGACCAGGACGGCGACTACTGGCTGATGGGCAGAATCGATGACGTGGTCAACGTCTCCGGACACCGTATCGGCACGGCTGAGGTTGAAAGCGCATTAGTAAGTCACGAGAAGGTAGCGGAAGCGGCGGTAACGCCCGTTCCACACGATATAAAAGGACAGGGCCTGTATGCCTTTGTTACACTCAAAGAGGGCATCAGCGAAAGCGATGAGCTTAAAAAAGAGCTTCTGCTGCACGTTCGCAAGGAGATAGGGCCTATTGCGGTGCCTGAGGCGATACAGTTCGCGCCGTCGCTGCCGAAGACGCGTTCGGGCAAGATTATGAGAAGAATCCTGCGTAAGATTGCCGAGGGTAACGTATCGAACCTCGGAGATATAACAACCCTCGCAGACCCACACGTTGTGGAAGATTTGGTCAAAGGACGAGGCAAATAGTTATACAGCGTTCAGCGGACAGCGTATAGCAAAGACGCAAGGCGTCAATTAATAATTAAGCCCTGTGGGGAACCATGGGGCTTTTTATTTAGCCACAGATGGACACCCCTCTTCGCTGCGCTACGCCGGGGCAGGCTGATTACACTGTTTTTGTTAGCCACAGAGGCCTCAGAGAACACAGAGAATTGCAACCACTGATTACACGGATTTCCGAAACGGGCTCTACGCCTTGCTTCGTGTCACGGATTAAAGTCAGCCGGGGTGCGTATTCGTCGCAGTCGTTTCTCGATACGAGTATCTTTGAACGCCTGGGACTCATCCGCCGGGCAGTGAAACTGCCCCGCCATGAATGGCTTTACGGCTGATGGGGATTGACGTGGATTTGGCCACGACCCCCGACTACGACATCGAGGGCAGGAAATGCGCAAAAAACACAAAAATAACCACGAATTAGCACGAATTATCACGGATTTTTCACCGCGGAGAACACAGAGAATTGCAACCACGGATTAGCACGAATTATCACGGATTTTTACGCTGATTTTAGGGATTTTAAGGAAATAAAAGGGGTTTTAACCACAGATTAACACGGATTATCACGGACTGCACTTTCCAAAAACTGATTTGTTAAGCGGCCAGTTTCATTAACTTATAGAACTGGCGTACGATTTTTCGATTTTTACGGTTATGGCCAAAAGTTTCAAAAAATGTTTGCTTCAAAGTCTCGCGACGCAACGCTGC
>JBDRMP010000005.1:0-5395 GCA_043811995.1 Planctomycetota bacterium
CGTTGCGTCGCGAGACTTTGAAGCAAACATTTTTTGAAACTTTTGGCCATAACCGTAAAAATCGAAAAATCGTACGCCAGTTCTATAAGTTAATGAAACTGGCCGCTTAACAAATCAGTTTTTGGAAAGTGCAGTATGAAACACCCTCGCCGTAAAAGGGGTATCCATGTTTGTTCCATTGACCTAGTCCCATTGCCGTATCGGGCACAATCATGAATCCCGAATCCGCCGGTTCGAGCTTGAAATCACCCAGAATATATGCCGCCGCAATCTCGTGATAAACAGTAAAAGGCCTCGCCTTTATCGTTACCTTGTTCTCACCCTTCTTTGCCGCTGAGCTTATGTTGATTTTCCCGAACGATTTGTCCAGCCACCACGAATCCTGTTCTGCCTTTAGCTCTTTGCCATTGCAGCTAATCGTATAAATGTCAGGCCGTTCGATTACCACATACAATGGTTTCGGCGGCGTATTTTGAATTGTAAAACGATAGGCAACCTCAAATCCGCTATCGTCGGCAAATTTTCTGCTGATTAGCTCATCGTCGAATTGCACGGCGTGGTCCCAGGGATTATTGTTAAATCCATTCTCTCGAAACGCCAATTCCGCTGCCTTGCTGAAGTGAATGTTCTCGACTTTCTTTTTTCCGACGGCAATATCGACGAAATCCACTGTTAGGACATTAAAACCCGTCCGCTTGATTTTCATCGGTCCTATTGGCTCAATCTTCGTTTCTTTTGCCGATTGCGGACCGGCCGGTTCAATCGCTTGTTTTGAAAGAAACAGCAGCATACTCCCGCACGGCTCAAGCTCGAATTCCGCACTTATCCCTTTTGCGGTTCTGCTGAAGGCGTAAGCAGAAATCGTCCCCGTCTCGGCGTCCCAATTCTCGACGCCTCGTGCATCCGATTCGATAACACCTCTGCACGGCGAGTTTATCGCGGTATTGGTCAAAAATAACAGTTCGCCGTCGTCAAGCTTTCGCCTGTGATGAAGCAGGATACCGCCGCTGATATCTTTAATAGCGAAATTATCTTTTGTCCGCTCCAACAGCAATCCCGCAAGTTCATTTGTTTCTACTTTTTTGAAGGCAGCTTTTTTTGCAAGCTCTGCGCCACGAGTGCTTTTCTGTCCATTCACCAGGGATGGCGCTTCCCCGCAGCAAAATATCTCTCCGCCCGCCGATGCATACGCCTCAATAAGCTCCATCGTCCGGCTGTTGATATTCTCGAACATTTCAGGAAATACAATTACATCATATTTGCGCTGGCCCACCTTCAGTGTCGCTGCCTCGACAGAACCATACCGGCTGATTATGTCCTCGCAGCCGATGTCGAATTCAACCTGCTGTTTGGTCAGCGACACAATCAGATTCTGAAACCGACTCCCGATTTTCTCGAGATGGTTTTTCTGCTCTGCTCCGAATTGATAAACCCAAGCCGTGGTCGTCGGTTCCAGAACGAGTATTTTGTTGACCTGCTCGCCCTGCGACATCGCCGCCGACAACCGTGCAAAATAGCCGACCATCACGTGATAAGCTTCCCACCACGGTTCGTGATATGAAAATGACTGCGGATAGTCCGCCTTTCTCACCCCCCGGATACTCGCGAACGATAAGTGCTCGGTCATCGTATTAACACCGAGCACCATAAGCCAATCCCCGATTCGCTTCATATCCTCGAACCGCAGTTCCCATCCGGCTCCGCCATAGGCCTCGCAAAGGGTTCGCCGTCTGCCTAACTGGTTCGCTACGCTTGCAAGCTCCTTGACCGACCGAATATTTCCGAACTGCGAATGAACGTGCTCGCTATATTGATTAAACAATATGTCAATTGCCGGTCGCTGGTGCCATGCATACATCGCCATATTATCGGGCACCCTCGTGCAGTTCGGCCATTCGTGCTCCCAGTAGTGCCCCGTAAATTCGAGGTTATTCTTCTCGCAGTATTGATAATAGGGTTTTCCCCACCGGTCGACGAACATCTCGAGCAGCACCGCAAAGTAGTTATGTCTGACCTGTTTGAAATTCCCCTTAGCTTCAACAAGCGACGGCAGATTATCAATCAGCGAATAACCCCATCTTTTCTCGAAGACCTCCGGCAAGTCCTCCGCCCAAGGCAGCATTCCCGCGGGAAGAACGTGCGGCTCATCCGTAAACACACCCGGTATCCTCTTGCCGAACTGTTCACCGAACTCTCGTTTATACGCATCGAGCGTCACTTCGAGGAATTTATCCGTCACTCCTTTTGTCAGCAGATTCACATAAGTTCCGTTGGCAAACATCCCGCCCGGAGCGGCTTTGACTACCCTCGCCACAAGACACTTTGTTTGCCCCGCTATCTGGCCTGTCTTTACTTTTTCGCTGATGTTCTCGTAGCCATCGCCGAGCCGCTGATAAACCGCTACGATGTCCCCGGACCATTTTGGAATCTCCTTTTCCTCGCGGATGTTCAGCCCCATCCCCTCCGAATTTTTCATCACCTTCGGCACAAGTCCGCCAGCGAAACCCGACGGATATGAATTTTCGTCGTAAATCCAGATGTTCATACCCAGTCGTTTCGCCTCTTTTAGAGCAACCTTCCACAGACGAAACCACTCCTGCGACAAATAAGGTGTCATCAGTCCAGGTCGCGGATGTATGAAAACCTGTCTGATTCCCTGAGATGCCAAATTGTGCAGTGTCGAAACCACCATCTCGTCGGTCATCATATCGTTCCAGACCCAGAACGGCGCCGAGCTGTATTCCGCCGGCGGGTTTGTAAATAGCTCTCGGGCTGTCGACGAACCCGACGCATTAGCAGAGTAAGTACCGGCGAGCGTAATCACTGAAATAACCATTGATACTATGTATTTGTTCATAATATGCTTCGTTTCCTCAAAAGTATTTCACATCGGCTCTTTTGTTTGGAACGCAATACCTCACTTATTTTCACTATTCGCTGCCAATCTGCAAGTATATCTATTCCTTGAAAAATCCGGGCAAAAAAAGTAAACTTTAGTTACTGTCACATCCCGACAAGGTAATACCTGAAAGCGTAAGGAGCGATATAATGAGGCAAGGGAAGAAGTTGTTGGTATCTGTCCTGATATCTGGAACGCTGTTTTTTATAATCTTTGTTCAGGCGAACGATTCAATCGCGGCCGAAGCGGGCAGGCAACATTTATTGATGGATTTCGGCTGGCGATTTGCCCTGGGGCATGCGTTTGATGCGGACAAAGATTTTAAGCATGGCACCAGTTATTTTTCCTATTTCGCCAAGACCGGTTACGGAGATGGGCCGGCGGCGGGCAATTTTGACGACCGGGCGTGGCGAATCATCAATCTGCCCCACGACTGGGCAGTGGAAATGCCTTTTGACAATAGGGGCAGTCATAGTCACGGCTATAAGGCAATCGGCAGGGCGTTTCCGGAAAACAGCGTCGGATGGTATCGCAAAAAGTTTTCTATACCTGAATCGGACCTCGGCAAAAGGATAGTGATTGAATTTGACGGTGTTCATCGCGAAGCACGCCTCTGGGTGAACGGCTTCTATATCGGCACAGAGCACTGCGGCTACAGCAGCTTTCAATATGATATCACCGATTATCTCAATTACGGCGGCGATAATACAATTGCCGTGCGAGTCGATGTTACTATGGAAGAGGGCTGGTTTTACGAGGGGGCCGGTATATATCGTCACGTCTGGCTCACGAAAACTTCGCCTCTGCATGTCGCCCAGTACGGAACTTTCGTCACTTCAGAAATCAAGGCCGAATCAGCTACTGTTACGGCAAGGACAACCATCGCTAATGAAGGGGGAAAAGAGGCCGCCTTTGATATTGTTCAAACCATACAGGACGCCGACGGAAAATCTGTTACATCAGGAGAAGTAAAATCCCTGATTTTTCAACCCGGCCAGACAAAAGAATACCCCTGCGTTATGGAAGTTAACAATCCCAAACTATGGTCTCTCGAATCTCCGCATTTTTATAAGCTCGTCACGTCCCTGCGTTCCCAGGGCGCAGTTATTGACAAATACGAAACCACTTTCGGCATACGTTCTGTTCGTTTCGACCCGAATGAGGGATTCTTTTTGAACGGCAAACACGTAAATCTCAAAGGCACGAACAATCACCAGGACCACGCCGGCGTAGGCACAGCCATCCCGGATGCGCTTCAGGAGTTTCGTATCGCCAGGTTAAAATCAATGGGCAGCAACGCATATCGTTGTTCTCATAACCCGCCTACGCCTGAATTGCTGGATGCCTGCGACAAGATGGGTATGCTTGTCCTCGATGAGAACCGGCTGATGGGCTCGTCGCCGGAACATCTCATGCAACTCGAAAGAATGATTCTGCGAGACCGCAATCATCCCTGCGTTATCGCGTGGTCGTTAGGCAACGAGGAATGGGCGATAGAGGGAAATATAAAAGGCGCCCGCATCGCCTCGACAATGCAGACATTTGCACAGCGTCTTGACCCGACCCGACGTGTTACTGCCGCCAGCAGCGGCGGATGGGGACAGGGTATTTCAACGGTAATCGATTTGATGGGATATAATTACATCGTCCATGGAGATATAGATGAACACCACAAGAAATATCCCAACCAGCCGTCTATGCTAACCGAAGAATCCACGGCAAGCGGGACCCGCGGGATTTACGAAGACGACAGGTCAAAGGCGTACATGTCTCAGGCAGACCGTAAATTTGCGAGACGCAGTATCGAAAGAGGGATTAAATTTTGTGCAGAAAGGCCGTTTATTGCAGGGCTATTCTTCTGGACCGGCTTCGACTATCGCGGCGAGGCCAACCCGTTCGGCTGGCCACAGGTCAGCACTCAATTCGGTATCCTCGACCTTTGCGGCTTCCCGAAAGATATATACTACTACCTCAAATCGGTTTGGACTGATGAGCCGGTGCTGCATATTTTTCCTCACTGGAACTGGGCCGGCAAAGAGGGAAAACCGGTCAGTGTCTGGGCATACGGCAATTGCGAGGAAGTGCAGTTTTTCCTCAATGGCAAATCCCTCGGCCGAAAACCAATGCCGAAACTTTCCCACATACAATGGGACGTCAATTACGAGCCGGGAACACTTTTGGCGCGAGGATATGCGAAAGGTAAAGAGGTTATAACTGCAAAAGTTGAAACAACCGGTGAACCGGCCGTAATCCGGATGATACCCGACCGAACGTCCATCAAAGCTGATGGCGAGGATGTATCGGTTATAACTGTCCAGGTCGAAGACGATAAAGGATGCGTTGTGCCCACTGCCGGCAAGACATTGTCCCAATCGTAGTTGGAGGTTTGAATGGCTACTCCAGTTCTCATAGTTTACGCTACCTTTGATTTTCCGTCAATTCTTTCTTCTTCAGCCAACTCTTTCAGCTTCGCTTCAAGTATCCATAACTGCTGAT
>JBDRMP010000006.1:0-47647 GCA_043811995.1 Planctomycetota bacterium
GTGATATGAACTCTGACGAAAGGATTTGTTAGAACGAGCGTTTTGCCATATTTAGATGTTACAAAACCAATTTTGGTTTCTGGTGGTATTGTCGTTTTTCTAATGAAGCTATCCTTCGAGTAATTTGAAAATAATTGATAAAAATCGCTTTTGGTGTCTATTGTTTCCAAAACATCTTTCCATTCCAAACCGCTACAAGGTAGTTTCGGTTCGACTGTTGAAACCTCTGTTTCCACAGCATTCCCACGTCGCACCGAGTTGATACTGATATCCCACGAGTTTGCATACATCCAAAAGAATCGGTCAAGTAATTTGATGAATACTATATTATGATAGAAGTCTTTAATCTTGTCACTGTCCTTATTGAACACAGCCTTTTTCATTTCTTGGTCTTGTTCGATATAGTTGGCTATGAAATTTAGAAGGTCGATATTGAATTGATTCCCGCCAAATTTGTGTTGATCCTGATAATGTTGATCCAATGGTGTCTTATCTAATTTGTGAAAAAATACTGTGGAAGTAAATTTTATCTCAGTCTTTTTACTTTCGAGGCTAAACCATATTGTAAATAACGCTCCCACTACTGCGATAGCAAACGCTGGTAGAACTTTTGAGCGTAGTGACTCTAAATTTCTATTTTGAATTCCAAGGTAAACCGCAAGCACAAACAAAAAAACAAAAACCACCGTGATTATAACCGAAATACTTCTCATATCTGCATCTCCATTGCTATATAAAGTTACGCAAAGTCAACTCTTTTTCATCCCACCATTTTATCCTTTACCACGTGGGATACGGCTTCCGTTATCCCGTCGTGGTTTATCCTTCGTATTCCTGCAGAAAACCAATTTCTCCTTTTTCACTTTTAATCCGTGGAATCTGTGTAATCTGTGATTATAATTGTATAAAACCCCCCGCTTTCGTCAAACTTTTTATCAAAATCCGCCTCTCGAAGCGCAGCGCAGATCCTCGGGTATAGCTCCTTTGGTCTTCTGCCGGGGACCCATCTTGTGACTGCAGTTTTGCATTTTACACTTTTATTTTTGAATTACTTTCCCCCCCGCGTCAAGACAATCTCAAATCATTCTTCCGGCCGACATCGTCAAATCCGTGTTGTTTCACAGTCAGCCGATAAATCGCCTTTGGCGATGCCCCTAAGGGGCGGCGGATGATTTGCAGGCGTTCACAGATACTCGTATCGAGAAACGATTGCGACGAGTACGCCCCCTCGGCTGACTAAATCCGTGAGAATTCGTGCTAATTCGTGGTTTTTTTGTGTTTTTTGTGCTTTTTTGTGGCAAAATCTAAGGTTTTCTTCGTGTCTTCGTGGTAAAAAATCCGTTTAATCCGCGATTAAAATTGCCAATTTTTGTGTCTTTTATTGGCTAAATCCATCTAATCCGTGTAATCCGTGGCTAAACCTTTCGTGTCTTTGTGGTTAAAAATTAAATAAGCGGATACCCCAATATCCTCTGATATGCCGCCAGGTATCCCGCTATCATATTGTCCAGCCCCCATTTATCTCTCGCCTCTTTCATAATTCTTTTTGCCTGCCGTTCCCATTCGTCGGGCCGGCTTCTGAAGAACCTGTGGTTCTCGACGGCCGAATGAAGGCCCTGCCACAGCCCGCTCGAATCATAATCCCGGAAAAGCACGCCGTTGCCTATATCTTCGGGTGCGCCGAGCTTTTTCAGCCGCAACGGCATAATCTTATCGTGAAATCCCCCCGTATCGCGATTCGTCGCCGTCGCACCATACAGGTTTCCGATGAGGTCGATTTGTCCGAACGGCTCATACAGCGAGGCCCCGAAGACGTCGCTTGCCGCCGCGTAGCCGAGTATGCTCAGGTCGTCATCGAAGGGCCAGTATGTAATTTTCCCGCCCGACATCCAGGCGATTTTCCCCAGTATATCCACGTCTCTCCTGTCGTTTCCTACGGGATTGCCGACAATTGCTATCTGGGTGTCGGGATGGTCTGCGACGAACCGAAGGGCGATATCCTCAATAAGCTCCACTCCTTTCTGCATTCGGTCGAGCCGCGATGGCCAATACAGCAGGATTGCCTCGGGATTGACTATAAGTCCGGTTTTCTTCTGGAACTTGACCAAGTTAAGTTTTTTCGCCTCGATGACATTGTCGGCCAATCCGAATCTTTTCGCCAGCCCGGGCTTGTCTATATCAGGATTTTCATCCTGGTTTTCGGGATATACCGAGGGCGAGATTCCGTTGGGTATCGCCAGCACGCTGCCGAATTGATACTTCGCCTTGGTTTCCTGCCGGACGCTGGCGGGGATGAAGTGCCTGTCCAGGAAGTAGTCCTGCACCGTCTCCTCGAGGAATCTCGTTCCCACGTAGCTGACGAGGTTGGCGTTTTTTATCGCCGTCGCCTGACAATCGAGGCATTGCCTGCCGAGGTCGTTGGAAAGGAATAAATTGCTCCAAAGCTCACCCAGATTCACCCCGAAAAACATCTTCAGCGGTATATACCCGGTATGGGTGTTATGGACGGAGTGAAGGACGGGAATGCGCATCATTCTGCAAAAGGCCGTAATAATCCCCCCGCTCATCCAGTCATTGGAGTGAATTATTCCCCGGCCCTGGTGTTTGGAGAGTATTTCTCCGATAAGAGACCGTTTTATTGTCCTTTGAAACTCCGCGGCGGTGGCGCGAGGGTCGCCGTCGTAGGCGCTGAGGTAATTTTCGAACAAAGGGGAATCAACGGTCCTGATTTTATCACGCGGCAGGTGATATAATTTTTGAATATATTCGTCCCGCGGCATTGCGGATTTTTCGAGGAACTTTCGTTCGAGGTTGAGCGTGATAATATAGGTTGGTATCTCCCTGCTCGAAAGCCCCCTGCATAAGGCCGCCACAACCTCGCCCATACCGCCCGATTTACCGGACACGTATTTTGCGAAGTCGCCCATTCCTTCGGTGGGCAGGCGGTCGGTTTCGGGGCTGATTATTATAACGGGTGTTCTTTCGGTTTTTTTGAGTATCTGGAAGGTATCTACGGACTTTTCGAGCGTCCAAATTTTGTCGGTGATGATTCTGACGGTTTCGCCAATCGAGCCGTATGGACTGAAATAGGAATGGACGGCCTGGTCCGAGCCGGAGCCCTGATGGAGAAAATAAAGGTGGTCGGAGGTGGTCAAATGTCTCCATTTTGTGAGGAGGTCCCTGCCCTCCTGTCTTGCTTTGGGTTCGAGGTTTTGAATACGGGCAAAGAGCTCCTGCTGAGTTTTGTTGCCCAGCCAGCCGAAGGTATCCCGAGCGGTGTCGGCCCAGGAGGAGGTTGACAGGCCATGAATGTCAACGATGGGGCAGTCGGCGTTTTTGAAAAGTTGCGCGACCTCGCTGGGGTTTGCCATTTTTACGCTTGGTTTGTCGGCAAGCGCGGCGGGCAGGTCTTTCCAGAATTCGAATATGCCTTTATCTTTCCAAATATGCTCGCCGATGTGCTCGTAGTCGTAACCGAGCAGGACGGCCTCGCCGTCGATTTGCGCAATCGACCAGGCGTAGTGTTCGGCGGATATGGGCGTATGGGGAAATCTGAAGGCGATGTCGTCACTAAGCTCTCTGTTTCGAGGGATGACTACCAGATTACTTGTTTTTGCCTTAAAGACGGCGTTGGGGGAAATGGGAATTCCCTTTTTAAGGCCGAACATATCGTTTCTTTTCTCGCAGAGCATCGCCGCAAATCCCATATCGGTGACGACGTCGGCGATTTCATTGTTGAACATCAGCTCGGTATTTCTGAAAGAGCATGGCTTTATGCCGAAGATTTCCTCCATTTTTGCCCTGTGAAGCGCTACCTGGTCCCTGAACTCCTGCCTGTTTGGGTCGGCGAACAGGCCGGAAAGCGAGTGATAATAGGTTTCTTCGAGGAACTCGACCTGGTTTCTTTTTTTGCCTGCGTCGAGCAGTTTCTGAAGGCAGGTGATTACTTCGGGCTTATAATTTTGCGCCTGTTCGAGAAAGGTCCCGGACATACTGAAAGCGATTTTGAATTCGGGATAGTCCGAGATGAGGCGAGTAAACATTTTCGTGGCGGGCAGATAGCATTTTTGCGAGACCTTTTCGAAGATTTCCCTGTTTTTATCGTCCCAGAGAAAGATGTCCCTGTCGGGGTGCAGCCGGAACGGCTGATGGAGTTGAAAGTAAAATGTTACTATCGGCATCTTCCACCTTGTTAAATTACCCGCCCCGGCGACAACGCGCTCCGAACGCAGCCGGGACAAGGAAACCATACAAACCAAACCTACGGCAAGGATTATAAACGATTTCCGGGTGAAGGTAAAGGCGCGGCAAGTTCGTCGTTCGTATTTGGTATTTCGTATTTCGGGATTATGATTTTCCTCCGGGAAATTGAGCTTCGCAAATTCCCCGTGGTATTTTCGAGCAGCTTCATCGTAAGCTTTGGCGGCTTCGATTTCGGAGTCGAACCAGCCGAGCCAGATATTTTTCCCATTAAAGCAGATATAGGCACACCAGCGGCGTTTTAGTTTGTTAAAACTAACGCCGACAAAACGAGACGAGGCGTTTTTTCTTTTTCTTTTGTTGCAGTTATTCTGGGAGGAGGTGGCGAGTCGTAAATTTTCCCTGCGATTGTCGAGGCCATCGTTATTTTTATGGTCAACGAGAAGGCCTTTGGGAGCATTCATAATCACCCTGTGCATACGGATAATTTTTGTCGGTTCATCAGGCGATATAAGATGCCTGACGGCATAAAAGCATTCACCTCTTCTTTCTGCGAACCAGTTGAAATTACCGAGGCGGTAGAAATCCTGCTGGTCCAGAATAGTGAATCTGCCTTCACCCAAGGAGATTCTACGAAAAGGATGACCATATTTTCGCCGACGGTATTCGAGAACAGGCCAGGAGCAGATACGGTCGAGCCAGTTCGGGATATTGATTTGAATAGCTGTCATAATCCTCTCTCCTTTCGAAGGTAAATCCTAAATTCTAAATCCTAATCTCTAAACAAATTCAAAACACTAATTACCAAATGTTCAAAACGGCCCCCAGGCAGGCGGGCGAAAGTAACCCACGCAATAAATTGCGGGGCTAAATTGGTTTTCTGCCTTGCCTTGAAGGCCTGATGTTCCTTGCGGTTCTCCGCTCCCTTGCCCCTATCGGGGCCACAACCTTGCACATCTGTGCTGTCGCCTATTTAAGGCGGCCTTGCTGAACCAGTGCGGCCCAGCGGGTTAGAATTATATCAAATATAATTTATAAGTCAACAAAAATATAACTTTCTTTCAAAAATTATTAGCTTTGTCGTAAGCCCTTGTATTTGCGCGAGTTATATACCGTGAGCAACCGCAGGGCGGGGTTTTTTCGATTGTTCAACTATCCCCTGAAGCGCGGGAAGTGCAAAGTTTAAAGCTAAAAGCGCAAAGCCATAAAGTAAAGTCCAAAAGTTTTTAGTCCGCCAAAGGCGGCCCCCTGCCAAAGGCATGCGAGGACAGGCAAGTAAATATCAAAAATGCAATAAACGGTAGCTGTCCCCATTTATTCCACCATTTGCGAATTCGTTGTGATATGGGCCAATTACGCAAGAGTTCTTCAGGCATTCCTGGGAGCGGTGGCGACATTGGCAATGGGATGCTAAATTTTTTAGAAACCACAGAAAGGGCAGCCAAAGGTCTTTGGTATATCGCTCTTCCGCTTTTTGCTAATTTCCCGTCGATCTCAGACATTATCTTATCAAACTGCTCTATATCTTCGAGTATGTTCTTTGCCATTTTGATAAGATTCCTTAAGCATCATTTTATATATCTTACAGGCAGAGTTGAGCTTTTTAAATCCGCTGACACCATACTTATTTCCTTTTTATTTATAAAGGCGTTTGTAAAAAATAGTTAGTATCTCCATTTATTTACTATTTTCTGTTATTCATTAGGTTTAACTTTTATTACCTCGTTATTCTTTATTGTAACGGAATACACAGGTAAATTCTTTTCTCTTGTTATGTTTAATATGCTTTTTTTAAATCCTAGGTAATTCCTTATGTTATTACTGTTTTCAACAATATTATTTCTGTTATGAGCTTTTTGATATGGATCACCAAAGTACAAAGCAGTAATATTTCCAATTTTGTGCTTGTTGTCAGAACTCTTTTTCATAAATCTATATTCGCATTCATGCCCCCATGGACATAACTTAGTCGTAAGTATTTTTATGGCATTTTCCTCATAATCTTCTCCTTTAATTCTGGGTAACTTAGGTTCATATTTTATTTCTCTTACTTCCTCTGTACCAACATCCACTTCAACCGCCACTCCTCTAAAACCGTTAGCATAATACCCCCATAGTATCGGATTAGAAAATGCCTTTTCATGAGAAAACGAACAAATCTTATAACCTTCTTTTTCGGTAAATATTTTGTTAAGAAGGACTTCTCTATTTTCATTGTAATTCATAAAATAATAAACACCTTCCAAGGGGTCATTGAGATCTGAAAATCTTGAACAATGAAATTTGTCAGTCTCTAAAATTTCTTTCAGATAATCAAAGGTATCTTTATTCGCAAGTGACCGAAATTTATAAAGCTTCATTTTTAAGCACTCCTTGAATAAAAAGGATCACCTTATTTACAAAGGCGTCTGCCGGACGGCAAGATTGATAGTCAAAGAGATGATTTATTCATAGCCGTATCCTACCGGCCTTAAGGGAGTATTATATTGTTAAATGGTGATAGAAAACAAGCTTTTTTCTTTTTACCACGAAGAATTCACTTTGTGCCTTTTTGTTAAGAAGCAACCCCCGGCAAAGCCGAGGGCTAAACGATATTGATGCCTTGCGGCAGAAATTTTTAATAGATTCCCGCCTTCGGCGGACCCCTGCCAAAGGAGTGCCCCCGGGCCAACGGATTGCCGGGGCAGGGAGGGCGAATAAGGAACTGGGCCCCAGATAACGACATTCTGGGGTCTTCGCTACGCTACGAAGGGCAGGCAAGCCCGCCCAGCGTAAAGGGTTGAAAAGGGCGGGTTTTTCGTGTAGGATGCTGTTTTTCGTTATTTTAGGAGAATAAAGGAATATGGCGAAGGCAGAAGCGAATGCAATAGTGGCGCAGTCGGGCGGGCCGACGTGCGCGATAAATTCGAGCGTGTGCGGTGTGATACAGGAATCGGCCAAGACGAAGAAAATCGGCAGGGTATTAGCGGCACATAACGGGATATTAGGGGTGCTCAAGGAGGACCTGTTTGACGCAAGCGCGGAAAAGGTCTCGGCTATCGAGGCGCTGAAGCGGACGCCATCGGCGGCGATGGGGTCGTGCAGATACAAGCTCAAATCGATGCAGGAATCGCAGGCGGATTTCGACCGGGTGTTAGACGTATTCAAGGCGCACGAGATACGATATTTTTTCTACGCGGGCGGAAACGACTCGATGGATACGGCGGACAAGGTGAACAAATTAGCGGCCCAACGCGGCTATGAGCTTGTCTGTATAGGGATACCGAAGACGATTGACAACGACCTCGCCTGCACGGACCATTGTCCGGGATACGGAAGCGTGGCGAAATACGTAGCGGCCTGCGCGATGGAGGCGGGCAGGGACACGGACGCGTTATATACGCACGATACCTGCACGATTTTAGAGGTGATGGGGAGAAACGCCGGGTGGATAGCGGCGGCGACGGGATTAGCGGCGAGAACGGAAGAGGACGCGCCTCATTTGATTTATATGCCTGAGGCGGCGTTTACGTGGGAGAGATTCGTAAACGACGTGAAAGAGGTGCATAAGCGATTAGGCAGGGTGTTTATCGTCGTGGGGGAGGGATTGAAGGACGCGAACGGCAAATACGTTACGGCGGATGCGGGGGCGTTTGCGAAGGACAGTTTCGGACACGTTCAATTAGGCGGGGTGGCGGATATGCTTAAAGCCGTAATCGAAAAAGAGGTCGGGATAAAGGCGAGGACCCAGAAGTTAGGCACCAATCAGCGTTCGGCGATGCACTTTGCCAGTTTGACGGACGTTAACGAAGCGTATCTTTGTGGCAAAATGGCGGTGAAGGCGGCAATGAAAGGCGTGAACGACAAAATGATAACTTTAGTTCGGGCCAAGGGTGCGAAATACAAATGCACGACGGGTCTGGCGGAATTGAAGGACGTGGCAAACGGGGAAAAGAAGGTGCCGAGGGATTACATAAACGAAAAGGGCAATCACATTACAAAGGCGTGTCGGGAGTATATCGGGCCATTGATAAAGGGCGAGGTGCCCATAACGATAGGCAAAGACGGGCTGCCTGTGTATGTGCGGCTGGCAATGAAGCGAGTAGAGAAGAAACTACCAAGTTATTTATAAAGGCCACCTCGAAAAACTACATTGGCAAGGCAAACGAGCCTTGTTTTTGGCTTAAAAATAAGATTTTCCTTCATGAAATTATAGTTTTTAGAGGTGCCCTAAATAATTGCGAACCACGAAGACACGAAGTAAAAAACTGGATTCCCGCTTCCCGTAAGGGACGCCAAACGGCGTGCGCGGGAATGACCCTCCTTCGCCCTTCAGGCTACGGAGGGTAAACAACCAAGACAAAGCTATGAGGATTTATTGGAGTTTGTGATGAGTGATGCAGCGAAGATATTAAAAGAATTTAAGGCGACGAAGAAGTTTTTCGTGGGGATAGATTCGGACGGGTGCGTGTTCGATACGATGGGAATAAAGCAGCGGGAGTGTTTCTGCCCGTGGACGGTGGCGTGTTTCGGATTGCAGCCGGCGGCGGAGGCGGCGAGGGAGTGCAGGGTTTTCTCGGATTTATTCAGCAAGACGCGCGGGGCGAACCGGCACAAAACGCTCAAGCGGATTTTGTCGGAATTGCTGCCCAGGCACCCGATGGTCGAACAAAGGGGCTTTAAGGTCCCGCAGTATCCGCATTATTTTGCGTGGGTGGACGACCCGAAGAGCGTGTTGAGCAACGACGGGTTAAAAAGGGCGATTGGTGAGGCGAAAGACCCGCAGGCGAAGAAGGAATTAGAGCGTGCGCTTGAGTGGAGCAAGAAGGTGAACCAAGCGGTGGCGGATATTGTAAGGGGGATACCGCCATTTCCGTTTGTGCAGGAGTGCCTGAAGAAGATACGGCCGACGGCGGACGTGATAGTGGTATCGGCGACGCCGGGGGAGGCATTGGTGAGGGAATGGGATGAGCACGATATCGCGCAATACGTCGCGGTCATCGCGGGGCAGGAGATGGGAACAAAGGCGCAGCATTTAGAGTATGCTACGAAGGGCAGATACGAAAAGGACCACGTTTTAATGGTGGGCGATGCGCCGGGCGATTTGAAGGCGGCGAGGAGTAACGAGGCGTTATTTTATCCGGTGCTGCCGGGCAGGGAGACGGAGTCGTGGAAACGATTTTACGAAGAGGCATTCGACAGGTTTATCAATGGACAGTTTGCGGGCGGGTATGAGAAGAAATTGATAGCGGAGTTCGAGGCGTGCCTGCCGGAAAAGCCGCCGTGGGAAAAGTAACTCACCGCAGAGCACGCGGAGACCGCAGAGAAAGTTTTGAGTTTTAAGTGTTGAGTTTTGAGTTGGTTGAGATTGCTTCGCCCCTAAGGGGCTCGCAATGACAAATTATGGTTATTGAACGGCAAAATGAGAACGGGGTGATAAGCAACGAGCAGATGCAGGAGGCGGTGCAGGCGTTTTTCAAGCAGAAGGATTGTTCAGGCAAAAGTATACTGGTGATTGTGCCGGATAACACGCGGTCTGGGCCTGTAGGGGACGTTTTCAAGGCGATATACGATTGTATCGGGGACAAAGCAAGGAAATTGGACGTGCTGGTTGCGCTGGGAACACATCAGCCAATAAGCGAGGAGCGGATTTGCGCTCGGTTAGATATGACAGTTGCAGAGCATAAGAGCAAATACAAAGCGGCGAGGTTCTTTAATCATCAGTGGGACAAGCCGGAGACGTTCAAGACAATCGGAACGATAGCGGCATCTGAAATTGAGAAGCTGACGGGTGGATTGTTCAGCGAAAAGGTGAACGTCTCCATAAACAAGATGATTTTCGATTACGATGAGTTTTTTATTTTGGGGCCTGTGTTTCCGCACGAGGTAGTGGGATTTTCGGGGGGGCACAAGTATGTTTTCCCGGGGATAGCGGGGGCTGAAATCATAAACTTTTTTCACTGGCTGGGCGCGGTGATAACGAACCCGGTGATAAACGGCAAGAAGTGGACGGCAACGCGGGCGGTTGTTGAGAAGGCGGCATCGTTTGTGAAAGTGCCGCACGAATTGTTTGCGATTGTGGCGGTGCATAACGAATTAAAGGGGATTTTTATCGGGGATTGCGCCCGTGCGTGGGAGAAAGCGGCGGATTTGTCGGCGGAGGTGCACATAGTTTACAAGGACAGGCCCTTTAAGACGGTGCTTGGAATAGCACCAGAGATGTATGACGATATATGGACGGCGGGGAAGGTGGCGTATAAATTGGAGCCGGTTGTGGCCGACGGGGGAATGCTGATAATTTACGCGCCGCACATCAGCGAGATTTCCCGCACACACGGGGCGGTTATCGAACGGCTTGGGTATCATACGCGGGATTATTTTCTCGGGCAGTGGGACAGGTTCAGGGATTTTCCCGGGGGCGCGATGGCGCACTGCACGCACGTTAAGGGAATCGGAACATTTATCGACGGCGCGGAGAAGCCGAGAATGAACGTCGTTTTGTCGACGGGGATAAGCAGGGAGACGTGCCGAAAGGTCAATCTCGGCTATATGGACCCGGAGCAAATCGACATTGACAATTACGAGGGGAGAGAGGATAAAGGGATTCTGGTTGTGCACAATGCAGGCGAGACGTTATACAGATTGAGGATTTAGCCACAGAGTTTTTAGCCACAGAGGACACAGAGATAAGAAAGTAAAAAGGCAAAAGTAAAAAGTAAAAAAATGGATTCCCGCTTTCGCGGGAATGACAGTGGAAAGGAAGCGATAAAATGACACAGGCGGACATTGGGCTGATTGGTTTGGCGGTGATGGGGGAGAACCTGATTTTGAATATGGAGAGCAAGGGGTTTACGGTGGCGTGCTTCAATCGCACAGTATCGAAGGTCGATGACTTTATCAACGGCAGAGCAAAGGGCAAAAAGATAATCGGCTGTCATTCGCTTGAGGAGCTTGCGGCGAACCTGAAGAAGCCGAGGAAAGTGATGCTGATGGTCAAGGCGGGGCAGGCGGTGGATGATTTTATTGAGAAACTGCTGCCCAAACTGGAGGATGGGGACATAATCATCGACGGCGGCAATTCGCATTTTCCGGACACGATACGCAGGACCAAATACGTCGAGAGCAAAGGCAGGATGTATATCGGGACGGGAGTATCGGGAGGCGAGGAGGGTGCGTTGAAGGGGCCATCGATTATGCCGGGGGGAACGCCTGCTGCGTGGGCGAGCATCAAGCCGATATTTCAGGCGATTTGCGCCAAGATGGACGCGGGAGAGCCGTGCTGCGAGTGGATGGGCGAAAACGGGGCGGGGCATTTCGTGAAAATGGTGCACAACGGGATTGAATACGGCGATATGCAGTTGATTTGCGAGACGTATCAATTGATGAGGGAAGGGCTGGGGATGAGCAACGCCGAGATGCATAACGTTTTTGCGGAGTGGTACAATGGGGAGCTTAATTCGTATTTGATTGAAATAACGCGAGACATCCTGGCATATAAAGACGAACAGGGAAATGAGGTAATCGACCTGATTCTGGATACGGCGGGGCAAAAAGGGACAGGCAAGTGGACGGCGATAGCGGCGCTGGACGCGGGCCAGCCATTGACATTGATAGGCGAGGCGGTTTTCGCGAGGTGTTTGTCGGCTTTGAAGGAGGAGCGGGCAAAGGCATCGCAGATTTTGAAAGGCCCGAAGGCAGCGTTCAAAGGCGACAAGGCAAGATTTATCGATGATTTGCGAAAGGCGCTTTATGCCTCGAAAATCGTCAGCTACGCGCAGGGTTATCAACTGATGCGTGCGGCGGCGAAGGAATACGGGTGGAACCTCAACTACGGCGGCATTGCGCTTGTGTGGCGAGGCGGGTGCATAATTCGGTCGGTATTTTTAGGCGAGATAAAAAAGGCGTTCGACAAGAATCCGAATCTCGAAAATCTTTTGCTGAACCCATTTTTCAAAAGGGCGGTCAGCAAGGCACAGGCGTCGTGGCGGCGTGTCATTATTACAGCAGCCAAGCTCGGGATTCCCGTTCCGGCAATTAGTACGGCGCTGGCGTTTTATGACGGCTACCGGCACGAGCGACTGCCGGCGAATTTATTGCAGGCGCAGCGTGATTATTTCGGGGCGCATACATACGAGCGGGTGGATAAGCCGAGAGGCGAGTTTTACCATACCAACTGGACAGGCAGGGGCGGCGAGACGGCATCGTCGGCATATACGGTATAGAGAGGTCGGCGGGGCAATCCGCCTGCGGCGGATAAAGCCCCGCCCTACAAATAATTTATTATTTTTTCCCATGAACACGGGTATAATTATTACGTATTGGCGCATAACTTTGGACGGATTTTCAGCTAACGGCAAGCCAGTTTATAATTTATTATTGCAGGAGGTATGCTTATGCGCGCGGCAAGGATTCTCATTTTGTGGGTGGTCGGTGGTTTGATAGCGGGCTTTCTGATTTGGTATTTGCCGCCAAAACTACGGCCCCAATACACGGCCCGGACTTTTATAAGGGTCCTGCCGGGGTTTGAAAAGGGTTCGGCAGTCGCCCTTATCAAACACCAAAGCACACTTGAGGCGCTGGTTGACAGAAACGATGTCCAGAAGACCGGATGGTTTCACGATTTCGGCAAGACAAAGGACGACCGGATGGCCGGCGCAGTTGCGGACCTGCAGAAACGCTTGCGTGCCAAGACGATACCTGACAGTGACCTTGTAGCTGTTTCGCTGACTTTACGCAACGCCGGGGAGGCGGCAACCGTATTGAATGAGACGGTCGATTCGTTTTTGAAAAAACAATCAAGCGCAAAGCGAAAACAAATCTCGTTTAATATTATGTCTCTTAGTAACCAGCAGTTACGTCTTCAAAGAGACCTAGACCTGTCGGAACAGGAATGCGATAACGTGCGTCGAAGATACGGATATGCGGATTTGGAACAGCACAGTTATCCCGACCCGGTTGTCTCACGGCTCATCGACCTTCAGAAGCGCGCAGACAATTGTGTTCTTGAGATAAGAGAGGCGCAGTTTTTGTTTGAGGACATCAACGCGCAGGCAACTTCTATTGAAAAGGCCGAAGTCAAGCCAAACGCGGAGGCCAAAGAGCTGCAGGCCAAACTAAAACTGCTGCAAAACAGATTCACAGCACTACAGGCGATTCAAGAGGATGCCAAGAAAGAGCATAATGAACTCAATTTAGCCAAGGCACAATACGCCCAGCGACAGGCAATAAGGGACGAAAGGCGGCGAGTGCTTGATTCGATTAAATCACGTCTTGAAGAACTGAAAACTCTCTACGACGAACCGGACGCCGGCGGGGTGCAGCTTCTCGATGATGCCGTAGCTCCGCGACAGGCAGATATGCGGCCATGGCAGGCAGTTATACCTCCGGCGTTATTAGCGGCGGTGATAGCAGGGATTATTCAGGTATTGATGACGAGGAAAATCCCGCGCTCGCAATGACGAGACGGTCATTGTTTAGGTTTTTTCGAGAAGAAGTGCGCGCGGTTTTCCATTATGTAGATGATAATGTCGCGTCTGCTGATGATGCCGGTAAGCCGGCCTTTGTTGAGGATGGGGACGCGTCGGAAGTTGTTGTTAATCAGGGTGTGGCAGACCTCAAAGAGGGAGTCGTCGAAATCGAAGCTGACAGTATCCCTTGTCATATAGTCCTGGACGAGGCCCGGCTTGGCATTCGGGTCGCAGAGGAGTATGAGGAGGTCTTTCTCAGAGACGATACCAACGAGCTTCATAGAATCATCCACAACGGGCAGGCCGGTGATATTTCCCGATGCGATTAATTCCATCGCGGTATAAACGGGGGTGTTCCTTCTGACGGTGAGCAGGCCGCAGGTCATAACGTGCTTTGCGAGCAGGAAATTGGGATGAGATGTCGAGGTATCGTGCGGGACGGCGGGTCTGAATTTGTATTTGTTGGCACGAATCAGGTCGGCCCTGGTGATGATGGCGACAAGATTTTCGTCCCGCAATATGGGAACTCTTCGGAATTTGTTTTCTATGAGACACTGGCAGACGTCGGTAAGGTCGTCCTGTTCATCGAAGGTCAAAACGTCGATGGTCATATAGTCGCCGACGGGGCCGGCGAGAAACTCGACATCGTAGAGGAGCTTAAGGACGTCCTTTTCGGAGATTATGCCGACAAGACGGGAGCCCTCGACAACGGGCAGGCCGGTGATATCATTTACGACCATAAGGTGTATGGCCTCATAGACGGAGGCATTTTTGTTGATGGAGACCACGTTGTATTGCGCGATGTCTTTTGCTTTGGATATTTGGCCGGATGAGGACTGAATCGTCGCGGCGGACGACGAGTTTTCGGCACTGAAAGGCCCCATTGATACGTCTCCTTAAAAGTTTTAATCTCGGCCAAATCAGCTTTTTAGTTTTTGACTGAAGAACCGCGAGCGGTTTTTCATTATGTAGGCCATTATGTCGGTTCTGCTGATGATGCCGACGAGCTTGCCCTTATCGAGGATGGTGACGCGACGGAAGTTGTTGTTAATCAGGCAATCGCAGATTTCAAACAGGGACGAACCCTGCTCGAAGCTGACGACGTTTGTTGTCATATAATCCTGCACAAGGCCTGGTTTAGCGTCGAGATTGTAAAGGAGCATGAGGACGTCTTTTTCAGAGACAATGCCTATGAGATTCAAAAAGTCATCGACGACCGGCAGTCCGGTTATGTTTCGTGTCGCGAGAATATCCATCGCCTCATAAACCGGGGTGGAAGTTCTGACGGTGAGCAGTCCGCAGTGCATAACGTGTTTTGCGAGGGCGAGATTTGGACCAGCGGGCGAGACGTCGCGTGCACCGGCTGGCCTGAATTTGTCTTTGTTGGCCTTAATCAGGTCGGCCCTGCTTATGATGCCGGCGAGCCGGCCCTGGCGCAATACGGGGACTCTTCTGAAATTCTTTTCTATCAGACATCGACAGATATCAGCGAGGTCATCCTCTTCATCGAAAGTAAATATGTCGGCTGTCATATAGTCGCCGACACATCCTTCAACGAACTCGGTTTCATACAGCAGTTTCAATACGTCCTTTTCGGAGATGATGCCGACAAGACCTGAGGCATCGACGACGGGCAAGCCCGTGACGTTCTTTTTTACCATTAGCGCGATGGCCTGGTAAACGGAGGAATTTTTGTCGATGGTCGCAACGCCGTATTGTGCGATGTCCTTTGCTTTGGATATTTGGCCGGATGGGGGCTGAATAGTTGCGGTGGTTGCCGAGTTATCGGCACTAAAGGGACCGGTGGTCGCCATAATGCATCTCCTTGAAAACTGTTTATATCGGCGATTCCGGGCTTTATGTGCCTTAAAGCAGAAACTTTCTGCCTGTTCCCCAAATTCGTTACATTTACCTCGCAAGCATTTAGTACGAATGACTTATCGGCTCGAAAATGAGGGGGCTTTAGCGGGAAACGGCCTTAGCGGGTTGTAGCGGGCGTGAAAAAACAGGGGTATTTACTTGCAGTCGGTGAATGTTTATGTTAACCTGACAGTATTAGGTTAACATTGGTTAACTAAAGACATAATGGTTAACGGACGATAACTATAAAGATAAATTCGGTGTATTGGGTGTTCTAATGGGCAAAAAGAGCGAATATCTGACAATTCCGCAATTAGCGAAAATCCTGGGTATCAGCAGAATCGCGGTCTATCACAAGGTGAAGAAAGGCCAGATAAAAGCCCAAAAAATCGGCAGGAGTTATGCAATACCACAAGACACTATTGGAGGCACCAGAAGCAGACCGCTCAGCGCTGGTGAAATACGTCGTCTTGACGCAGCCATTCAAAAGGTGGTCAAAGAATACGGCGAGACGCTTCGTCTATTGGGGAAAGAGTAGTGAAAGAAATCAAACTTGAAGAAGTTGAGCGTATTGCATTCAGGTTCGCTCAAATGGAATTGGGATTTGACGAGCCGATTCCCGATTATTCAACGCGTTTTACTGGCTCGTTAGAGAGTTGTCTTGCGGTGCCGTTCCAGAAGTTTGGAGATAAATCGCCGTATCCGACGCTTATTGCAAAGGGCGCGATTTTATTTTACCTGTTGATAAAAAACCATCCTTTTCAGAACGGCAATAAAAGGGTGGCAATGACGACGCTCTTTGTATTTCTGGCTAAAAACAAAAAATGGATGAGCGTTGACGAGAAAGAGCTTTACAATTTTACTGTGTGGGTTGCACAAAGCCCGCCGGCGGTAAAAAATGAAACGGTTGCTGCAATCGAGACGTTTTTGAAAAAATATATTATGAATCTAAAGGATTAAAGTTATGAAGAAGTGTCCATTTTGCGCAGAAGAGATTCAGGATGACGCAGTAAAATGCAGGTACTGCGGGGAGTTTTTAATCGACGCGGAACTTAAGCGGTTCAGGAAAGACACCAATATCAAATGGTTTTACAGGACGCCGTCTGTGGTTGTTTCATTATTGATAATAGGGCCGCTGGCTTTGCCTTTGGTTTGGTTTCACCCCAACTACAGCATAGTCACAAAGGTTGTCGTTACAATCCTGGTAATCGGTCTGACCATCGGGCTGGGCGTTGCAATGATAGGGCTTTATGCCGAACTTTTGAAGCAGATTGAGACAACAGGGCTGTAATTCATTGCTGATTGCTGATTGTCGATTTTTCACCACTAAAACACACAAAGGCAAACCTCATCTATCATTTCATTTGAAGGATTGATGGAAAGCGGCAATAAAAACAGGTGGATAAGCGTCTTTGCATTAGTTATTCTGTTGAATCGGCGGAATCCATACCAAAAAGGGCTTTTTAGGAGAAACGAATTATGAACATTAAGGCAGCAGTAACAGGTGCGGCGCTATTGTGCGTAATTATGGCGCCGGTGGTAATCGCGGCAGAGGGCGTCGTAGGCGAGTGGGAGTTCAAGAGTCAGATGCAGTCAAGGACGCAAAATGCGACGATGACGATTACGAAAAACGCGGAAGGCAAGTATTCGGGGACGTGGTCGGCACAACGGGGAGAAAGCACACTGTCGGATATTACATTCGAGAAGGGCAAGGTGAAATTTGTCCAGACCAGCAACTTTGGCGGCCAGGAGATGAAGACGACTTATGAAGGCACAGTCGATGGAGCAAAACTGACAGGCAAAGGAACAGGTCGGTGGGGTGAATTTACGTTTGAAGGGACCCTGCAGGGAGAGGCAAAGACGGGGGCCGAGGCAATTGTCGGCGAGTGGGAAATGAATGTTACGATACCGGCAAGAGAAATTGTGGATAAGCTGACTATCACAAAGAACGAAGACGGGACGCTTGCGGGCAAATGGGAAGGCCAAAGAGGAGAAAGCACCATTTCGAATATGAAGTTTGAGGCCGGCAAACTGACATTTACCCGCACAATTAAATTCGGAGACAGGGAATTTGCATCAACCTATGAAGGGACCGTCGAAGGCGACCAGATAAAGGGCGCGTTCACAAGCGAGCGCGGCGAGAGAGAGGCAAACGCCACCCGCGTAAAATCGGCCAAGCCGAATGAAGGCAAAAAAGAGAACAAGCCCGCATAATCAGAAGTATAAAGGCGTAACCAACAAATAAAAATAGCCCCTTAACCATTATGGTTGGGGGGTTATTTTTTTAGCCGATTGTCGATAATGTCGAGGACTTAGGCGGACGTGTTGATGAACAGTTTTGCGCTATTCATCATCGCTAAATGTGACCGTGGTTAAAGAAAACCTTTCGAGGTCGATTACGGCCGAGCCGCTTATTACCGGCACATCGTCCATTTGGCGAAATTGTTCGGTTTCGGTTGTCCTGATTACGCCGGCATTTGTTATGCCTGCCGGAAGTCCGGTTATGACTGCCTGCCGAGGCGGGCCGAAGTTCGTGAGATGAATCGTCAATCCTGCATTGTTTTTGAACGCGACTGCCATCACGTTACTGTTGTCGCAGGTCACGGCCACGGCGTTTGAATCGGCGCTGTAATCCTGTATCTGCTTAATGTAGTAATATCGATAGTTCGGCACAGGATTCAGGGTCGTCATATCCACGAGAGTATAATCGTTTGTGTATTCCCACTGCATCACTCCTCTCGGCCGGCCATAATGCAAAAGGCCGATGTAATTTCTCAGGTCGCCAATAGCATAATCGAACATAGGAAATATCCACGGCGTGTGGTACGCCCCCGAATCGCTGCCGACTTCGCCGACAACAAGGGGCACTCCTATCGAATCCGCCAGGTCCGACCAGGCACTGACACCCGCGGCCCAGGGCGCGTAATCGCCCGACATCCACGAGTGAATCGACACCACCCCGACGTATTGCAGCGCACAGGGGTCATTTATCGTCGGCTGGGCGTATGAGGTCTCAACCGTCGGGCCACACGCCTCCGCCAGAACCATTTTCGTTTTCAATCCGCACGCCGCAAACGCCTCGCCGAGCAACTTTATCGCGTCCCGGTGCTGCTCGGGCGAAAATAACGTATATACACCTATCGAGGGCTCATTAAATGAAAAATAGTTTGGCTCGACACCATAATGGTCTCTTGCGAACTCGATATAACTGCAAATACTTTCAACTACTTCGGGCCACATTTCCGGCGCGACAGCGGTGCTCGGCAGCGGCTGCATCCAGGTCGGCAGATACCATATCGAAATCGAATAGGGGATGTTTCTGTCCTGCAGCTGCTTTGCCATCAGGAACTCCTGTTCGAGGTTGCTTCCCGGCGTTACGCGTCCCTCGAAATAAGCCCAGTTTGTATCGTTCGGATTATTGTTGTCGTTGGCCGGCTCCCATTTGGGTATGGACATTTGTACTCTCGCCCAGGACGGATTGAGAGTATCCATATTATACTGCGCCTGAGCAGAACCTATCTGGAAAGAAAAAGCGCCGCCCCAGCCGTCAAAGTGGTAAGTCATCGTGCAGGGGTCAACCGTAACGTGTGCCGTGTTGTTGTCAGGCACGATTGTCGCGAACGTCCTGGCGTTTATTGCAGCCGTCTGGCCGGAAGGTAAGTTGCCGTCGTGGAATCGCATATTTATCCAGTAAATCGAATCCCCGAACTGGCGATTATCCTGCACGCCCATCGGGACAACGCGACTGAGCATCATCTCTATATGAATGTTCGCCGACGAATTTTCGATAATTACCCGGTTGGCATTAGCGAACAGCAACTGATAGTTCGGCGGCAGGACTGCGGGCAGCGTTGTGCTGCCGACCAGTGTGGAGCCATTTCGCAGCTCGACTTTGCCCTGTGAAAAGACGGAAACGGGAATCTTCAACGCATAGGACACGTTTTCCATCGCCGCGTTTGTGTGAGAGGTGACCTCGAGATGCAGATTTACGTCGTTATCTTCCGTCTGCTGGACGATTCGATAATCAAATTCGTTTCCGTCAGCAGTCATTGTTCCCGTCCATTGTCTAAGTGGGCCTGTCCCGCTGAAAGTCACATTTGCGGCGTTCCAGGATTCGCTGCTGGCGTTTGGCGACCAGCCCTTCATAGGCACCCAAAAAAGTGTCTGCATCTCAACAAAATCATCGTTTCCGATGAGGTACCTTATGTTGCCCGGCCCGTCATTGAAAACCCGGGAAAGCCCCTTTGTTTTGAACTGCCAAACGTCCCCCTTCCAGACATTTGCCTGATTTACCTCATCGACGCGCCAATAGTAAGCGGTATTAGCGTCGAGAATCGCCGGAGAAAAATCCGTCGTCGAGTATCTGCCTTTGTAAATGCTTTGCTTTCCCCACTGCCCTGCCAGAAAGGCGAGGTCCTTCAGGTTGACAATCGATTCACCGCCGATGTTCGGCAAGGGCGATAAATCGGCGGGAGGCGTCAAAAGCCACCAGTCCGCCAATACGTTCAAATCGCCGATTCCTATCAGGCCGTCGGCATCGAGGTCAGCGGGCACCGCAGAATTGACGTCCGCAAAATCGGTCCCGAAGTAAACGTCGTGACCGTTTGCCTCGGCAGCATAGTCGCCCGGCGACCACTTCAGCGTGATATTGACCGGCACGTCCTCGGCGCCGTCGGCGGGAAACCCGTTCCACGCCCCGGCGGGATTGGTCCGTAATAATTTGAGAATATCAAACTGGGAAAGTGCGCAGTTGTATATCCTGAAATCATCGATTTTCCCATACCAGTCCGGATACGGGTAAATAACGCCTCCCAACATAAAGTGGTTTACGTCGGGCATCGGTTCCATTTGGCCGGTTCGCTGGTCAACTTTAAGCCCGTTGTGGTAAAGCGTCAGCGTATGGGCGTTAACGTCTTTGATAAAAACATAGTGATTCCACCTGCCGGCGTAGGTGTTGGGGTCACCCGGCGCCCAATAAACGCTTTCCTCGTCCTTTCCGATATCTATGGCCGCATCGGGTCTGGGCAGGTGCGCACGAAGCTGCAGCCAGTTGTAGTCGGGCCAGTTAAGCCCTGGCGTCCTTGCACAACCCCATGGCCCGGGCCAGTTGCTTCCCGGCGGATGAGCCGGGTCCTGATTGACCCAGAATGCGATGCTCATCTGGTCACCAATAAGGTCCCATACGCCATTCGGAATCAGGACGTATTGCTGGGCTGTAAAGCTGGCGCATCCGTTGGAATCAAATCCCCCGGCCGGCTGCCAGATTGCAGAGCCACTGCCCAAATTTACCGCAGCGTTAAATCCATTGCCGGATGAATCGTATGCAATGGAGCCGGTGGTTTCGTCCAACTTCCACCATCCGACCGGCTCAGCCGCCTCCGTCTGTTTTAGCCCGCCACCCAACGACAACCAGCAAAAAAACGTAACTAATGAAATTCTGACCCGCATATAAGCCCATGGCCACAAAACCTTCGGGTGGTTCATTCATTATAACATTTTTACCTCTCAAAACCAACCCCTGACGGGCCATTTCAAATAGTCAGACACAAATTCCAGGTAAAACTTGGGACTAAATACGCGGGTTATCGAGTATTTGAAGGACCTCGGCGGGTTTGTTGATGAGTGTTTTTGCACCGGCTTGAAGCAATTCATCAGCGGGACGATAGCCCCAGAGGCAGCCGACGGGAAACATACCGGCGTTGACGGCGGTTTTCATATCGGTGCTGGTATCGCCTAAGTAAAGGAATTGCTCCGGCGGGATGCAGAGTTTTTTTGCGATTTGCAGGGCGAGCATCGGGTCAGGTTTGAGGGGGGCGTCGGATAATGCACCCTGGACGATTTTGAACTGACAATCGGGAAGAAGTTTTTGGACCATAACCTTTGTGAAGCGGTCGTTTTTATTGGAAAGGACAACCAGAGGCAGGCCGCGATTCTGAAGTTGGGTGAGAAGTTCGGGTATGCCCGTGTACGGGTAGGTGTTATCGCCCCAGCATTTATCGTAGATTTCTTCTGAAAAGACCGCAATTTTTTTGACTGTTTCCGGTCTCCGTGCAGATTCGGGTAATGCCCGGTGGGCCTCGGTTTCGACACTTTCACCGATGAAATACTTATACGCGTCAACGGGGTGAGGCGAGTGGCCAAAGTGAACCAAAGCTTCGTTCATCGCGTCGGCTACATCGGTCAGCGTATAAAGCAGCGTGCCATCGATGTCAAATAAAACGGCTTTGAACATCGTCGCAGCGACCGCCTTACGTGCCTTCGCCAAAGTCGGCGAGGTATTTTTTCTGCTCAGGCGTAAGCTTGTCGATGCTGATACCCATCGATTTTAATTTCAAGGTGCAGACGGCGTTTTCGATTTCGATGGGGACATTATAGACGGCGGCGGCAAACGAACCGGCGTTTTTGACGACGTGTTCGGCTTCGAGGGCCTGTGTTGCGAAGGACATATCCATAACGGAGGCGGGGTGGCCTTCGGCGGCGGCGAGGTTAATCAATCGGCCTTCGGCTAACAGGTATATACGTCTGCCGTTTTTGAGGACGTATTCGTCAACGTGATTACGAACGCCTCGAAGGATTTTTTTGCTGAGTTTTGCCAGCGCAGGTATGTCGATTTCGACGTTGAAATGGCCCGAATTTGCGACGACGGCGCGGTCTTTCATAACGCGGAAGTGCTCGGCCCGAATCACGTTTTTATCGCCGGTGAGCGTAACGAAGAGGTCTCCGACGCGAGCGGCCTGCTGCATAGGCATAACGTCGAAGCCATCCATAGAGGCCTCGATTGCCTTGATGGGGTCGATTTCGGTAACGATGACAATAGCGCCCATACCTTTTGCCCGCATAGCGAAGCCCCGGCCGCACCAGCCATAGCCGGCGGCGACGACCTTGGAGCCGGCCATTAAAAAGTCAGTGGCGCGGATGATGCCATCGACGGTGGATTGGCCTGTTCCGTAGCGGTTGTCGAAGAGGTGTTTGCTCGCGGCGTCATTTACGGCGATAACGGGGAATTTGATTCGGCCTTGTTTTTCGAGAGCGCGGAGACGAATGACGCCTGTTGTGGTCTCCTCCATACTTGCGATGACCCGATTGGCGTCTTCGGTTCTTGTAGTATGCAATTCGGTAACGAGGTCGGCACCGTCGTCGAAGGTGATGACGGGCTTGTGGTCGAGTGCGGCGTGGATATGTTTGTAATAGGTTTTACGGCCCTCGCCGCAGATTGCGAAGACGGGAATGCCGAAATCCCTGACCAGCGACGCGGCGACGTCGTCCTGAGTGCTGAGCGGATTTGAGCCACAAAGGACAACATTTGCGCCTGCTGCCTTGAGCGTCCTGGCAAGGTTTGCGGTCTCGGCGGTGACGTGAAGACAAGCGGAGACATTTTTGCCTGCTAATGGTTTTTGTTTTGCGAACCTTTCGCGTATTGACGCGAGAACGGGCATATCGTTGTCTGCCCAGAGGATTCGTTTTTTGCCGCCGGCGGCGAGCTTGATATCTGCGATATCGGCTTTCATTCAAGGTTTCCTTTCCAAAACTAAAGAATAAAACGAGTAGTATACACGCCGAATGACCTGTTTTCAAGAGAACTTGTAAAACCAAGGGCAGATATTTATAATCACGTTATGTTTGATGCATTGACGGAAAAATTCGGGTCGGTATTCAAGTCGCTGTCGGGCAGGGGCAGGATAACCGAGGCGAACGTATCGGACGCGGTGCGCGACGTTCGCAAGGCGTTATTGGAGGCGGACGTCAACTACCAGGTGGTCAAGCAATTCTGCAAGGATGTCCAGCAGGCGGCGGTAGGGGCGGAGGTAATCAAGTCGCTGCATCCGGGCCAGGTTTTTGTCAAGATTGTCAATGACGAGCTGACAAAAGTGATGGGGCCGGTTGATACGAATATTTATTACGTTTCGCCGGGGCCTACACTGATACTATTGGCTGGTTTACAGGGGTGTGGAAAGACGACGACGGCGGCTAAATTAGCCAAATACGTCGTGGACAAGGGTAAAAAGCCCCTTCTTGTGGCAGATGACCTGCAAAGACCAGCGGCTATCGAGCAGTTGATTACGTTGGGCAATCAGCTAAATATCCCCGTTTACAGCGAACAAAGCCACAATGCGGTGAAGGTTGCGAAAAACGCGGTGGCACACGGGAAGCAAAATGGTTTTGACGTTGTGATTCTTGATACGGCCGGCCGGCTGCACGTTGATGAAGAAATGATGACGCAGATAAGCGACGTGGCAAAGGCCGTTGAGCCGCACCAGATTTACCTTGTCTGCGACTCGATGACGGGCCAGGACGCGGTGAATTCCGCCAAGGAATTCAATGAGCGGTTAGAGCTGGACGGGGTGATACTGACCAAGTTAGACGGCGACGCGAGGGGCGGCGCGGCGCTTAGCGTCAAAGCGGTAACGGGTAAGCCGATAAAATTTATCGGCGTGGGCGAGAAATTAGACAAGCTGGAGGAATTCCATCCCGACCGGATGGCCAGCCGAATCCTCGGTATGGGCGACGTCGTAACGCTGGTCGAAAGGGCGCAGGAGCATTTCGACGCGGAGCAGGCAGCGAAGATGCAGGAAAAGATGGCCAAGGGCAGCTTCGGCTTCGACGATTTTCTGCAGCAGATGCAGGCGGTCAAGAAAATGGGCGGGATGAAGGACCTGCTTAAGATGATGCCGGGCGGCGGTCAACTCGGCGAGATGGATTTCGATGAGAATGAGCTAAAGAGGATGGAGGGGATTGTCCATTCGATGACGTCCAATGAGAGGCGGGACCCCGACATTATAGATTCGTCGAGGCGACGGAGGGTAGCCGCCGGTTCAGGCGTGCAGCCGCACGACGTGTCGGGATTAGTGAAGACCTTTATGCGCAGCCGGGACATGCTCAAGGCAATGTCGGGCGGCAAATTAGCGGGGTTGAAGGCGCTGATGAGCGGCGGACTCAATCTGAATACGCTTTCTTCGGCGATGAGCTCGGGCAGGAAGCTCAAGCAGCGTTCGAGGCGAAAACGGGTCATAATCCGCAGAGGTAAAAAAATACGACGCTAAGCACAAACAATTCGCTCGAGCAGTATCTCGAAAAGGTGTCGCGGTTTGCCGGCAGTGAGTACGGCCGGCTGGTGCGCGAGCAGTTCAGGGATAACGAAGGGTCGAGCGAACTCGGTATGTTGGCCAGCCCCACAGCCGAAGAGCTGGAGCAATTGCGCCGGTCGGTGGCGATTATGACGGCCGAGGAAAAGGCAAACGCCGACAAGCTCACCGACGAACAGCTACACAAAATCGCTGCCGACGCGAAGGTCGAGCCGGGAATGCTCGCCATTTTTATCAACGGCTACGCCCTGCATTATAGAAAACATCGATGACTGCGCCTTTTCCTGACTGCATTATAATACAATACCATACGCACTTTTGACGGTTTTCCGCTTGAACCATTTCCCGATTCTTCTGTAGAATGATAAAATACGCCATTTTATAGGTCTTTGCTCTTGAGTAATTCCTCGATTGCACTATAATGCAATATCGCACACACGGAGGTATCTCGTCATTATTTGTGACGGGAAATCACAAGGATGGTTCCTCACAAGGGGCGAATATTGTGATGCAAACGCCACGGAAGCGTTGGTGGAGAATAGTTCTCGTTCTGGCGGCATTTTCAGTTGTGGCCGGCTGTGCCTGCGCCAAATACAGCGGAGGAACGGGCTTTCCCGATGACCCCTACAAAATCGGCAGCACTGCGGACCTGTTGACACTGGCAACGGACATAAATGACTATAATAAATATTTTATTCTCATTTCCGATATTGACCTGAACCCGAACCTGCCCGGCGGGCAGGTTTTTACTACCGCTGTAATCGCACGCGATACGGACAGCTCAAACGGAGTTTTCGACGGAATTTCCTTTACCGGGGTCTTCGACGGTGCAGGACGTAAGATTGTCAACCTGACTATAAACACCAACGGCGCCGGAAACGATTATTTGGCCCTGTTCGGGCGGATATCCACCAACGGCGTGGTAAAAAATCTGGATTTGGAAAACACCTACATCCGAAGCGGAGATAATTCAACCTGTATAGGCGGGTTAGTTGGGCAAAACTGGGGCACGAGCATCAGCAAATGTTCCGCCATAGTTGACATAGCTGCCGGCGCAAAATCGTCATATCTTGGTGGGCTTGTTGGGGATAACGGCGGCAATATCAGTGGATGCTTGTCTGCGGGCACAGTTGTTGGAGGGGATGACTCATACTATCTCGGCGGACTGACGGGAGACAATTATAACAGCGACATCAACAATTGCTACTCAACCGCTGACGTAACCGCAGGAGAAAATTGTTACGAGTTTGGCGGGCTGGTTGGCCGCAACGAAGGCAACATAAGCAACTGTTTCTCGACAGGCCCTGTGGCAGGCGGTACCAGTGCATACCGGTTCGGCAGCCCCGTGGGTTCAAATAAGGGTAACGCAACCGGCTGCTATTTTCTTCTCGGCTCAGGGCCCGATAACGGCAGCGGCATACCGCTGACGGACGCACAAATGAAACAGCAAAGCAGCTTTCTTGGCTGGGATTTTGTAGATGAAACGCGAAATGGTTATGAGGACTACTGGCGGCTGTGTAACGAGGGCATGGAGTATCCCAAGCTCTCGTGGCAGTATCTGCCGGGTGATATTGCCTGTCCGGACGGCGTAGATATTTCCGACCTTACCGAGTTGTGCGACCAGTGGCTCATTAAAGCGATACCCTTTGATTTGGTGCCGCCAAACGGTGATGGAATCGTCAATTTCGCGGATTTCGCTGTTTTCGCTGAAGGATGGGGCATTATATACGATATCGATGATTTGCTCGATTTTGCCCAACAATGGCTTTTGACCGGGCCGGATAAGTGGCCCGCAGACGTCTGGCCCCGGTCCGACGGAATCGTCAATTTCGCGGATTTTGCCGTTTTCGCCGAGGGGTGGGGTATTATATACGATATCGATGATTTGCTCGATTTTGCACACCAGTGGCTTCGGACCGAGCCGAGCAAGTGGCCCGCGGACGTCTGGCCCTGGCCCAACGGCGACAGCAAAGTGAACGCATCCGACCTTGCGGTAATGTGCGAATACTGGCTGCAATAAATCTTATCGCAGCTCTCAATCATATCACAGGTATCCGAATTATTTTCGTTATATACATCAGGTGTCGCACTTTACATAGCAACAGAGACGGGCTAAAATGCCTGCTATGGAAAGGATAAAAATCTACGATACGACCCTGCGAGACGGGATGCAGACCGAGGGGGTCAGCTTCTCTCTCGAAGACAAGCTCGCAATCGCCCGGTACCTTGGCGAACTTGGCATCGATTACGTCGAGGGCGGGTATCCGGCCTCCGGGCCAAAAGAGGCGCAGTTTTTTGCCGAGGTCGCCAAAATGGGGCTTGGCAACTGCAAAATCGTCGCCTTTGGCAGCACTCGCAGGAGGGATACCAAAGCGGACGACGACGTCTCTCTTAACGCGATTCTGGCCTGCAAGAGTCCCGCTGCCGCCATTGTCGGTAAAACGTGGGATTTGCACGTTACCAGCGTTCTCGGCTGCTCTCTCGAAGACAATATCGCCCTGTGTGCCGAGTCAGTGCAGTTCCTTAAAAAACACGGGCTGGAGACAATTTTCGACGCTGAACATTTTTACGACGGGTACAAAGAAAACCCGGAATACGCGATGAAGGTTTTACAGGCGGTCGCCGAGGCGGGTGCGGACGCAATCGCTCTTTGCGATACCAACGGCGGGACGATGCCCAACAGCATCTGTGAAATCACCAAACACGTCTGCAGCGAGCTAAGCCCAGCGACGATAGGAATTCATTCTCACAATGACTGCGATTGCGCAACCGCGAACGCCCTCGCGGCCGTGCGAGCAGGCGCCAGGCACGTTCAGGGGACAATGAACGGGCTTGGCGAGCGGTGCGGCAACGCCAATTTGTGCACGGTCATCCCGAACCTCGCGTTCAAGATGGGTTTCAGCGTGCTGACGCCCGAAAAAATCAAGGCGCTCACCGAGGCGTCCCGCTTCATTTTCGAGATTTGCAACCTGACGCCTGTAATGAATATGCCCTACGTAGGGGAAAGCGCATTCGCCCACAAGGCGGGGCTGCACGTTGACGCCCTTCGCAAAAGCAAACGCACATACGAGCATATCGACCCGGAACTGGTCGGCAACGAGCGGCGATTTCTTATCAGCGAGCTGAGCGGCAAATCCAACGTCCTGGCAGAACTCGAAAAGGCGAAAATTACCGAAGACAAAAAGCTTGCCAGAAAAATTCTCGAACGCGTCCAGGAGCTCGAGAACGAGGGTTACCAGTTCGAGGCGGCCAACGCGAGCTTCGATTTGCTTATCCGGAAAATTATGGGAACATACAAGCCCGCCTTCGAGCTTATAAAATACACCACCAGCGTGGAAAAAAACAACAGCGACCATATTGTTACCGAGGCAACGGTCAAGCTGAAGGTCGGCGACAAAATTGAGCACGTCGTCGGCGAAGGCGACGGCCCCGTCAATGCCCTCGACGCCGCTTTGCGAAGGTCGCTTGAGAGCTTTTATCCGAACATCAGGGAAATGCACTTGATTGATTACAAGGTTCGCGTAGTCAATGCCAGGGAAGGCACAGCCGCCCGCGTCCGGGTTATCATCGAATCACGCGACAAGACAGATATTTGGGGCACGGTCGGCGTATCAGAAAACATCATAGAGGCAAGCTGGCAGGCCCTGGTCGATTCGGTGGAATACAAGATACAGAAAGACAGCCGTTGAACCGCTTTAGAACCTGCCTTAGTGCCTATATCCCGCGGTTTTCGCCTTAAATGTCCGATAATTTTCTTGACGTAATCGCTATATTGCTGTATATTTGAGGTGGCTATAGCATCAGAAAACGGTGGCTTTAGTTAGGTTTTTATAAATGCCCGCTGGGCTAAATGGTGAAAAAAGGAGGTGTGCAAATGTATTCGCGCAAAGTCCTTTCCAAAGTGGTTTCGCTACTGGCCCTGACTGTATGCTTTTGGGCCTTATTTGACACATCTTCTTTCTGCAAGGCAAAAGCCACCGCGGCCATAAAAAAAGGGCGAAGTTACGACAGACCTGCGAGTTTTTCGAGTAAAGTGGCTGATATAGCGTCTGTGGATGTAATTGCAGCCGAGGAAGTGAATCTGGCAAAGGTGCGTCAGGAGGACGAGGAAAGAGACCGGTTTGGCGGACCATATCGTTTTGCAGTGCGCAAGCCCGTTTCGATTGATGTTACAACCGGCGGGACCTGGGAACAAATTGATTCTGAAACGTGGATGTGGCGGCTGCATATTACCTCGCCGGGTGCAACGTCGTTGAGTTTGGGGTTCACGCAATACTATATGCCGGCAGGCGGAAAATTGTTTGCCTACTCCCAGGACGGCTCAGAGGTGCTTGGACCATACACCGAACGCGATAACGCAAAGCACGGACAGCTTTGGACGCCGATTATAAGCTCAGATGATGTCATAGTAGAAATGGACATTCCTCTGGCTGAAGTCGAGAATTTAAAACTTACTCTGGGGGCGATAAACCACGGATACCGAAAGATACCATCAAAACTATCAATGGATAAAGCATCGGACTACTGCGAGGTGGACGTTAACTGCTCGACGGGCGACGCCTGGCGAGACCAGATACGGTCCGTCGCGCTGTATCAAATAACGCTTGCCGACGGGACATTTTTATGCACTGGCTCATTAGTCAACAATACGGCACAGGACAACACGCCCTATTTCCTGACGGCGTTTCATTGTTTTGACGAATACGACGACGGGTTTCTTTCAAACCCGGACGGAGCCGCCGCCTCGATGGTGGTGACCTGGAACTATCAGGCCACAACGTGCGGCGGGGCTATCAGCGAGCCAACTCAAGACCAAACGGGCGCTTATTACCGCGCCGGCTACTATAACACCGACGTTGTCCTTGTGGAGCTGGACGAAATGCCGTCCTGTGATGCTGATGTTTACTATGCGGGCTGGGACAGAAACAACTCGGCGCCTTCAAGCGGGGCGGCAATTCATCATCCGCAGGGTGACTTGAAAAAAATCAGCATCGAAAACCAGCCACTCTCCGTGACTTCGTATGGTGGAATTTCAAGCCCCGGTGATGGAACACACCTGCGTGTCACGGACTGGGACCTCGGCACTACCGAGGGAGGGTCGTCAGGAAGTCCCATCTTCGATCCGTCCAAGAGGATAAGAGGACAGCTTCACGGAGGAGATGCGGCTTGCGGCAATAATGAGTCCGACTGGTATGGATTCTTTAGCAGGTCGTGGACAGGAGGAGGCACATCGTCAACCCGTTTGAGCGTCTGGCTCGACCCGCTTAGTACAGGAGCAACGACACTGGATGGGAAGAATTATACAGGTGAATGCCCTTACTGCATCGCTTCGGGAGATATCTGTGATGAATACATAAGCAGGGTCGTGGTCGGAGATATCGATAATTCAACCGGCTGCAGCAATTACGCCGACTACACTGCAATGTCAACAACTATGCAAAAAGGCCAGAGTTATCTCATAACTATAACAAATGGTAATCCATGGAGCGTGGACCAATGTGGAATCTGGGTCGACTGGAACCAGGACAGCGATTTCACAGACGCAGGTGAGACGATAAGCGTCAGCGGCACACCTGGTTATGGTCCTTATACTGCGACAATAACGCCGCCGGAGACGGCAGCAGAGGGCGACACACGAATGCGTATTCGTATATTGTACACAGGCAGTGTAAACCCCTGCGGCACCGCGGACTATGGCGAAGTCGAGGACTATACACTGCATACGGTCAATGGCATTACGCATACATTGACCATTGCATCATCTGAACCCAACAGCGGTGTTTTGATACCGGTCAGCCCCCTGGACAACAACGGGTTAGGCGACGGCATAACGGAGTTTTTAAGGGTTTACGACGAAAACACAGTGGTGACACTTACAGCACCTTCGACTGCGGACGGCAATGGCTTTAAGGAATGGCAGCGCGACAGTGCATACTTTACGAATCTTTTGACTGCTAACGTCACGATGGCCACCGACCATATTCTCACTGCCGTGTATGAGCCGATTTTGCTTGGCCCCATTGATGTGGACTGGAACAGCGACGGGATACCGAATTTTTACGATTTCAGTTATTTTTCGGCGTTTTGGCGTTATGCGTCCTGCACCAGTCCTGATTGGTGCGGAGGGCGGGATTTTGACCGTGACGGCGAGGTCGATATCAATGATTTGCAGATATTCGCAGAGTTTTGGCTCTGGCCAGTATCCGATTTAGACTTAGACACCAAAGTGGATTTTGCAGATTACGCCTTGTTCACCGAATATTGGGAATGGACGGATTGTGAACCGCCCGATTGGTGCTACGGCTGCGACATCGACAAGAGCGGAGCCGTAGATATATACGACCTGGCTGTATTTGTTAAATACTGGCTTGCCAGCTTGTAAATCGAGCGGGTTTTGCGTCTTTTCTCTATGCTCGTTTCCAATAATTTATCCGGCAAGGGTTTTAAATTCGGTCTCCTGTTGTTGACCCGAAGTCGGCTGGTGTTTTCTTTTTCGGCGGTTAATTGTTCTCGATATCGGCTCGATAGGAATCGTGCCTGATGCGATTTCGAGGGCCTGCTCGGCTGAAGCAGCAAAGGCGTCGGCTCCGATTTCCTGCCAAAGACCTTCAGCCCGATTAAATAACCCGCCTGAAACCATAATCTGCATATTCGGGTGGGCATCAACTTCCCTTATCCGGTCGATAAGCTGGCGAACAGCCGGGGCCTGTTTCGGGCTTGTTCCGTAAATCAGCAGCATATCGGGGGCGTATTCGTGAACGAAAACGAGGAGGTCGTCGTTGGTGAGGCCTCCGCCGAGGAAACGCACCTCCCAGCCATCGCTATCGAACAAATCGGCGATAATCTGGCCGCCAAGCTCCTGCAATTCATCCGGAGCGCAACATACCACAATTTTCTTGTTTCTGGCCAGCCTCCTTGGGAGCTTATTTTGCAACTGGTCCACAATTGTGCGGTTAATTCGGCTGGCCAGATGCTCCTGCGCGGGCGTTATCCGCTCTGCCCGCAGCAACCGTTCAACCTCAACCATTGTAGGCCAGACAACCTCCATATAGACCAGATTTGTCGGAGTTCCGCTCTGAAGCGTCTCTTCTATGACCGACCGTGAGTCCCTTCTATCACCCTTTAACAAGGCATCCAGGTAACGTTCAACGATTTCCTCTCGAATCATAAATCTGTCTCCAATTAGCGTATTGGTCAAAAATTTTTGCCTACATCAATATCCAAGATTATCAAAAAACCAAGATGTTAAACTGGGTAATATAGTAAATCGGGAGAGACGTTCAAAAATCTTTAGTTAAAATAGGCAATATAGAAAAACCGGCGAATATTTGCTTCACTTCGTCGAAATTCAAACTATCTTAAGACAGGAGAAAAGAACCATCGTTTCTCGATAAGGCCGCTATTATAGGGTCTTTCTATTAAGCAATCCCCAAGTAAAAAAAATGCGGAAAAAGGCCCCGGTGTTTTATAAGGGTTTGGGTGGGTCGGATTGGCCGAGAGGTCTCGCGCCGGGAGGCGGCAAAGTAACCTGTCTGCAAAGAACCGACCTTTCGCCGAGCAGATTATCATTGGCAAATAACTGAAAACGATATTCTCCTGTATGCTGAAAGACGATGCCCATCAGGTTTATCGCAACCGTAACTATCTGCCTGATGTCTTTGAAATCGACCGACTGGCTCTGCTCGAAAATAACCTTGTCCTGGTTTTCGAGGTCAACGAGACGAATTTTAAGCCGGGTGTCACCATGACCATTTGTCATCTCACAGAAGAATATGAGATGGTCGTGGCGAACGGGGTATTTGGGAGCGTTGATGGTTTGGATAATGTTTATAACGCTGGGCATTCCGGAGATTCGGTCGAAAATTACCCTGTCGCAAATGATTGCCGACAACAGAATTGGCGCCACCTGTTCCATATTCAATCAATCCTTACTCGTGCGAATACGACGGCACAAAAATTAGCGACGGTTCGAGATTCAGGCGCTGCTTTCGAGCATTTTCAACAGCCGGTCAAGTTCGCCGGTTTTCATAACGTAGCAGTGCTCAGCATCAGGATACCGGCCGGATCTGACCTGCCCAGCATATTCAGTAAAGGCAGCAATTGTGGCGTCGGCAAGGTTCGCGTAGCTTTTAGCGAACTTTGGCCGAGGGCCCTGCGTTAAGCCGAGGATGTCGGGGGCGATGAGGATTTGCCCGTCGCAGTCCGGCCCCGAACCGCAACCGATGACCGGCGCCTCGCAACGTTGCGTAATAATTTTTGCAACCTCGGCACAAACGCCTTCGAGCAGCAAGGCACTTGCGCCGGCGTTTATCATTTGATCGGCCAAGGCAATAAGCTCGAACGCCATCTCGGTAGTCGAGGCCTCGGCCCTGAATCTGCCAAGCTTGCCAATGCTTTGAGGCCTGATGCCGATGTGGGCCATCACGGCCATACCGGCGTCGCTGACCGCCCGGACGACGTCTATGTATGCGTTTGACGCTTCGATTTTTATCAATTGTGCACCGCATTCAGCGGCGAAGCGTCCGGCGTTTTTTACCGCCTCGATAACACCGAGCTGATAGGACAAGAAGGGCATATCCGCAACGAGGCAGACATTCGGCGCGGCCCTGCGGACGGCGGCGGTTATCGCAACCATAAAATCCATAGTTGCGGGCAGGGTGGAATCGTGGCCGAGGATAACCTGGGCCGCTGAATCACCCACCAGAATCATCTCGACGCCCGCCTGGGCGACAAGCCGGGCAGTGGTATAGTCGTAGCAACTGACAGCCGCGACCTTACGGCCCTGCCGTTTGGCTTCGATTAAATCCGCTATTGTGACTTTGCCGGACATCCTGAACACTCCAAAAAATAACAGCTAATTAGTTAAAATAAGAGAACAAAACCGAGTTAGCAAGCGTAAAATAATCAAGTTTTTTAGAGCATTTTCGGGCTTTTTGCGGGAAAAGCGAAAAGTTTGCGAATTTTTGAGGGTAGATACTTGACGAGATGTCCCCGGAAATGTGTAGTTATCAACAAAATTTAACTAAAGAAATTTCGGCATTCAGGGCGATTATTTAAGGTAGGCGATAGAGGAATTATAGCGGACTTAAAAATAGTCATTTTTCTTGGCTTTTCATCACCCTCCTCCGAAGCCAGATTCTATTTTTTGGAATCTGGCTTTTTTAATGCTGTATTTGTAAGATAGCTAATAATAGTTCTTATTTGATTGTTAATCTGGACAAACAAGCTTTCGGAACATTCCCCCCTGTCGATATTTCTCTCACAGCAGTCCCCTATGAGTTGAGTATATATTTTGCCATTTTTGGGGGTCGGCCGAGCGTGTCGGTAATATAGCGAACCAAAATATCCTCAACCTGCCTGATTTCGGCGTCCTGGGCCAAGGCAAGCGATTTAATATCAACAAAACAGTTTGCTGCCTGCAAACTAAGCTCAATTCTATCCGGGAACGACCCCTGACAATCCCTGCAGATTAAACTCTTGGCGCTGTTGCTGAAATAAACCTCAGGCCAGCGCGTGCTAAAAGGACTTTTGCAGTTCACACAATACTCGAAGACGGGCGACAGGCCAATCTCTTTGAGCAGCCGCAACTGAAACAATGCGAGCTGTGCAAGCACGGCGGTTCGCGCGGCCGGAGGGACTTTGAGTCCGGTGACATCACGAAGGAACTTAAGCAGACCATCGAACAGTCCCTGATGCGGGTCATAGTCCCTCGTAAGGACATTGACAAGCTCTGCGGCAAGAAGACAGCAGTTTAAGATGAAAATGTCGCTCGACAGCACGGAAGTATTTACTATTCCGGCAAGCGGCTCGAATTCGACAAGGGTAGCAAGCTTGTCTGCGCCGGAATCGGAGAAGGCGACGTTGCCGCAGGAAAAAATTTCAACGGGCCCACCGAACGGGGACCGTTGTCGCTTGGCGCCTTTGGCAATCACTGTGACTTTGCCCGTCTGCCTGGTAAAGAAAGTCACCACCTGCGAAGTTTCAGAAAAATCAACTACCCTGATGCATAAGGCCTGGTCGTTAATCAGCATTTTTTAAGTCGTTTACCCATCGCAACTTTATTTTTCCTGTTATACACCTGCCCAAATCCGTGTTGTTGGAGAATCTCATCCTCCAGCCGGTGCATTTTTTTTGCCTGCGCCGTCAACCGGTCGTCAAAGCCAAGATTATGCAGCAAACCGTGTATAACGTAAAGCGCCAGTTCCGCCTGTGCGGAATGGCCTCGCTTAGCCGCCTCCCGTTTTGCCTTTTCGCCGTTTACGACCAGCTCAAACCATCTATGATTATCCCTGGGCTGTGACAAATCAAAGGACAGGCAATCGGTGACAGTTTTACGATTCAGGAAACGGGCGTTGAGCTTTCGAATATGGCTATTATCAACTACCGCGATACTGACCGTTACGTCGGCAAGGCCGAAACGACCGCAGGCCGAACGGACAAGTTTTCCAAGCTTCTGCACGGAGCACCTGATATCTTTGAACTCGCGTCTGACATAAACAATTACGCCGTGCATAGGATAGGTCTTTGGCCGACTGCCTTACTGTTCCTTGTCGGGCGGCATCTCAGGGGGTTTCGGATACGCTATTCGCCCGTGATAATGCCCGGCGAGGGCCTTCGATATACTTACCTCAATCAGGTTAATCTCCCTCAAAGACAGGTCGCACTCATCGAACTGGCCGTCCTGCAGCCGTTTCATAGCCATATTATGGACTACCGCCTCTATTTTCGTCGGGGTCGGTTCAGAGACGGTCCTGACGGCGCCTTCGACGGCGTCTGCAAGCATTATAATAGCGGCCTCTTTCGTCCGCGGCTTAGGACCGGGATATCGATACTCACCTTCGGAAGGAGGCGAGGTATCAGAAGAGCCCTTTAGCTCGTGCTGTTTTACCGCCTCGTTGTAAAAATACTCGACCAGTGTGGTTCCGTGATGTGTTTCGATAAACTGCCGCAGGACCACCGGCAGGCCGTATTCTTTAGCCAGCTCCATACCGTCCTTGACGTGGCCTGCGATAATAAGCTGGCTCATCGCGGGAGAAAGCTCCTTGTGCCAGCTGACTGAGCCGAGCTGGTTTTCGACAAAATAGCCCGGCTTATTGATTTTTCCGATGTCGTGATAATAGGAACCCACTCTGCACAAAAGGCCGTTGCGTCCAATGGATTCGGCCGCGGCTTCGGCGATGGAGCCGATGAACAAACTGTGACTGTATGTGCCGGGGGCCTCGATGGCAAGGCGTTTCAACAACGGCTGATTGGCATCGCTGTAATCCAACAGGGTCATACTTGTGGCTATTCCGAACACTTTTTCAAGGACCGGCAAAAGCCCCTGCATCATCACACCCACAATGATAGTGATTGCGGCGTTAACACCGGCCGTTTCAATCGCATTTTCAAGCACCGCAGCGGAGAACAGAACTTTCACGGACATCGTCATTAAAAATACTGTTACCGCCGCCAGCAGACTTACCTCCAGAAGTTTCATCCTGGTGCGAATTTCCTTCAAAAAGAAACAGAAGGGAATAGTGGCGGCCAACATCGTCAGCAACACGTTAACGTTTGCGGCGGGCCCGGCGCCGGGCGGGAGTTCTGCCGCGAAATAGGCGAGAATACAATAAACAAGAGTCATAACCGTGGCGAAACGCTGACTATAACAGATAGCCAGAACCAGCGCGGCAGCGACCGCGGTGGCTGTGGCCCAGAAGACCTGGCCTGTCAGCGAAACAGATATTTTTGCCGACGTTAACAGCAACATAAACATAGCAACCAGCCCAACGGCCCTGGTATGGTTTTTCAGAAGTCGTTTCTGGTACTGAGAGATGTGATAGGCCGAGGCCAGACAAATCATAACAATGACGACGGCCATTGCCGCCAGACGGGTGTAGGCGGCTTGTTTAATCGAATCGTATCCGAGAACAGCCACACACATGCAGACAAACAGCAACCAGATGAGCGACGAGTAAATGATATCGGGATTTGCCAGCCGGCTTATGTCGGCATAGCGGATGCCTGTCCCTTTTCGGACCCGACTTCGTCGTAAAGTTGATTTTTTGAAAAATCCCACTTGTTTACCCTGCTAAATTTCAATCGCTAATTTTACCGATTATTGTGGCGCCCGTTTAACTCTTTCAGGCCTGTCTTTTTGATAAGCGCGGACGATATTCTGAACAAGCCGATGGCGGACGATATCGCTGTGCGTAAGTTCGACAACGCCTATTCCTCTAATACGGCGCAGCCGGCCTACAGCTTCTATCATTCCGCTTTTTTGTCCCTGCGGCAGGTCAATCTGTGTTATATCGCCTGTTATTATCATTTTGGAGCCGTGGCCCAGGCGGGTCAGGACCATAAGCATCTGCAGGGGTGAGGTGTTTTGCGCCTCATCGCAGATTATGACGGATTCATTGAGGGTTCTGCCCCGCATAAAGGCCAAGGGGATAATCTCGATGATATCAAGCTCCATAAATTTACGCATCTGGGAAAAATCCATCATATCTTCGAGCGCGTCAAACAGGGGCCGAAGATAGGGATTGACTTTTGCCTGTATGTCACCCGGGAGAAATCCGAGTTTCTCGCCGGCTTCGACGGCGGGGCGGGCGAGGATTATTCGTCTTATCTGTTTTTTCTTAAGCATCGAGACGGCAACCGCAACCGCCAGATATGTTTTGCCCGTACCTGCCGGGCCGATGCAGAACGTCAAGTCATTGTTGAGCATCGCCTGAATGTAGCGGAGCTGTCTTTTGGTGGAGGGTTTTATTATTTTTTTGTGCGAATAGACGCCGATTGCCTCGGCGGACTGAGGCGCAGCCGGCGCGGTAATATCAGCAAGGAAACGGCCGACATCTTCCTCGGTCGGCATCGAATGCCTAAATAAATGCTTTTGCATCTTGTCGATGACCTCGGCGGCCTGATTGACGTTCGCGGTCTTGCCGGCAATGAGCAGATTGTCTTGTCGCGCGGTCAGCCGGACGTCGAGGGCGTTACGGATGAGGCGCAGATGGGTATCGGCAGGCCCGAACAATTCGAGCTGTTTGTCGGCTGATTCTAATTGTATGGTGATTTCCAAGTTTTTCCTCTATTTGGCCGCTAATACAAAAAACAAATATCCGAATGGCGCCGTTATCAGAATTGAATCCACGACATCCAATATACCGCCGAAACCTGGCACATTATTCGAGGCGTCTTTCTTTTCGGCGTCACGTTTCAGCATTGATTCAGCCAAATCGCCCATCTGGCCGATAAACGCAAAACAGGCCCCGAACAATACGCCCAGCCACCAGACCATTATATCACAAGATACGGCAAAGGCCACCGCGACAATCGCCGCAACTATTACGGCACCGGCCATACCCTCCCATGTCTTTTTGGGGCTTATTACGGGTGAGAATTTGTGTTTACCGAAAAGCCGGCCAAAAGTGTACGCCCCTATGTCAGAGCATTTTACAACAAAGACAAGCATAAGCAGATGCCAGGGGCCGAAATTTATGCGGACCGCGGGTATAAAACCGCCCAACAAACCGAGATACAGCACTGAAAAACAGGCAGCACCGCAGTTGGCAAAAACTCCCGATACGCCGTATCGAATCCGCTGATAAAGAAAACAGGAAATAATGAAAATGACAGGAAGATAAGGAAAAGGCAATAAGCGCCAATAAGAGCTTACAGAAAGCAGAATCGAAACAGGAATTGAAATCGGCAGTAAGATTTTCATACCTTTTGCAGCAGCAAGTTTTGACAACTCGAACAACCCGGGAATCATCAGCAATGCGACAAGAATAACAACCAAAGTGCCGCGAACGCCCTTGTCATCGTCAGGGGAAACCGTAAGCGAGCCGTCAAGCCAGCCGTCTAATAAAACAACACCGATAAAGGCAAGCGTCATCAGTGTGCCGAAAATCAGCCGAGATTTGAGCATAATACTCCGTTTACCGAGGTGAATTTATAACGTCACCGAAACGCCTGGTGCGTTTTGCGTATGCCAATATCGCCTTTTCTAAATCGGGCTGTTCGAAATCGGGCCAAAGTGTTTCGGTTACGTAAAACTCGCTGTAAGAAATCTGCCAGAGCAGGAAGTTGCTGACTCTCATCTCGTTTGCAGTTCGTATCAGAAGGTCGGGGTCAGGTAATCCAGCTGTATAAAGATGCCGGTTGATGCATAGTTCATCAATATCGTCAAGTGTCAGCTCTCCCGCTTTGTGCCGGCGTGCGATTTCCTTCGCGGCGTCGATTATCTCGGCGCGGCCAGAGTAATTGAGGGCAAGGGCAAAAACCATCCCGGTGTTTGCAGCAGTCTCTTCTGCGGTTTCGAGAAGCGCACGTCTAACCACTTCCGGCAGAGGCGTTATCCGGCCAAGGTGAACAAGCTTAACATTATCTTTCATCAGCGTGGGACGCATCTTGGTAAGATATTCGGCATAGAGGTGCATCAGGGCATCGACTTCCTCTTTGGGTCTTTTCCAGTTTTCCATACTGAAGGAATACAACGTAAGAGCTTCGATTCCGAAATCGACGCAGCACTGGGAGATTTTTTCGGCGGTTTTTCCGCCCTGCCGATGACCTTCGTAGCGGTGCAGTCCTTTTTTTTGAGCCCACCGGCCGTTGCCGTCCATAATTATGGCTATATGGCGCGGCATATCTTCGGGTTTTATACCGAGCCGAGCAGCGGTTTGTATAAGTTTGCTTTCCATTTTTTTGCCACGAAGACACAAAAAAAAGCGAAAAACTTAGTGTCCTGGTGGTAGAAAAATCGTCTGCTTTCGATTCGGGCCGACGCCAATCATAGTAACGGGCCGTTTAATGCACTTCTCGATAAAAGTAACGTAATTGCGTGCATTGAGGGGCAGTTGGTTAAAATCACAGGCCTGAGTGACATCCTCTTTCCATCCTGGAAGCGACTCGTAAACGCACGTGGCTTTGGCCAGCTTATCTATATTGGCCGGGAAAAACGAAGTTCGTTTACCTTCAATTTCGTAAGCGGTGCAAATTTTCAGCTCATCGAGACCGCTGAGCGTATCGAGGTGCATCAGCGCCACCGAGTCGATTCCGCCGATGGCGACGGAATAAGAAGCGACGACGGCATCGAACCAGCCGCACCTTCGCGGCCGGCCGGTGGTCGTGCCGTATTCGTGGCCTTTGTCGCGAATGAATTGCCCGATTTCGTTTTCAAGCTCGGTAGGAAACGGCCCAGCTCCAACTCTGGTCGTATAGCATTTGGCCACACCGACAAACTCATTGACGCATTTTGCAGGCACTCCCGCACCGGCAGGCATCCCCAGCGCGCTAACGTTAGCGCTGGTCACGAAAGGAAACGTCCCGTGGTCGATATCGAGCAATGTTCCCTGGGCGCCTTCAAAAAGAACTGATTTGCCCTGCGTCAGAACAGCGTGCAGATACTCGGTAGTATCAATGGTAAACGGTAGCAGCCTTTCCGCATAGGATTTGCACTTCGCTAAAATCGACTTTAAGTCAATCGGCTCAGTGTTATAAACGGAGGAGAAAATCCTGTCCTTGTATTCCACGATTGTTCGAAGCTTCGTCTCAAGCTCGCCCGGATTTCGCAGGTCGCCCATTCGAACGGCATTACTCCTGCCCATCTTGTCGGCGTTGCAGGGGCCAATGCCGCGAGCGGTCGTGCCGATTTTATTTTTACCGAGCGATTGTTCACGAAGCTGGTCTTCCATCTTGTGATAATCCAGCACGAGATGGGCGTTTTCGCTGATGAAGAGACGATTTTTCAAGCTGATACCCCTCTGGGAAAGGCCGTCAATCTCGCCAAGAAGCGTTTCCGGGTCAACCACAACTGCGCTGGTAATTACACATACCGTTTGAGGTCTGACAGCGCCGCTCGGCAGCAGGTGCAGTGCAAACTTGTCGTTGCCTACCACAACGGTATGCCCGGCGTTGGCGCCGCCATTGTAGCGGACGACAACGTCGCTTTTCTCGGCAAGGATATCCACGACCTTACCTTTGCCTTCGTCACCCCACTGTAACCCTATGACACAGCGATTCACACACATGTCCTTCCATTAGCAAAGTAACAACCCAAGGATTAACCGCAACAGTTAATCTGCACAACCCATTGCGGCTTGAAAAGAAAAGCTTAAGCGTTCACGCTGAGGATTTCAACTGATTTTCGCCACGAGATGGTCTAATATCGCCCTGAGGTTGTCGTAATACTTATCGCTGATTTTGCGGTCTATCTCTCTGTCGTCCGGCCCCTTGTAGGTAAGAGTAAAATGACCCTTCGAATCAAAATGCGTCTTGTCGATTTTTTGTATGGAGTCGTAAGCGATGTTGACTTTGCCGTCTATAACGAGGCCGGTTTCCCCGGCGACAACCTTCCTGTTGCGTATCGTTAACAAATACCCGCCCAGCACCACGGCCACAACAACGAGAAAATACGGGGCCTTTTGGTTGAAAATCATGTCACTATCGGGCTTGCCTTCCTTGTCGACCACGTGTTTTTTGTAGAAGCTGTAGCGATATGACCATTCGTATTTACTCAGATAGCCATCGTAAGCCAAAATAATCGCAGCTACAACACAGATAGATATATAAATCAGAAAGGTTTTTTTCTTGTATTTGCTGAGCGGCGCTACCAGGGCCATAAGCAACCCCTGTCCATTAAATTATCCGTTTCTGTGCGATAACGTTGATAAGCGGGTGAACAAGATTTGGGACGATTCTGTCGGCCATAAGCTCTTCGGCCAGCCGACACTGCCGCTCAAAGGATTCGAGGACGTCGAATTTGCCGGTTCCCGACGGGTACTGCCGAACGGTGAAAGACAAGCTTATCGGCTCCTCGATTGACTGGGGCATTTTATCGGGGTCGAAGATACTGGTCCTGGACTCGATGCTTATTCTTGCCTGTGTGCGACAGTCATCGGAGAGAGTAACCACTATCGAAGGCGAATGGTCGATTGCCTTTGCGCCTGGTAGGTCCAGCATGCAGTTGAACGCCGACGAACCGAGCGCCTCGGCTATAACCTGGTCGTGACCGCCAACGCAGTAGAAGTCCATAGCGTATGTGACATCAAGCGAATCAACGTCGAGATGGTTTATACCCAGCATATAAGGCACCAATCCGAGGACAAACTTATCCTGGGCGTAAACCTCCGTAAAATCCGACGGATTAACGATGCCGGAACCGACGCGATCCAGATCGAGCGATACCCAGCGATACTGGCCGGTACGGCGGTCATCCTCCAGGCAGTATTCGCCGTTCTCCTGCTTGGAAAAACACCCCATCGTAGGATACTGTTTTTGAATCCGCTCAAAAAACGCCAAGACCGTATCACTCTGGACGGGCAGGTCAAGCTCGGTATTCACAAACGTATCGAGGAAGAAATCGTCACAAAGGGAACTATATGCGTTTGCCATAATTACTTACACCCTCAAAATACATAACCATCACCATGAACACAGGCCTGCCGGCTATTATACCTTACGATACTCTTTTTGCCAGATTTTTTCGGTTAAACTTTGCATCGACTCAGGTCCGGGACCGGCAGCTTCAGCTCGGTTATTATTGCGCCAAGCGTTGACAGGAGAGCAGAAACGAAGGCGAGCATCGCTCCTCTCGCTATTGTATCTGAGGCCTTAGCATCCCCTCCAGAGCTTAATATGGCAGCGGCAATAGTGGAAAGTATCCCGACCATCGCGCCTGCGATTGCCGCGGCGACAATTCTTCTCCATAATTTGGCTCCTCCACAGCCGAGAGTTACGCCGACGCCGCAAAGCAGCGGCACGACCATAATGAGCCACCAAATGTCGGCCAGCACGGGCAGCTTCCCATATTTGTTCAAATGAACGGCATCGGTTACGGCAAATATCAAAACTGCCGCCAGGACACATACGGCTGTGTGCCAGTATCGCGACGGAATCGCCGCTCGAATCTCCTCGCGGCGGTCCATACGCCGGCGAACCGTCAAAGGCCAGTTGTAAAATAATCCGAATACCCACCGCTCAAGCAGCGCCCCCCTTTCGCCAAACACCGGCACAATATGAACTATCTCGGTTGCCCAATGGCCTGCCATAAATCTCGCCAGGGCCGGGTAGCGATACGTCATTTGAATCGGGAACGCGAGGTATCCGACGTATTTGAAGAAGCCGAGGAATATGGCGATATTGTAGTCCTTGAAGTTCCGTTCTCTTATCACCAGATACAAGACATACGCGCCGCGACAAAATGAGCCGGGTGAAATGGGAATAACCTGAAAAATCGCTACGATGCCCGCCGCAACACCCCAGACCTGCGCACGCGGCATATCGGGATGCATCAGGACATAAATGAAGGCCAGCGTCACCGACACTATCTGTGTAACGGGCAGCGTCATCAGGTGCACAACTAAGCTTATCAGGTATTTTTGTATATACGGCTCATTTATCTGCGAAAGAATCGTCGCGGCGTCTTCGTCGGTGAGCATATGTTTTTTCTGCCCTTCGGCGACCATTTCACGAAGCCATTGTTCGCGCAAATGGGCGTGAAAATACAGCCGAAAAGGCCTGACGAACAGGAAGACGAGCTTATCCTTCCTGAAATCGGAATCCGTCAAAAACCGGTGCAGGCCGGGAAAAATGAGAAGTAAAAACGGCAAATGAAAGAAGAAACGCCACGGCTGCTGAGAAATTCTTATCGCCTGCATATCGCTGATGCGCCCGGTTCGATACCAATCGATGGTTTTTTCCATAATCTTTCCGCGAACCGCTCGTCCAAGGTAGCCCAAGCTCGTCAGCATAGCAGTATAATGGCGACGCCAGTCAGTCCGTCCCCAGATGCGCCTGATGATTTTGCCCAGAAAAGGAATAAGACCCACGATAAGAAATAGAACCGTCCGCAACCTGCTTGAGCGAAGTTTCTTCTCCGAGGACTCATCAATCAGATTACGAACCTTCCAGCCGGTGACTGAGCTGTCGAGAATCGTTGACCATAGGTATCCGTCATAGAACAGCCGAATATCGTTTTGAGTTATGTCGGGGACGCTATTTCGGTATATCCGCTCGTCTGCCTTTAACTCGTCGAGCATCGGCTGCATATCCGCAAAACATTCCGAATGTTCCCGCGCAAATGCTTCGAGCTTTGATATCTCGCCCCGGTCGAACTGCACGATAGCACCTCGCCTTATTCCTTTTACTATGAGTGCGAAGTCGCCGGGACTCATCGGCAGGAAAGGCAGCAGCACCAGCCCGGGCCTGAAATCGACTGCCACAAGACCTTTTGCCGGCTCGCTATTCGTATCATGTCGTTTCAAACAATTTGGCTGGCTCTTGCAGGTCCACCACTCGTATTGCCTGGCAAACTCGTATGCGCCGATATCGTGAAGCAGCTTCACAAAATCAGCCATAAACTGTTTTTTTGCGCGATATTCGGGCGAGCCGAGGTTTTGCACTTCGGTAATTTTCCCCCTTCGCCACAACTTGAGCAGGTCCAACCGGTCATCGACCTCCAGCCGCCAAGTTCGGCCATCGACCCACTCGCTCAGCTCACCGCAACTACCGATTTTTTCATCAATGAATGTGGCGTGGACATCGACGACGGTTCTTTCATCGCCGAAGCGGATTTTGGCAGCGCGACGAATGAACTTTTGCCAAAGGGCGCCTGCCCTTGCGGCTGCGGGATTGACCTGAAGCTGAAAAGGACCCTGAAAACCGAGCCGATAGAGGAAATTACGAAACAGACGCGCAAAACCCGACGGCGGCACGAGAATTTTCATCGCGTAAACACCGCCCGGCTTAAGACCATCTATAGGGCCGGAGGCGTTTTGAATATCGAGAACTTTGACCCTGTAAACCTGGCCGGCAAATCCGCCCCCTATGAAACGCTCCACTAACAAATGTGCACTGGCGGTATTTGACTTTTCAATGCCGGTGATATTGTAAACCAGCTCGGTCCCGGCGTCATATCGGCTGATGCGCATCGGCCTATGAAGGCCGGACACCCGAAACTTCGCCTGCAACCTTCTGCAAATATCAGGACTGTATTCCGTCGCCATTATTGTAGTATCCAGAATTTAGCGGCTATCGCCAGAGCAAGCCCGGCATATACACCGGCCATCAAATCGTCAGCGAGTATCCCCCAGCCACCGGGCAATTCTTCGAGCCGATACGAGGGCCAGGGCTTGACCGTATCGAACAGCCGAAACAAAAAATAACCGAGCGAGACAATCACGAGAAGCTGCCGCCCCGACAAGGTTTCGCCCATCACAAACGGCATCGCCAGAAACGTCAATGCCTGGCCGGCAACCTCATCGGCCACTACCTCGTTGGGGTCATCTTTACCTGTCGCGGCGACCGCTGCACCCGAAAACTTTAAGCAGACAATCGAGCCGGAAATAAAAAACGCCAGCATCAGCAAAAAGACAAGTAAATCAGAGCCGCCAAAGTAACAGGCAAGACCAAAGGCAACCGCCGAGGGCAGCGAACCCCACGAACCGGGCGCCACGGGCAGCCAGCCAAGCCCGAAACACGATGTAAGTAATCTTTTCATAGTCGCTGTAAGCATTATTGATAAAACAGAAGCAAAGATTATAACGAGCCGGCGTCAGATTTGCTCTAACATTTTCAGCGTGAACCTGTCGGTCATGCCGGCGATGTAATCGCAAACGGCCCGCTGAAGCCCCTGCTTTTCAATAAATCGCTGGAAGTAGTGAGGCATCAACTCTGGTTTTCTACAGAGATGCTCAAACAATTTTTTGAGCCATTGCTCAACTTTTTGTGCCGTTGACACAATCGACGGGTGACGATAGAAATTATCGAACAGGAAGCGTTCCAATTCTAAAAGCTCATCAACGCTCTTTTGCGGAAGCAGAATTAAACTTCCAGGCAGACGATATATGTCGTTAACGCTTTTTATTCCTTCCCGGCCGATTGCGGTTCTGCTTTGCTCGATGCACTCGCCGACGAGCTTGTCTATGATGGCTTTGGCGGTCCTTGTCCTGCGGACGGTTTTATCTGCAATTTTGTCGGCCTGCACCCGGTTTTGGGCGTCCTGAAACAAAACAACATCTTTCAACTGTTCGGCGTCAATCAAGCCAGCCCGCAAACCGTCTTCGAGGTCATGAGAGCTGACGGCGATTCGGTCGGCAACGTTGGCTACCTGGCCTTCGAGCGAACAATTTGACTCGGCAAACCCATCCCCAGCCGGTTTATCATAAGGACTGCTATGTCTGGCCAGACCCAGTCGGGTTTCATACATCAGATTAAGTCCGGCAAAATTAGGATAAGGATGTTCAAGCAGGTCAACGACACGCAGTGACTGCCAGTTGTGCTCGAAACCGCCGAAATCCGCCATCAGCTTGTTCAAAACACTTTCGCCCGTGTGGCCAAAAGGCGAATGTCCCAAATCATGAGCAAGGCATATCGCCTCGGTCAGAGTTTCATTAAGACATAGCGCCTTTGCGATTGTTCTGCCGATTTGGGCGACCTCGATAGTATGTGTCAGGCGGGAACGGTAAAAATCGTCCAGTCCGGGCGTGAAGACCTGCGTTTTGCCTTCGAGGCGACGAAACGCGGAGCAGTGAATTATCCTGTCACGGTCCCGCTCGAAATCGGACCTGAAGGCGTGCGGCTTTTCAGCGAAAGTCCTGCCTTTGCTGGTATCTTCTGTTACCGCGTAAGGAGAAAGTGTTCCGCACATATCATTTTTGCCATAGAGGTTTCTTTGTATTTTAGCCACAGAGGACACAGAGACCACAGAGAATTAAAAAATTATCAAAAAAAAGCAATCCGCCTTTGGTCGTAATATACACTTATCTCCAACATGTGACAACAATCAACACTGAAGAGTCAGGCACCCTCGTAACTTTACTCACCTCTCCATCGCCAAGCTCTCCGAAATCCAAGCTTTTCAGCTTCAGCCACTGTTTTAACATAGTACTCGTTTCTCTCTTCCTCAATCACAGTGCGGTCATATTGCTGATCCATTGGAAGGTGGTAAATCTTTTCACCTGCACGTTTAGATACGTTACACTTAATTGAAGGATATTCTTCAAAAGGAAATTTTTCTCGTACTTGTATTCCAAGTTCAACGGCAAACTCTCTCGCTACATCAGAAAGACTTGTCGAAGTCACAAACACCCCCCCTATCTCATCTTCTTTAATTAGTGATATTAGAAATTCGGCCTGATTCTTCTGTAAAATCTTTTTTTGCTCAAGCCAATATTTCAGAGTAGTACCAAACAGTTGGCAAATATGTTTTTCATGAATAGTTTTATGTTGTGCCCAGCATTTACACTGGATAACCTTTATCTCTCTATTCTTTTTGGCAATCAAATCTCTCCCTAAATCTTCTAATCCCGCTTCTATTCCTTGGTAATATACACTGTATCCGTCCCGTTCATAAAGATACCCGATGTATCTCTCGTAATCGCGGCCTATTTCCCAAGAACTCTTTTTCTTTGACCAATATCTATCCAGCGCCCTTTGATTACGTTCAGTTACGGAAAGTTTTTCATATTCACCCTTTGTTAAATAAAACTTAACTGGGTCATTTTGATCAGATACTTGCGTCTCTTTCTTGGTAACGGACTCAATTAACTCATCCAAATCCTCTCCCACAAATTCTGGAAGCCAAGGAAACAACGCCTCGTAGTATTTGATTAAGTTTCTTGTGACCCTAAATTGTTTCTCTAGAATCCGTTTCTCTTTGGCAATTTCGCGCACCCGTTCCGCAGATGAAATCCCCGGCGTAAGTTTCCGCTCTAAGAACTCCGATATCTTTGAATCTCTTAGCTCGTAGTACTGAGCAATCGCATCCGCCAGCCATGGGAATCCTATTGTCTTCTCCCCTATTATTTTATTTATATCCCGCTCGACTGTTTTTATTTCCTCGGTTTTTCTGGTAGCTTCGTCACATAAAGCTCTGATCTGCTCATCGCTATTACCGACCTCAGCAAGTTTATCCAAAAGCCGTTTTTGTTCCAGACTAAACATTTAGTAACTATCTCAAAACGCATAATTTAGCCGATAACATCTGTGTAAGCTTATTGAAAGGATACGCAGATGAGAAAAAAACGTAACGTAAAGCCGTTGCCAACGATTTGGCACGTGCCGGAAGAACTGTGGAATACC
>JBDRMP010000007.1:0-37665 GCA_043811995.1 Planctomycetota bacterium
TTATCAAGCATTGGCGAATCTAAGTAAAAAGCGGGAAATGGGCTTTTGTTTGTTTTCTTACTTTTTGCTGCCCTGAGGAACCGGCAGGTTAAGCTCGGCGAGGACCTTTTTCATATCCTCCCAGACCTTTCTGCGGTTTTCATCGGAATAATTGCGAAGCAGGTAGGCCGGATGGAATGTCGGCATCAGTTTTACGGGTTTTTTGCCTATGCCGGGCTGGTATTCGTGAAATATTCCTCTCAACTGGCCTATTGGTTTGGGGGAGTCGAGGAGTGTCCTGGCGGCGTGGGCGCCGAGGGCGACGATGACCTCAGGGTTTATCAGTTCGATTTGTCTTTGAAGGTAAGGCAGACAAGCGATTATCTCCTCTGGTCTTGGGTCGCGGTTGTCAGGCGGGCGGCACTTGAGAATGTTGCCAATCCAGACGTCCTGGCGTTTGAGGCCGCAGGCGGCGATGATTTTATCGAGCAGTTTTCCCGCCCGCCCGACAAAGGGTCTGCCTTGAGCATCTTCATCTGCTCCGGGTCCTTCGCCGACAAACATAATTCGGGCGGCAGGATTGCCCTCGCCCGGCACGGCGTTGGCTCGCAGCGAGCCGAGGTCGCACTTGCGACACTTACGCGTTTCTTTGGCGAGCTTCTCAATCTCTTTAATTGTTTCCGGCGAGGCGTTTTTTTTCACCGGTAAGCCCCCAGGTTTATCCTGGGGGTTTGAACCCCCAACATGAAGTTGGGGGCTTACGGCGGTGTTTGTTTTTACGGTCAGGCCGCCGGAGAAGAACTCCGCCATTTCGGCGTGCTGCCGAATCGCTTTACTGATATCAGGATTATTCTGCATAGTTCAGATTGTAATTGTTAGGCCGGGTCGAGGCAACAAAAAGGGCGGCCCCCCTTTTTGCTTTCGCAAGAAAGCAGGGGGGCCGCCCCTGTTTAAGTCGGTAGTTTGTTTTTATACAAGGCCCTGGGCGAGCATCGCCTTTGCGACCTTGAGGAATCCGGCGATGTTTGCGCCGACGATGAAGTTGTTTGGCTGGCCATATTCTTCAGCGGCCTCTCGGGCGTTGGTATAGATTGTTACCATAATGTTCTTCAGTTCAGCGTCGGCCTTTTCGAATGTCCAGGGTATTCGCTGGCTGTTCTGCGCCATTTCAAGACCGGAGACGGCGACGCCGCCTGCGTTTGCGGCCTTGCCGGGCAGGAACAGCATTTTGTTTTGCAGGAATACGTCTGCGGCTTCAGGGGTGCAGGGCATATTTGCGCCTTCGCCTACGGCTATGCAGCCGTTTTGGGCAAGTGTTTTAGCGGCGGCCTCATCCAGCTCATTCTGTGTCGCGCAGGGCAGCGTTACGTCGCACTTGACGTTCCAAATGCCGGCGCATCCTTCGGTGTATTTGGCTGTTTTGTGATAGGAGAGGTATTCTTTAATTCGTTTACGTTCGATTTCCTTAATTTTCTTTATTGTGTCGAGGTTGATGCCGTCGGGGTCGTGGATGTAGCCATTTGAGTCGCTCATCGCGACGACCTTGCCGCCTAACTGCTGGACTTTTTCAACGGCATAGATTGCAACGTTGCCCGAGCCGGAGACGACGACGGTCGTTCCGTGGAAGCTTTTGCCGCTGTCCTTGAGCGCCTCAGCCATAATATAGACAAGCCCGTAGCCGGTTGCTTCGGTCCTGACTAATGAGCCGCCCCATTCGAGGCCTTTACCCGTGAGGACGCCTGTAAACTCGTTTTTCAGCCGTTTGTATTGTCCGAACATAAAACCAATTTCGCGACCGCCGACGCCGATATCGCCGGCGGGGACATCAGTGTCCGGCCCGATGTGTCGGAACAGTTCAGTAATGAAGCTCTGGCAGAATCGCATCACTTCGCCGTCGCTTTTACCTTTGGGGTCGAAGTCAGAGCCGCCTTTGCTGCCGCCCATCATCAGGCCCGTCAGCGAGTTTTTCAGAATCTGCTCGAAGCCGAGGAATTTGATAATCCCGATATAGACGCTCGGGTGCAACCTGATGCCGCCCTTATAAGGTCCAAGGGCGCTATTGAACTGAATACGGAAGCCGCGATTGACCTGAAATTCTCCCTTGTCGTCCTGCCAGGGGACGCGGAAGATGATTTGTCTTTCCGGCTCGACGAGGCGGTCAAGTATCTTGGCCTTGACGTATTCGGGATGTTTTTCGAGGACCGGCTCGAGGCAATCCAATACTTCCTTTACGGCCTGATGGAACTCTGCTTCTCCGGGGTTACGTTTGATGACCTGGTCATAAACCGACTGGACGACGGAGCTGGCTTTCATTTGAACGACCTCCTTACTTTTGCAATGGGCTAATTGGGTTCATTTTTCACACACGGCGTTACCAAACAACGCCTCAAAAACGTTAATTATAGCCGGTCTTTATAGCAGGGGAGAAGCATTAAATCTTAATAGATTTCATCAGTTTGGCTAATAGGAGTATAAGGCCGGGGTGGGGAAGGCCTCCGACAAGTCGGGATTCTGACCGTTGGCTGTTCTTCATCCTTTCCCTTGACTGTCACCGGCAAAAGGGTATAATGTAATCGCCTTAGCAGGAGGCGAAGGCAAAAAAGCTAAGTCAAAGAAGAAGGGAAAAATTCGTTATTTTCTGTCAAACAATGGCCGCACGCAATGTGCGCTGAAACCGTCTAACGTTTTTGAAAAGAGAGAAAATGAAGAAGCAAATTTTAGTCATTCTGGTCTTACTACTAATTTCGCCCGTATCAGTTGAGGCGTTTTACAATCTTATTGACTTGGGTACGCTCGGTGGGCCTTCCAGTAGGGCTTACTCAATCAATAACAATGGTCAAATTGTGGGAAGTGCCTCCGCTCCAATATATGGGCGTTCAACACTTTTTGATGCAACCGGCGGAGGTAATAATATAAACTTGGGTGTGCTTCCTAGTTTGCCTGCCGGTGTCAGTGTTGCTATCTCAATCAGTAACAACGGTCAAATTGGGGGGTGGGCCGAAAACGAGGCAGGAAATCAGCATGCAACACTTTTCGATGCAACTGGCGGAGGTAATAATATAGACTTGGGTACACTCGGTGGACCTTTCAGTACTGTTCGCTCAATCAACACCAATGGTCAAATTGTGGGATGGGCCAACACCGGGGAAGTAGGACATGTGCGTGCAACGCTTTTTGATGCAACTGGCGGAGGTAATAATATAAACCTGGGTACGCTCGGTGGAACTTCCAGTAATGCTTCCTCTATCAACAACAACGGTCAGATTGTGGGAAGTGCCAGCTATCTGGTAGGCAATGTGGCAGCACACGCTGTGCATGCAACACTTTTTGATGCAACTGGCGGAGGTAATAATATAGACCTGGGTACGCTTGACGGTCCTGACAGTCTTGCTTACTCAATCAACAACAACGGTCAAATTGTGGGATATGCCAGCGCCAGCGACGTGGCAGGAGATTGGCATGCAACACTTTTTGACGCAACTGGGGGAGGTAATAATATAGACCTGGGTACGCTCGGTGGGTCTTACAGTAGGGCTTACTCAATCAATAACATTGGTCAAATTGTGGGATGGGCCGACGTGGCAGGATATGAGCGTGCAATACTTTTTGATGCAACTGGTGGTGGAGCAAATATCGACCTGAACACACTCATTGACCCCACATCCGGCTGGACGTTGAGGGAGGCTCTGAGCATAAATGATAACGGTTGGATAGTTGGCTATGGTATCAATCCGGACGGGTACGAAGGAGCGTTCTTGCTTACTCCCGAACCCACCACGCTTCTGCTTCTCGGCTTGGGTGTCCCGATTATTTCGGGATTGAGGAAAAAGGCGAGAGGTTGAGCCCAAACGGGTGGAGGGCTTGACCTGATGCCTCCCTCAAAGACCACAATTTTCCCTCTCTAACCCAGAAGATTTTTACCTTTTTTTCGACCAATCCCGAAGTGCCGAGAATCAGGCCGGAGGGCTACTTTAACCACATAAATTACCATCCGATGTCCCTTTTGGGAAGTTTAATCAGAACATTTAGCAGGCCGATAAGGAAAAGGATAACAACAAAAATTAGCGCCAAAAACGCGTATAGGAGTTTTTTTTCGGCGACGTCCCGGCCAAAACCCCGGATGACCCAATTACCTAAAAAATAAAAAGGCCAAGGGAACATAGCTAAAAATATCAGAATAGTAAAAATAACTTCATCCGGTATTTTCTGGCTTAGGCGGTCGGCTGAAAGAAAAAAGATGAGAGAAAAGAATAAGGAAACAAACCAAACCGCAAAGGCCAATCTGCGAATACCTATCTTCATGTTTTCCATTTTCAAGCACTCCGGGTTTTCTTGTCTAACATAGGCAATTCGCCTTCATGTATAAAAAGGGCAACAAACAATAAACCAATAAGGATACCTAAATCAGATATAGCTCCTGAATAAGCCCTTTGGGATAAAGAAATTCCGATACCCATACCAGCGCCTAATATGTAAAAAATACCAAGTCCGATAGCCACGTATTTTTTATACGAAGGTGATATTGTAATTCCCACACATACCGCACAAAAAGTACTAATGCCCTTACATGCCATAACAATTATAACTACTTTAAAAATGTGACCTTCCAGTAAATCCTCTCTAATTGAACTGTTAAAAAACAAGGCGATATGGTATGAAAGGTACTCAATAATAATTACGACAGGAAGGATAACAGACCATCTAATTACATTAAACCAAACCATTTTTACCCACTCCGTGTTTTCTTGTGTTCTTTGGGCATCATAAGTTTACGGAAGTCATCTAACACCTTTTGCTCATCGTTGTCAAGTACCCTGTATATCGTGCCTGGTTGCGGATTTTCAGGTTAAAAAGCAGATAACCTGCTGAGAGACGATGTCGCCGAGGATTCGGGCTGGTCCGCCTTTGGGCGAGACCTCGCCTTCGGCGGGGGAGGCGGCGAGGTCGATTACCTTTATCACGTCGGCGTATTTATCCTTATCAGGCAGCAGATGGGCGAGGTGATTCGGCTGAGAGGCGAACCATTTTTCGTTGAAGGAGAAACCCTTGTGGCCGGGGAAGATTGCTACATAAAAGATGTCGGTTTCGACGAGGTCCTGGAAGAAATGCGTGCCGAAAGACAGGTCGGGAACAAGATTAGTTCCTTCGCAGGCCAGCTCGCCGAGGACGGCGACGTTGTTGATTTCGGAGAAGCTTACCGGAACGCCCAGCGACGGCGTAGTAGTGCCCCAGCGGCCGGGGCCCAGAAGCAGCAAGCCGGTATCGTCTCGACTTGTGATTTGCTTGTTCAGGGTCCCGATGGCGCGCGCCACGTCATATTTCTGTTGGATGGGCAGGGCCTCGTATGCCTTGGGGTCAACGAAGACGATGCGTTTGATATCGAGAGAGATACTTCCGCCCATAAAATAACCCTGGCAGGAGAACAATAGCTTATCAGGTTCGACGCAGGCGGGAATTGTAACAGTTGGCTGTTTGCCCTTGGTTTGCAGCGGCCTGCACTGCAGCAGGTTTATCATCAGGTCGCCTTCTTTGGTGAAATTGACCGTGAATTCGACATCGACCGGATAGTGATAGGTGGTTTCGAGCCGTTTTAGAATTTTTTGCATATACGGAACAAAGTCGGTTTCCTTGAGCAGCTTCTCGAAGGTTAGGACCCAGTATTGCTGCTGTGCGAGCCGGAGTTGTTTTGCCTTTTCGGACATCTCGTGGTCTTGAACAGCTACGAGGTCGATTTTCAAATCAAGGTTTTTGGAAAGCAGTTCCTGAAGCGGCACCGACGCGAGGCAATTGTTCTGGATATCTAAGAGGTCAACGTAATGCTGTGAAAATCTTCGGACGTCCTCCATATCCGCAAGGGGTCTCAGAAGGGGGGCGTCGAGGGCGATGGTTTGGGGGTAATCGTCTTCCACCCGGCCGACGGCACGGGTGCCAAGTCCGAGGACGAGTCGCAGCATACCGGCTTTCGGGTCGAGGTCCGGGTTCCAGACGAAAGTATTGTATGACATCCCCACGCCCGCCAAATCCGGGAAAAAGTAGTTCTCGCGGTATGAGCCGGAGACCCGCTGGACCAGAAGCGCCATTTGTTCATCCTGCTGGTCGAGGCCCCTTTGCAGCCGATACACGAGGGCGTCGTCGCCCATAGTGCTGGCATAGACCTTTCGCACGGCGTCCTCGAACTGCGCGTATCGCTGCTCGGGGCTGCCCTGGTTGGCGCAGAACAAGCTTGCGTATTTTCCCGCAAAAGCATTGCCGAATGCGTCTTCGAGCAAGCTGCTCGAACGGACAATGATTGGGGACTGTCCGAAGTATTCGAGCATTTGCTGGAACTGCTCGCGGACCTGGTCGGGGAACTTGCCTTTGAGCAGCCGGTCTCTCAGCTCGGGCGCGACTTTGAAATATCCCTCTTTGGTCTTTTGCTCCATAAGCAGTTTCCAGCAGTCGTTTTCGACGATGTAGGTGTAAAAGACGTCGGAGCCGACGTAGAAGGAGTCGTGTTGTTCGAGATGGCTCGTTAATTTGAGGGAGGAGTCGGAAGAGACGATGCTGTTCGCCAATAGCATTCCCACGGCTTTGCCGCCGATGAAGCCGGTTCCAATCAGCCGGTCTTTGATGTCGAGCAGGTTATTGAGGGAGAATTGTTTTTTTGCAAGCGCTAGGATTCTTTTTTCCCTGCCAATCATTACCCTGCAAAGGTGGTCGATTGTTTGCTGTTTGTCCTTCAAAGAGGCGCCGGGAAGCTCTTCCAGCTCCTTTGCTCGCAGGAAAAGGTGGTCCCAGTAATCGAGCGCTCTTTCGGCGGATTCGAGGCCCTGTTCCGAGATACGAGTGAAAAGCCGGCTGGCATCGATGCTGCTCGTGATGGGCACAAATCGCTCGCCTTGCTGAAGATGCGGCAGGAACATCGTCGGCGAGTAGCGCCTCCAAACCTTGAGCGGGTGGATGTAAAACGAGCCCTCCAGATTATACAGGTCAAGCAGTATCTGCGTCGTTTCGCGGATTCGGGCGATGGTCTTGAACGAGTGGTTGTTTCGCAGGATGGCAAAATAGGTGAACGTGTCCAGCTCAAACAGGTATGGGCAGGTAATCATAAAGAAGTTGCCAATCATCAGGTCGGTGGCCCAGGCGCTGAGCAGGTCCGAGAGGCAGTCGAAGACGTAATATGCGCCAACGCCCTGTTCGGAGATTATATTGTGGACCTGGGCGGAAAAGGATTCAAAACCTGCGCCGGCGTCGAGATTGAATATCTGGATACCGGGGCCGTTTTCGAGCAGGGGCTTGTGGCTGGCAAATCGCATATATATTACCTTGCGGCCCTCTGACACGGCTGTTGTTACGAAGGGCGTAACGAAGGCGGCGAAATCGTCGGTGCTGTCAACCTGCCAGACGACGTTATCGCCTTTTCGCAGATAGTTCAAGACGGCATCAAGACCCGCCAGCCCAGTGCTTGTCTGTTCACTCATAATTCAATTCTCCGGGCTATTAGGTTGGTTGCTTTTTGTCGGGCATCTGTTAGAATAAGCAAAACTTATAAAAATATTCAACAATAAGCTTATAATGTTGTCAAATGTAATACTATTTGTCAGGCGGGTTAGTGCAAAGTTGTTTAGTTAATATGGTTCATCAAGGGGACTTATAATGCATATCGAAACGCTTAAGATATTCTGTGATTTGGCCGACCTGAGGAGTTTTTCCAAGACGGCGGAAAAGCATTTTGTCAGTCAGTCGGCGGTTTCCCAGCAGGTAGCGCAATTAGAGATGGAACACAAATGCCAGCTGCTCAACAGGGCCAAAAGACCGCTCGAATTGACCCCGGCAGGCGAGATTTTTTACAGGGCCGCAAGGGATATTGTTGACAGGTTCGAATTGCTCAAAAGCGAGCTGAATTCAATGAAGAGCAAGGCACAGGCGAGAGTCAACGTCGGGGCCATTTTCAGTATCGGTATGTACACGCTGGCTGAATATCTCAAAAAATTTATGGTCAAAAAGCCGAACGTCAACCTCCACGTGGAGTATTTCGATGCCGACAAGATTTACGAGCTGGTTCTGTCTGGCGAGCTGGATATCGGCCTTTTAGCGGTGCCGAGAATGGATAAACGCCTCGATGTTTACGAGTTCGAGGATGAGCCGCTGGTCCTCGCGTGCTCCGCCCGGCATTCGCTGGCGGGCAAGTCGGATATAGATATTCATCAGCTTCAGTTCGAGCGGTTTATCGGTTTTGAGGAAGGCGTCCCGACTCGCGACTGGATAGACGGCATTTTCCAGCGATATAACGTGGTCATAAGGCCGGTGATGGAGTTCGACAATATCGAGACGGTCAAGCGGGCGGTCGAGATAAATTCGGGCGTGAGCATACTGCCTCGCACGGCCATATTGCAGGAGCTTACGGCAGGCACGGTAAAAGCGATTGAGTTCTCAAATGAAAGATTTGTGCGCCCGACGGGGATTATCCTCCGAAAAGACAGGGTGCTCAGCGCAGATGCCCGGTATCTGATTGACCTGCTGCGAAAGAAATCTTAATCGTCGAGTATTGAGGTTGAATATGCAAATACGGGCGGTGATATTCGATTTGGACGGGACGATAACCGAGCCGTTTTTTGATTTTGACGCGATTCGCAGGGAGATGGGCTTTGAACCCGATGCAGGGCCGATTTTAGAGCTGATGGAGAAGCTGACGCCGCAGCAGCGAGAGAATACGGAGAGGATTTTGGAATATCACGAGCAAAGGGCGGTTGCGGAATCGAAGCTCAATCCGGGGGCCAGGGAGACCCTTGATGCGTTGCACAAGAGGGGTGTGCTCATAGGAATACTTACCCGCAACAAGTGTGATAATGCCTTTGCCGTTGCCGAGAAACACAACCTGATGTTTGACGGTGTTGTGGGCAGGGAAGAAGGCCCGGTGAAGCCCGATGCATTCGGCGTGCAGTATCTTTGCAAACAGTTTGGCGTTATGCCGCAGGAAGCGCTTTTGGTAGGGGATTACCTTTTCGATTTGCTTTGCGCCCGCTCAGCCGGGGCGGTAGCGGTGCTTTTGGCGAACCATAAAAGGGCCGACGAATTCGCGAAGCACGCCGATTTTGTTATTGAAAATATCGCCGAGATACTCAAGATTATAGAAGACAAGCAAAAGATTCTGGAGAGTTGATGCGCAATACTATAAAGATGATGGTCGCCGTGGCGTGGGTTATCGGTGTATGTGGTTTTGCATCTTGTTCAGCGACTTCGGCTGTTTGTTCTCAGAGCGACGCCAATTCGGTGTCGGCTGTTCTGGATGAGATGAGGCAAGAGACGAATCGGTTGCAGTCATATCAATGCAAAGTCGAATATCTTTTCAGCCAGCCGGTGCTCGAATCAAAAACCCTGCGGACGGGGATGCTGTACTACACCCGATTCGGCGACGGCTCCAAGCTGCGGATAAACTTCGATACGCTTACGCAGGACGATGGCCCACAGCAGAACTATAAGGAGTGTTATATTTTCGACGGCCAATGGCTTACTCACATTGATTATCAGATTAAGCAGGTGCAAAAGAGACAGTTGGCAGAAGCCAATGAGCTGATAGACGCCTTTGAATTAGCTAAAAGAAATTTCCCGATAATCGGCTTCAGTAAAACGGATGATTTGAAAAAGGAATTCGAGGTGAACCTGATTGGAGAGCCGAATGGGTTGATACATCTGAATTTGAAGGTCAAACCCGATTCGCAATACAAGGACGATTACAAGTCCGTTGAGATTTGGATTGATACTCGTCTCGGCGAAGGCGCTAATAAAGTCACAGAAGCAACGGAGACGCCGAGCCGTAGCCGGAAAGGATTGATGCTGCCGAGCAGGTTGACAGCGGTTTCTACTGAGGATGATATTTACGAGATAAGTTTTGTCGAGCCGAAGGTCAACGAGCCGATTGATGAAAAGATTTTTGAGGTTACAATCCCCGCCGGCTTCGGCAGGCCGGAGATAATACCGTTGAAAAAGTAAGGTTTGATTATATAACCGCGGGTACAGGAAAGGAGATAGCAATGGCAAAGGGAATAGTGATTTATTATTCGAGAAGCGGGAACACCAAACAAATGGCGGAAATGGTAGCCAAGGCGATGAATGATGGGGGGCTGGGTACCGATTGCAAAAGTATCGATAAGGTCAAGGTCGATGACCTGCTGGGTTACGACGCGATAGTGGTAGGTTCGCCGACGTATTACGGCTCAATGGCGGCGCAGATAAAGCAGCTTATCGACGATTCGGTGGTCAAGCATGGCCAACTGGACGGCAAGGTTGGGGCGGCGTTTACCAGTTCCGCAAACGTCGGCGGCGGCAACGAAACCACGATTTTGAGCATATTGCAAGCGATGATTATCAGCGGTATGGTAATTCAGGGCGACCCGCAGGGCGACCATTACGGCCCGGTATCAATCGGCAAGCCCGACCAGAGGGTGGAGAAGCTTTGTGCCCGCTGGGGCAGGAGAATCGCGGAATTGACCAAGAAATTAGGCCGGTAGTCGGCTGACGGCTGATGCGTTTTTTTTGAAAAAAACGCCGTTTTTCTTTTGACAAGACGCGATTGTGAGATTAAGTTTCTGGCATTTGGAACCAGAAAATTAGGACGATTAACCGCCTAACTGGAGGAATATTGAGATGCAAGAGTACGAAAATTTGAAGGTTTTGGTAGCAGAAATCGAGCAGGATTTGAGCAAGGCCGAGGGCGGAAACAAGGCCGCAGGGACGCGCGTTCGCAAGCAGATGCAGAAGATTAAGCAGGCGGCCCAGGAAGTCCGCAATAAGGTTTTAGAGATAAGGTCAACCCAATAGCTGGGTAGTGTTGAGCACGCAAGGCTGGATTGGTTGCGTCTTTCTTTAAACGATTGCGGTTGCGCGTTGTGGCACGGGCTTCCAGCCCGTGAAGACACGGCCAAGATGGCCGTGCCACCGAGCAGCACAACTGATAGACGCGATATACGACCAGCAGTTTCTGCAGTGAGAGGTATAACCGACAGTCATTGCGAGAAATCCCTTTGCACAGGAAGATAGATGCCGCCGCCGTTGTTATTCGATTTATCAAAGATAGACCTGTCAGGCCCGCCCGTCTTTGACAGGGAGGCAATCAGCAGGGTAAATCCCCAGCAGTTCGAGATGCAGCAGCTCGATGGCGTGCTGTGGTTCGACAAGGACAATATGCTTGTGCTTGGCTATAAGGACGTGACCGACAGGGAGTTTTGGGTGCGAGGGCACATACCAGGCAGGCCTCTGATGCCGGGGGTGATTATGATAGAGTCAGCGGCCCAGTTGCTGAGCTTCTTTGTCAAGGCGGTTATGGGCGAAGTGGGTTTCATCGGCTTTGCGAGTATCGATTTCGCCAAGTTCCGCTCGACCGTTGAGCCGGGGCAACGCCTTCTGATGCTGGGAAAAATCACAAAATTCCGGCCGGGCCGCAAATACGACGCCTATATCCAGGGCCTCGTAGGCGACAGGGTGGTCTTCGAGACCGAGGTTTCCGGAATGAGCGTTTAGTTCGCATCTGTCTTCGCCATCGCAAAATATGCCATAACCTCAAAATCCCGCCTGCAGAAAAATGCTAAAAAAAGCTTTTGACCCGTTTGAACATTTTATATACTATGTGAGTATATAATCACATAGTAATATATTTGGAGAATAGCTATGTTTGACGCAAAAAGACGACTGCTGTTTGAAAAACAGGCCGGGATAGCACAGGCAATGGCCCATCCGCTGCGTATTGCAATTATCGATTTCCTCAAAGAGGGCCAACAGTGTGTTTGTGATATCGCCGAGCACATCGGGGCCGAGCGTTCAAATGTTTCGCGGCATCTGTCCGTTATGGTCAACGCCGGCATACTCGAATGCCATAAGAAAGGGCTGAAGGTCATTTACAAGCTGAAATGCCCCTGCATACTCGATTTTTTCGCGTGTATGTCGGGCGTGCTGAAGAACGAGGCAAGGGAAAACAGTCGGCTGCTTAAGGTCCTTGAGTAGGAGGTCTTGCTTTGGATTTCAAAAGCGAATGGAAAAAGCTGGCGCTGATTGTTGTGATTTTCCTTGCTTGTTTTTATCTGCCCGTGGGGGCCGGACGCTTCGACAACGCCGTAATGGAATCGCTACATCTTGTCAAATGGTATGCACAGGAACACGTCCTGCTTTGCCTTATCCCGGCTTTTTTTATTGCAGGCGCTATATCGGTATTTGTCAGTCAGGCATCGGTGATGAAATATTTGGGGGCCAAAGCGAACAAGGTTTTGGCTTATGGGGTTGCTTCCGTATCGGGTGCGATACTGGCCGTCTGCTCCTGCACGATTCTGCCATTGTTTGCCGGGATATATCGTATGGGAGCGGGCCTGGGGCCTGCGACTGCTTTTCTGTATTCAGGCCCTGCCATCAATGTTCTTGCCATAATTCTTACCGCCAGGATACTCGGGTTCGAGCTTGGTATTGCCCGTGCTGTGGGCGCTATTATTTTCAGTGTAGTCATCGGCCTGATTATGCATTTTATTTATCGCAGAGAGGAAATTGAAAAAGCCAATGGCCAAATGGCTATGCCTGAGCCGCAAGTGAGACGTTCTCTGTGGCAAAACGCCATCTATTTTGCCGCTATGGTAGGCATTTTAGTTTTCGCCAACTGGGCAAAACCGGCCAGTTCCGTGGGATTATGGTCATTAATTCATTCTGCAAAATGGATTATCACCGCCGGATTTGCCGTTGTGCTGATTGTCGTTTTAGCAATGTGGTTTAAGAAAACTGAGCTTGGCGAATGGTCGCAGGCGACGTGGGGATTTGCCAAACAGATTCTGCCGCTGTTGTTTTTGGGTGTCATTGTAGCGGGGTTTTTGCTTGGTCGGCCGGGACACGAGGGTATTATTCCGTCGGGTTGGATTGAATGGGCGGTTGGCGGTAATTCCCTGCGGGCCAATCTGCTTGCCTCTGTTGCAGGGGCGTTTATGTATTTTGCCACGCTGACGGAAGTTCCTATTTTGCAGGGATTGATTGGGTCGGGAATGGGCAAAGGGCCCGCGCTGGCGCTGCTTCTGGCCGGCCCGGCATTGTCGCTGCCGAGTATGCTCGTAATTCGTTCGGTGATGGGCACGCAGAAAACCGTCGTCTATGTATCACTTGTAATTGTGATGGCAACAATTTCCGGGATGATTTTTGGGGCATTTTTTAACTGAGGATTAAGAAACTATTAAGGAGTCGAACTTTGGAAAAGGAAAAAAAGAAAAAGGGTTTCCTGGAAACAATGTGGGAATCTATGACCAAGACCGGCGGATGCTGTGGCGGCGGCGGACAAAGCTGCTGTGGCCCCTCAAATGAAGCCGGCAACAAAACCACTGGAAAAGAGCCCATAGAAAATCGGACAACTGAGAAGAAAAGTGAATAACAACATCACCAAATACAGGGAAATAGCAGTGCTAAGCATCGTTCCCTGTGCCGTTGGCGTTTTGATTATAGTAAGCTGGGCGATGGCACATTGGAATATCGGGCCGTATTTTCTGAATGCGGGCTTGGCACTTTTTGCTACTTTGTTCGGCGGCTATCTACGGTTCCTTTCGGGCTTCAAGGATATCTTTAATCGAAAGATAACCGTCAATGTATTTGTTACCGTTGCTCTTGTTGCTACCGTTGCGGTCGGCGAGTTCCGGGCGGCAGCAGTCATTGTATTCATTATGGCGGTGGCAGGCGCGCTGGAGTCCTATACGCTTGACAAGACCCGCAGAAGCATCAGGAATCTGCTTGACCTCGCCCCCAAAATGGCAACTATACGCCGCAATGACGGAGAGGTTATTATACCGGTTGATGAGGTTCAGGTCGGCGACATTGCGGTCGTCAGACCCGGAGGCCGAATCCCCGTCGATGGAATCGTAGTAGCAGGCCAAAGTTGTGTCAACCAGGCCCCGATTACCGGGGAATCAATGCCGGTCGAAAAATTTAAGGGTAGTGAAGTATTTGGCGGAACTCTCAACGAGACGGGCCGGCTTGAAATCAGGACTGCCAAGGTTGGCCGGGATACCACACTGGCCAGAATAGTTCATCTTGTGGAACAGGCGCAGGGAACAAAAGCCCCTATTCAGAATCTTGCAGACCGGTTTACAACGTGGTTTTTGCCTACAGTACTGGTTTTGGCAGTAATAGCCTTCCTGGCATCCGGCAATGTCAAAGTCGCTGTCTCGGTTCTTCTGGTTGCCTGTCCATGTGCCTTTGCTATTGCTACTCCAACTGCAGTAACTGCCGGCATATCCAATATGGCCCGTCGTTCGGTGCTTATCAAGGGAGGAATATTCCTCGAACTGGCCCAAAAAATGGATGTGCTCCTTGTAGATAAAACCGGAACATTTACCTTTGGAAAACCGAAGGTGGTCGATGTTATCGCTTTTAACAGCATATCAGAAGAAGATGTCTTGCGATTAGCTGCGACAGCCGAGAAGTATTCCGAACATCCATTGGCCAGGTCGGTTATGGCTTGTGCAAAAGAGCGCGGCATTAAGGTTCCAGACCCCACTGAATTCAATATTGAAGTTGGAATGGGCGTTACTGCCCGGTTGGACGGCAAGGAGATATTAGTTGGCAAAAATAAATTTTTGCAGGACAAAGGCGTCTGTGTTGCCCAATACATTGAGTACGCAATTTCAGAGCAAACTGAACAGGGCAGAACAGCCATTCTTGTAGCTAATGATATGAAACCAGTCGGCTTGATTGCTATTGCTGACGAGATTCGCCCTGAGACCACCAGGTCAATTGCATCCCTGAAAGCTATGGGCATTGAAAAAATCATAATGCTTACAGGGGATAATTATAAGGTCGCCAAAGCTGTCGCAGAAGAAATCGGAGTTGATGATTTCCAGGCCGAACTTCTTCCCGAACAAAAACTTCAATATGTCGAAAAGCTGCAAAAACAGGGAAACGTTGTTGGCATGATTGGCGATGGTATCAATGACGCTCCGGCATTGGCTTTGGCTGACGTGGGTATTGCAATGGGTGCGGCCGGGACGGACGTGGCCGTTGAAACGGCGGATGTAACCTTGATGAATGATGATTTATCGCGGGTCGTAAACTTCGTGGATATGTCGAGGAAAGTCCTGCGGCGTATCAAACTCAATATCTTCTTTTCCATTATATACAATGTAGTCGGGTTTATCCTTGCCGGTTTTGGGATGCTCACACCTGTATTGGCAGTTATTTTTCAGGAGGCGGGTTGTATTACGGTAGTTTTTAGCTCAACACTGCTATTGTGGGCAAAGACAAAATCGCCGTTAAAAGCACTGAATGGTGACGGTATTTCAACCGCGCATCGGACTGTTGAAAACGCCGTGCGAGACAATGTTTCGTAGTGTGCATAAACATTAACAACAATAAAATAAAACGCGGGAGGTATTTATGGAAAATGTAAAGTCGGAAGATTGTGGGCCGGGGTGTGATTGCGGTAAACCTTCGGGGAACAAAAAGGCAAAGGCCGTAATCTGTCTGATTGTGCTGTTGGCGATATGCGGGATTTTTGTTTACAAGGCAAAAAGTGCCAAGCAGATGATACAGGATAATACGAAAACCGCATTTGCTGCGCCCATTTTAAATCAGGCAACCGGACAAGAACCGGCAGTCAAATCGGTCGAGGACAGGAAAAAAGTAGGTGAGTTCATAGATTCACTTGCGTTACTGAACAAAGTAGCTATCAATCAGGACGCCGTATTTGTTTTTGTCCCCGCCAACGAAAACGAAACAATCAGTAAGGAAACCCTAAATGCCATCGCGTCCGCTGAACAAAAATTGAAATCCAGCGGCATACGCATCGGCTTATACACCTTACAATTTTCGCCGTCTAAAGAATACGCCGATATCACTGCTCAATTGACTCTACCGGGTGTGTTGGTTATGAGCAAAGGTCGCGGTATGGGGGCTGTATCTGGAGAAATAACAGAAACAAAATTATTACAGGCATACGTCGCGTCCTCCCGCGCAGGAGGTTGCTGTTCTTCCGGCGGCAGTGGTCCGACTGTTTGCAAATAAGGATATTACAATGCTCGAATACGTTACAAATACATTGCAGCAAGTGGCTTCAGAACCCTTGGGGCTTGTTTTTGCCCTGATACTTGGGGTGGTAAGTGCCGCCACCAGTGCCTGTTGCACATTGCCTGCTTTGGGTATGCTTGTCGGATATTCAGGAACCAGGGTTGAGGTCAGTCGCAAGGACGTTTTTCTTTCTGCGCTGCTCTTTACGGTGGGGACAGTCGTTTCCCTGATGATTATCGGAGGAATTGCCGGGTTCGTCGGCCAAGTTGCCCAAAACACTCTGGGCCGATACTGGAAGGTCTTTGCCGGCATAGTGGCGGTCTTTCTCGGTTTGGCAACCCTTAACCTTCTGCCCTTCAAGGTGTCCTTGGGCAAGTTCGAGGGTGTCAAAAGCAGGCTGGGAAAATCTGGAGCGGTGTTGGCCGGTCTTATCATGGGCGGCATTGTCGCAGTGAGTTCGCTTCCCTGCAATCCGGGGATATTTATTGTTCTTGGCGCAGCGATTCTACAGGGGCGTGTCATCTGGGCAACACTTCTATTGGCGATGTTTGCCATTGGGTTCAGCATCCCGTTAGGTGCTATTTTATTGGGTGTTTCACTGGGTAAGACGACGCTGGTTGCCAGAAATGCGGATGTGGCAATCCGATGGTTTTCAGGGGTAATCCTTTTTGTTGCGGGTTTTTATTTTCTGGTAACATTTTGAGAAGGTTATTATGGATTTGGAAAAAAACGAAAAAATAAGACAAGTCGTTCGTGAGGGATATACGGAAATCGCCCGGGGCAAAACCTGCGGCTGTTGCGGTTCGTCCGCACCCGACAAGCTTGCCGGGGCAATAGGTTATACAAACGAGGAATTGGCTGTATTGCCCGATGGGGCGAATATGGGATTGTCCTGCGGGAATCCGACCGCCATCGCAAATCTCAAGCAGGGGCAGGTTGTTTTGGACCTCGGCAGCGGAGGCGGATTTGATGTCTTTATAGCCGCTAAAAAGGTTGGTCCGAAAGGCAGGGCTATCGGAGTCGATATGACCCCTGAAATGCTCAGTAAAGCGAGGTCGGCCATTCCCAGATTCACTGAAAAAGCAGGGCTTTCCAATGTCGAATTTCGTCTCGGAGAAATCGAGCATCTGCCTGTGGCGGACGCGAGTGTCGATGTGGTTATCTCAAACTGTGTAATCAATCTTTCGCCTGATAAGCAGCAGGTCTGGCGAGAGATTGCCCGTGTTCTTAAACGGGGAGGCAGGGCGTGTGTTTCGGACCTGGCGATGAAAAAACCGCTGCCCGAGAAGGTTTTGAAATCCGCAGCGGCGATTGTTAGCTGCGTTGCGGGTGCGGTCCTGATTGAAGAGACAATCAAAATGGCACAACAAGCGGGTCTGAATGATATTAAGATAAATGAAAAGGCATACAACATTGACGTGATGGCGGATTGTAACGACCCTCTTTACCGAGAAGTAAAACAGTATCTGCATCAGGGGATGAAGCTTGGCGACTATATTGTCAGCATTGATATAACGGCGACGAAGAAATAAAAGGCGGGGACGGAAAACAAAAGGGGAAATCATATATGACAAATGACAACGCCGTCACGAAGCAGGACAAAGGGCTGAATGTCTTTGAAAAGTATCTGACTGTCTGGGTCCTGCTGTGCATAGCCGCTGGAATTGCCTTGGGAAAACTCGCCCCGGGCTTCGCCGGATATCTCGACGGTCTGGCGATATACGTCAATGGCGCACCGGTCGTTTCAATTCCCATTGCCGTGTGCCTGTTTTTTATGATGTATCCGATTATGGTCAAGATTGACTTCGCCGAGGTTCTAAAGGCGGGTAAAAGCATAAAGCCCGTCGGCCTTACGCTCTTTATTAACTGGGCAATCAAGCCATTTACAATGTATGCCATCGCCTTGTTTTTCTTAGGCACGCTGTTCCATACGTTCATCGGGCCTGATGCGATTGACCTGGTAAAAATGCCTTTCGGCCTGGATTTGCCAATCGGCGCCACATATGGCGTTGGCAAAGTCGTTCTGGCAAACGGGGTCAAGATGCTCGAAGTGCCTTTGTGGCGAAGTTATCTGGCCGGCTGCATACTGCTCGGTATCGCCCCCTGCACCGCGATGGTTCTTGTGTGGGGTTATCTTGCGAAGGGTAACGACGGCGAAACGCTCGTTATGGTCGCAATTAATTCGCTCGCAATGTTGTTGCTCTACGGGCCTCTCGGCGGATTCCTGCTCGGCGTCGGACGACTCCCCGTCCCTTGGCAGGCGTTGTTACTCTCCATAGCTATTTATGTTGCTCTGCCGCTTGTAGCGGGATTTATTTCTCGAAAATGGATTATCGCCCACAAAGGCTTCAAGTGGTTTGAAGAAAAATTCCTCCACGTGCTTACGCCGATTACAATCATCGCTCTGTTGGTAACTCTTGTGCTTCTGTTTTCTTTCAAGGGTGAAACTATTATTTCAAATCCGCTGACCATTCTCTGGATTGCTATACCTCTGTTTATTCAGACCTGTCTGATTTTTACCCTTGGTTATGTTTTAGCAAAGGTCCTCAAGTTGAGATACGCAGACGCTGCCCCTTCGGCAATGATTGGCGCATCGAACCATTTCGAAGTTGCAATCGCCACCGCAACAATGCTGTTTGGCCTGTCTTCGGGGGCCGCTCTGGCAACCGTCGTTGGCGTTCTGATAGAAGTGCCTGTAATGTTGATGCTTGTAAAAATCTGTCTTAGAACACAAAACTGGTTTGCAGCTGACAGTATCAGGGGTTAATTATGAAGAGAATTCAAATACTCGGCACGGGCTGTCCGAAGTGTAAGAAGCTGGCGGAAAACGCCGAAATCGCGGCAAAACAACTCGGTGCCGAATATCAAATCGAGAAAATAACCGATATCAACGAAATTATGAAATTCGGTGTAATGATGACGCCGGCCCTTGCCGTTGACGGCCAGGTAAAGGTCGTGGGCAAAGTCCCTTCAGCCGAACAAATCAAACAATTGCTTACATAATCAGGAGATATACAAATGAACGCAAAGAAAATCGTTACAGTGGTGTTGCTTGTTTTCGTTGCAACAAGCTTGGGCTATATGGTTGTCCGAGAAAATAAATCGGCGCCGCAGGCTGCTCCTTCGCCTGATGCCCCTCAAGTCGAACCAAATCAGCAGATTGTGGTTTACTATTTTCACGGCGATGTTCGCTGCCCGACCTGCCATAAGCTCGAAAGCTACGCGAAAGAGGCGCTCGATACATATTTTGCGAAAGACATAGCCGACGGGAAAATAATATGGAAGCCCACCAACGTCGATACGGCCGGCAACGAACACTTCGTCAAGGATTACGAGCTTGTTACTAAGTCGGTTATCCTTTCGAGAATAGTAAATGGTCAACAGGTCGCCTGGAAGAACCTCGACCGGATATGGGATTTGGTTTCGGACAAGGATAAATACCTGGCATATATCCGCGATAGTGTTTCGGCCTTTGCCTCGCCTGTCCGGCGTAGCGTTAGCGAAGAAGCAGAGGTGAAGAAGTGAACGAATTTGTCCTGGCCGCGGGCGCAGCTCTATGGTTCGGCATACTGACCTCAATCAGTCCCTGTCCACTGGCGACCAATATCGCGGCCATCTCGTTCATAGGCCGAAAAGTCGGTCGCCCCGCCTACGTCGTTTCTACTGGTTTGCTTTATACACTTGGGAGAACTTTGACCTACGTGCTTTTGGCGATTGTGCTGGTAAAGGGCCTGTCCTCGATGCCTGTTGTTTCGCACTGGCTTCAAAAATATATGAACCGCCTGCTTGGCCCGATTCTGATTCTCGTTGCGATGGTCCTGCTTGACCTGCTTTCATTTAACGTCTCTTCAGGGGGTATTGCATCCTGGTGTAACAAGCGTGCATCAGGACTTGGTCTGGCAGGGGCGCTTCTAATCGGAATGCTGTTTGCCCTGTCATTTTGTCCGGTCTCCGCGGCATTATTTTTCGCGACGCTGATTCCGTTATCAATTAAGCATTCATCCGCCGTCACGTTACCTGCCGTTTATGGCGCAGGTACGGCTTTGCCCGTTCTTATTTTTGCCTTTTTGCTTGCGATAAGTGCTGATTTGATGGGTCGTGTATTCAATAAGGTGACGCAATTCGAGCTTTGGGCTCGCAGGATAACGGGAATTATCTTTCTTGTTGTCGGTATCTATTTTACCTTCGCCTATACGCTGGGACTCGGCGTATAAATAAGACGATGCATTATGAAGAAGCCAAAGCTAAAAATCCTGTTTCTCTGCACGGGTAATTCCTGCCGGAGCCAGATGGCCGAGGGCTTTACTCGCCACCTGAAGGGTGATGTGATTGAGCCATATTCAGCGGGTATCGAGCCGCATAATCTGGACTCCAACGCGGTCAAGGTGATGGCTGAAATCGGCATCGATATATCGAATCACAGGTCAAAGCATTTCAGCGAGCTTAAAGACGTTAAGTTTGATTACATTGTTGCCGTTTGCGACGATGCTTACGAGAAGTGCCCCGTTTTCCCGGGCAAAGTCAAAACCATTCACGTCGGCTTCGACGACCCGCCACGCCTGGCAAAAAAAGCTGATACCGAACAGAAGAAAATCGAGATATACTGCTGGGTCCGCGACGAAATCCGCGAATTTGTGAATCGCCTCCCCTGTATTCTCAACAATCCTGTCCATTGACACAATACCGACTATAATCTTATAGTAGTCCTTTACTGAGATTGGTGTAGAGATACTATTGACGAAAGGAACGTTAATGGACCCGGGAATTTTCAAGGCATACGATATCAGGGGCGTTTATGGCGAACAGCTTAACGAGGAAGACGCCTGGAAGATTGGTTTTGCCGCGGCGCGTTTTCTGCCCGCGCTTCTTCACGGCTTTGAGCGAGGCCAGGCCAACGCCAGAACCATCTGCGTCGGGCGCGATATGCGAACCCATGGCGAATCCCTTGCAAATGCTCTCATTGAGGGCATCACCTCGGCGGGCATCGACGTTATAGACGTCGGGATGAACGATACGCCCTTCATTTATTTCGCGGTCAATCATCTCGGCGCCTGCGGCGGCATTCAGGTTACCGCATCGCACAATCCCGCCAAGTATAACGGCTTCAAAATCTCCGGCCCAGGCGCAAGACCCGTCGGTGAAGATACCGGGCTAAAGGACATAAAACATATAGCCGTATCGCTGCTTCATACGAAGGGTAAATCAACGGGTAACGTCGTAAAACGAGACCTGACCGATGAATACAAGAAACACGTTCTGAGGTTTCTGCAGCCCCGGCTGCGAAAGCTCAAAATAGCCATCGATGCCTCGAATGGTATGGCGGGTAAAATGGTCCCTACGATTTTCTCAGGACTCGGACTGAAAATCATCGAGCTGAACTTCGAACATAACGGCACGTTCAAACACGACCCGAATCCGCTGCATGAAGAAAACCTCGCGGAGCTCAAGGCCGCGGTTGTCCGCGAGGATTGTGATTTCGGACTATGTTTTGACGGCGACGCCGACCGGCTGATGATGGTTGATGAAACCGGACGAACCATTGGCTGCGACCTGATGACCGCTCTGATGGCGGGCTATTTCCTCAAGAAAGAGCCCAGGTCAACGATAGTTTATGACCTGCGTTCGAGCAGGGTCGTTGCGGAGGAGATTATCAAACACGGCGGCACGCCGAGACGTGAGCGTGTGGGGCACGCGTTTATGAAAAAGGCGCTGCGCGATTCGCACGGAATCTTCGGCGGCGAGCTGTCGGGGCACTTTTATTACCGCGACAATTACTGCGCCGATTCGGGCCTGATTACATTAGTCCATATGCTGAATATCATCAGCCAGAGCAACACGAAGGTCAGCGGGCTTATCAAGCCGTTGCGACGATATTTTCCCAGCGGCGAGATAAATTTCCAAATCGAGGACAAAAAGGCCAAAATGGAAGAGCTGGCGAAAAGATACCGCGATGGCCAGGTCGATTGGCTCGACGGCGTTACCGTGAGCTACAAGGACTGGTGGTTCAACTGCAGACCGAGCAACACGGAGCCGTTGCTGCGATTGACCGTTGAAGCCAAAACTGCTGAGTTACTCGAAGAAAAGTTAAAAGAGATTGAAGGTGTGCTTGGTCCGCCCGTCAGGCACGAGAAACCGCAGGTACCCGCCGACGAGAAAACTCCGCCCAGAAAAGTTACTAAAGAAAAAAAGGTTACTAAAGTCAGGAAGGTTGATAAAGAGAAGAAGCTTGCCACAGATAAAAGGATTGCCAAAAACAAAAAGGTTATCAGCAAGAAGAAGGTTGCCAAAAAGAAAAAATAATATTTAGCCCCCGGTTTTACAGTTTTTTTTCGGTGAGGAGGCAATTATGGAAGTAAATACTAAAACCTGGAAGACCCCCAAAGGCCCCGTCGAAGGCGTTCAGACGAAATGGCCCGGCTTCAATATACTCATTGTTACCGGCTCGAAAGGTTTCCTGGCCTGTCCCGCAATCGATGTCGTTGCCTGCCAGCGATATGGTGTGGCCGCGGCCCTTGTTGAAAGCTCGCCTGAAAATCCTATCGGCACGCTCGACCGCTTCCCTAATCGCAAGATTACGTTAGTAAACGACAAGGCCGGGTCGCTCGGCATCAGAGAAGGAATGCCCGTCGAGGACGCCTTTGCGCTCATCGCCTGATATCACTTTACACTCATTGATTGAACCTTGGGATTCGGGCGCATAAAAAAACCGCTCAACAGGAGCGGCTGGAGAAAGATGCAGAAAAGATTACACGCCTTTTAACACAAGGCGATGTAAGTTGCGATTGTTAGAATAAGAATTCGCTTTTTATTGGCTGTAAAAGGCAGCCAATACTTAAAATAAAATTTTCTCATCACCTCTTCGCCGAAGCCGAATTTCTAACACCACACCTCTCTACACAGCATTTATTATATCCCGTCCGTGCAATATATCCTAAGAAAAAAATCATCTGCCAATCGTAACATCTTTGCTGTAAATGAGTTACGATTTACAGGGGCTCAAATTTTTTTCAGGTGACACTAATCGGTAAATTATCAAATTGCAGCAATTCACGCCAGCTTATCGACGGCCTGGGCCATTAATCGGCCGATTGGCAACCCCTGCGGGCATCTCGCCTCTGCGACAGAGTAATCAGTGGTAAGCAACCTGTCCCTGACCTGCTGCGGAATTTTAACGTAGAGTTGCCGAGCGGTTTGTGTGTCGCCGAAGCTGTTGTAATACATCAGGTATCGCATAACGTCGCTGACACAGGAAACATCTTCGACTGCCGAATCGCAGATATACCCGCAGCCGGCACAATAACCGCTGCACGTCGCCGCCGCATAGCTCTTAAAAACTTCTTTATCGAGTTGTGTAAGCTCGGTCTTGTCGAGCACAGCGGCCACGTTTTGATGCAGATGCTGAATGTTGTCCCTGCCGACACAGGCGGCTGCGATGCGCTCGTCATCGAGAACGAGTTTTATTTTGGCCTGACCCTCAGTGAAGCCGCGTTCGAGAAAATGCTCGGTGAGCTTTTTATCCGCTTCTTTCATTTCGATTTCCTTTGCCTGCGTCTTCATCGCGATTACGCCCACCTCGGCGTCGTAGCAGGCCTGCACGGCGTCGATAAGCTTCTGGTCCTGCATCAGCCGGAAATTAAAACTCGTCGTTACTGCGTCAATCCAGCCGAGCTTCGATGCCGCCAGTAGGCAATTGGCCATATTGCTGTGCGTGCTGAAGCCGAAGAATTTTATGAGCTTTCTCTCCTTTGTGCTTTCGACCCAGTGTTTCATCTCGTCGTTCAATTGCGTTGGATTGCTTAGTCCGTGAACACCGTAGTACAAGTCGATGTAATCGGTTTTCATCCGTTCTAAACTTGTCTGCAGTCGTTTCTCGACATCTTCGGCTGTTCTTGCGAAGGAGGCCTTGCTGACGATAAACAGCTTTTTTCTCTCATCGGGATTTTTCTGGAGAAATTTGCCGATGCCGAGCTCGCTGTTGCCGTTCTCGTAAAAATGAGACGTGTCCCAGCAGGTCACGCCCCAGTCGATTGCCTTTCTCAGGATAAGCTGGTTATCCATCGCGTTAAAGGCGACACCCAGCGCAAGGCAGGGGATTTCCACGCCGGTTTTACCTAACTTTTGTTTTGGCAGCTCAGTCGGCTGATTGGGCTGTTGCTGTTTTACGTTGGGGTCGTTTGGCTCCGCAAAGACCTTTGCCCCCACAATCGAACCAAGGCCCGCGGCGCCGGCGGCCTTAAGAAATTGCCGTCTGTTTACACTCTTATCATCTCTTTTCATCACACTTTCCTTTTGCTTTTCGATATCTTTACCAATCAGGCAATCGTTTCAACTGCCTGTCGCACAAGCCGGCCAACCGGCATTCGCTGCGGGCATCGGGCCTCGGCCGCACTGTAATCGACCTTTAGTAGATTTGCCCTTGCCTCGGCGGGGATTTCAGCAAAGGTTTGCTTTGCCAGTTGCTTGTCCCCGTAGCTGTTTCTGTACATCAGCGACCGCATAACGTCACTGATATACGGTGCCTGCGGGACCGCCCCGTCACAGATATGAGCGCAGCCCGCGCAATACCCGCTGCAGGTGTCTTTGGCATATTGTTCGAGAACCATTCTGTCCTGCTGTGAGAGCTTTGTCCTATCGAGCACTGCTGCGACGTTTTCGTTTATAAGCGAGACGCTGTTCATTCCAACGGTAACTGCGGAGATTCTTTCATCTTCGAGAACCGCCTTTATCTTCGCCTGTCCCTCGGTGAAGCCCTTCGCGGAGAAGTGCTCTATCAGCTTTTTATCCTCGTCTGTTGAGACCGTAACGCTTTTCTGAGTTTTCATCGCGGTTAGCGCGATGCCGGCCTTGTGACAGGCGTCGATGGCCTTTTGCATACCGGCGTCTTTGGTCAGGCGGAAGTTATACGTCGTCAGTATCGCGTCCACCCAGCCCAGCTTGGACGCCGCATACAGGTTCCGTGCCATATTGCTGTGCGTGCTGAAGCCGAAATATTTTATCAATCCCTTCTTTTTGGCGTTTTCCACCCAGGGCCTCAGCTCGTCTTTAAGCTGTGAGATGTTATTAAGACCGTGCACGCCATATAACACGTCGACGTAATCGGTATTCATTCTTTTTAGCGACTCCTGCAGCCGGCTCTCGACGTCATCGACGCTGCGGGCGCCGGAGGCCTTGGTCGCAATAAAAAGTTTCTTCCTCGTGTCGGGATTTTTTTCGAGAAATTTGCCGATGCACAGCTCGCTGTTTCCGTTCGTGTAGCCGTATGCGGTGTCCCAGTAAGTCATCCCCCATTTAAGAGACGATGTCAGGACAACCTGGCTGTCGACAAGCTGTATGGCGCCCAGCGACAGGGCCGAGACCTCCTGGCCCGTGTTGCCGAACTTTCGCGCAGGTAACTGGGGAAGTCCCGTTTCCTGCTCCTTGGCCGGTGCGTTTGGTTCATTGACGTCAGCAATTGCCTTTGAGGCCAAACCTAAGCTTAGTCCGGATACCCCGATATTTCTTAAAAAATCCCTTCTGTTGACCTTGCTATGTTCGTTTTTCATCGACTATCCTCTCAATAATAATCTTCTGTCCATACTTCTGGTTTCGCCCTCTGCGGACACCCTTATAGCTCTTCTACCACTTACGGGGCATTCGTGTTCACAAACTCCGCAGCCGATACATTTTTCGATATCTACGCAGGGCTTTTGTAATCGCACCTGAATTTCTATTTTATCCCCCTGAGCCGGCAACTCCGTTTCCTTCTGAAGTTCTATTGAACTATCCGTATTTGCGGCGATTTTGTGACGTTTGCCGTTTTCTAAAAGGACGTAATAATCACCTGTGCCGAACTTGTCTGCCGGCAATTTTTCCAAAGTCCCGATGGTATTACCCTCGACGGCGTCAGCCGTTACAATACCGTCTCTTATGGTATTAAAGACATCCTGCGTGTAAATGGCCTTCGGGCTTACGGGGCAATTCTCCTGACAAACGATACAGGGCTTGTCCATCGCCCATGGCAGACACCTGTTGCGGTCAACAAAAGCGGTGCCGAGCTTGACCGGGCCTTTGTCGGTAAAATCTCCGAGGCCTTTTTTCTCATCTAAGGTAATCGGCCTGATTGCCGACGTCGGACAGACCTGGCCGCAGGCAACACAGTTCAGTTGACACCCGCTCGAACCGATTCGGTTATTCAGTATCGGCGTCCACAGTCCTTCGAGACCTCCCTCGATGCCTGCTGGCTGAAGAACATTCGTCGGACATACCCGCATACACTGCCCGCACTTGATACACCTTTTGAGAAACTCCTGCTCCGCTAATGCCCCCGGCGGACGAATGACCTTGTTGTACCAGTTCGAGGTGACCTTGCCCCCCAGTCGAAATGCAGGCACTGCAATCACACCGCTTGCCAGCGACAACACAAAACCCCTGCGGGAAATATCAGCTTGCTGCTCACCAGCCAGCGAAGGCACGGCCTGGTAAGCGATAAGGTCGTGTTTGCAGTCGTCCCGGCAGTTAAAGCAAAGGACGCATTCGGCAATCTTGATATTGCCGCTCGGCTCACAGCCGCCTTCGCAGGATTTCTCGCAAAGCTTGCAGTTGATGCACTCGCTTTTATTTTTGCCGATTCGCCATATTGAAAATCTGCTCAAAATTGCGAAAAACGCGCCAAGCGGACATATAAATCGACAGTAAAACCGCGGGATAATAAGATTCAAAAGCACTGCCGCTCCGAACACGGTCAGTATCAGCCAGCTCATCTCGTAAAACCTCGTTTCAACCGACGTTAAATACGTGCCCTTGTCCAAGATGGGCAGCAAAACAAGGTTTACCGAACGCGTTACTAAAGGAATCGGGTCGAGCAATCCCGTCTGCAAAGAACTTGCCAGCGAAGGAAATGCGCACATTCCGAGAAGAAAAACCAGAACCAGGTATTTAACGCCTTCCGCCTTGCGATACCTGTTTAGCTGTATCTTCTCCGCGACCTTTCTTTTTCGGTTCGCCATGTATCCCACGAAATGATGTATCGAGCCGAAAGGGCAAACCCAACTGCAGAAAAACCTCCCAAAAATTATGGTTATGACGATTGTCGCTAGCGCCCACAGCAAGGGCCAATACAGCGTCTGTGTGCTAAGAATAGTCCCGATAGCCGCGAGTGGGTCTAATTGCAAAAACCAGTTTACAGGCCAGTTCCTGATTTGCCAGAATCTGTCCCCGACCGTGGCAACAATGCAGAACCACAAAAACAGGACAAAAAAGAACACTTGGCTTATTCGTCTAACTGTCGTAATTTTCATATTATTTTCAGGTCAACTCGGCCCTTAATGGTTTTAATGATTCATAATCTGCTGTGCCGACGCCCGCCTTTTCCGCAAGCGACAGGTAAGGCAGATTGGCCGGCTTAAGACCCAGAAGCGAACAGCCAAACGCGTCCGCAGCCACCATATCACAGCTTGCAATCATCGTATTTGTTTTTTTGAGGTCTGATACCGACCCGCCCGTCGGGCCGTTGGTCATCATCGTTACAGTGCCGTCCAGAACCACAAACGTCGGCTTCACCATCATCGCAAGCTCGGCAATGATGGTGTTTATGTCCTGGTGGAAAATGTTGCGCCTGCCGCCCAAAAAACCGTACCAGTTCTTCATACTCATCGACGCGGCGCTGCGATGGTGGTCCTTCACGGGCGTTATACCGATTAGTTTGTTCGCACCGGCCAATGGTTCATAAAACACGGGCCAGTTTTTAATCAATGAGCCGCCTTCGAGCGTCGTATAACCGAAAAGGTTCTCTCTCGGCATCACTACTTCCGCTCCCGCTGCGGCCGACGCCTTGCCTATACCGCTTATTGTAAAACAGCTCGCCGGGTCGTTGATTGGATTGTCGAGAACAATGACTTTTTTCGCCCCGCCTCTTTTGTAGCACAGGCGAACCACTGCTGAAATCACGTCCGGATGTGCCGTCGCGCCCAGCATTGGCGGAGAAGCAAAGGCGACGTTCGGCTTGATTGCGACAATGTCGCCGGACGCGACAAACCGCTCTATACCGCCTAATAAATCAATCGCCTTATCGACTGTCTTTACCCTGTCTTCGCCCTGAACAATACTAATGACCTGTCCATCTTTACGCGGCGCCGAAAAATCAGGCAATGTCACCAGCTTGCCCGTTTCCACGTTGGCTTTTGGGCCTTCGCGGTCGTTGAGCCAGTAAGCAAGCCCGCCCGCGGCTGCGATTGAAGCCGCCGCCTTTGCGCCGCGAATAAGTAATTGCCTGCGAGCAGGATTTATCCGGTTAGGTTCACTCATTTATTTCCTTCAGTCGGCCGATTAAAACTTCCGCCGCCTTTTGTGCTGCCTGCCTGTCGTCGGCCTCGTGAATGCCTCCGACAAATACACCCGCCGCAAAAACGATTTCCGTGCTGCCGTAAAAGTCCAGAACCGATGCGTTCGCCGACTTCAGGATGTCGCTATCCGGCGTAACAACCTTCGCGTCGTTAGTCACGAGAAAATCACGATAACTTTTTGCGACTGCCTGCGCATCTTCGACGTTTTTTCGCCTGCTTAAAAATATCGTAACTGTCTGCTCGCCTGTCTTGTATTGTGCCGAATATGTATCCGCGAGACCATCGAAGCCGAAGGCGTCCCTAATCTGTAATTTCCAGCTTCCCGAAACTGTCCCCTCTTTCGGAAAATATTCCAGTTCGGGTATCCTGTCTTCTCCGCCGGTCGGCAGTTGAGCAACCAGCTTTAGGGCAATACCCTTCATCGCATCAATAAGCTCTTCCGATTCTGCGAAACCAACCATTTCCACGTAGTATTTGCCGTGTGAAATATAAACGGAGTTGGTCGTCTTGTATTCGAAAGGCATATCAGGCAAATCCGCGCCATCGGCCCTTTTTTGCCTGCTGTAAACGGAAAAGGCGTTCCTCAAATCGCCCATATCATACAAATACAGCTCAAGCCCCAAATCGGGATTCTTGCCGCTGGCGAACCGCTGGGTAGTCAGCAGTACAAACCCGGCATCCTGGTACATCGGCGCCTTGCCGTCGATTTTCTCATAGAGGTTGTCCGTATCGTATGTCTCTGAGTTGCCTACGGGCGAGAAATCACCCGTGACCAAACCGGCAAAAGACAGGCCTGAATCATTCGTTTTCTGGACGTTCGGCTGTTCAGACGCCTGTCCAGAAACAATGCCGAATCGGCCCATATTCACGTCACGCTGCCTTACATAGACCCCAACCGCAATAACAATCAAAACAAATAAAATCAGGGTTGCGACCGTGGATTCGAGTTTTCCGGCACGACCGGGGAGTAAACGCATAAATGTTCCCGCAGATTAAAACTATCTTGCCCCTAAAAAACAACCAGCCATTATACGCTCGTCAGATACTAAAGTCAAACAAAACAGGTGTACACCGCGACATTGACCTCTTTTAATTGACTGGTGCAAGAAGACAAGATATAATCCCCTGCTGTTTAGCAGGATTTATACCCCACACATCGGGGATATTTTTAATCGTGGCATAAAACCAGAACACGGCAGGGAGAAGCAAGGCAAAATGTTTGACTTATTATGCGAGACATCCTCTCGACAAGCCAGACCCTCGGTGTGGGGCGTCCTTTTTGTCGTGATTATCCTCATCGGAGTGGTCGCAAAAGTATTTGCCAATCGCGGGGCAATCAAGGTCGCTATGTGTCAGATATTCATCTTAGACGGCGACAGGCAGGGTAACTTCATCCGAATCGAAAATGCAATCGCCGAGGCCAAATCCAAAGGCGCTGCTTTAATCTGCTTTCCAGAAGCATCAATACTGGGCTGGCTTAATCGCGATGCCCATTCGAGGGCCTGCACAATCCCGGGGCCGGATTGCGACCAGCTTTGCGGACTGGCGAAAAAATACAACGCGTATTTGTGCGCGGGGCTTGAAGAGATAGAAACAGGTCGATTATACAATAGCGCCATTCTCATCGACGACCAGGGCCGCGTTCTGCTAAAGTATCGCCAGCAAAACATCCCGCATATGCTGATGTCTCCTCCCTATACGCCAGGCGGCGATTCTGATATCGGCACGGTCAATACGAAATTCGGAAAAATCGGCCTGCTTGTTTGCGCTGACACACACAGCGAAAGCATACTCGAATGTATGGCGGCCTTGAAACCAAACCTGCTTTTAGTGCCTTATGGCTACGCGGAGCAGGAGGCCAACTGGCCTGCGCACGGCCAACAGTTTCATCAGATTGTGATAGATGCCGCAAAACGAACCGGGGCGGCCGTGGTCGGAACCAATCTCGTCGGCCAGATAACAAAAGGGCCCTGGGCGGGCAGGGTCTATGGAGGCCAAAGCATCGCCGTTGATAAAACCGGCAAAATCTTCGGCATTGCAAAAGACCGCGACAGGGATATAAAGCTTGTTTCCATAACCACCGCGGGATAAGCACCTTATCGAAACGCCGCCGTATATTCACTATAATATTCATGATTGATTATTGACGACCTGTCCGGCGTAGTTCTTGACGAAGACGGATTGATGATGTATGATACTATGAACCAATAATGGGAGAACAAAATGGTCGAAAATATTCAACTTATAGCTTTTGGAATGCCCAGCGGTTGGGAATGGATTATCATTCTTATAGTCGCCCTGCTGATATTCGGCAAAAAACTGCCTGAAGTGGCTCGTGGTCTGGGCAAAAGTTTGACCCAGTTCAAAAAAGGCCTGCATGATGTTGAGGACGAGGTCGAGCAGACAAAAAAAGAAATCGACAGCAATACCGATAATGCCGCCGGGCCAGGGGACTCCAAAAAAACTGATTAAAATCATCCTGTCCCCACGCTGTTGTCTTGCGGCAGCAGGACGCGGGGGGATAAGCCATACGTCAAAAACCGGCCCCAGATGAACCGCAAAGCCGAAAAAGCGAAAATTCCAGATACTATAATGACTCTCGGAGAGCATCTCGAAGAGCTGCGCACCCGGCTGATACTTGCACTGGCCGGAGTGGTGATATCTGCAATCGGATGTATGCTCTTCGGCGGAAAAATAGTCGCCTTTCTTGAAGCACCATATCTGAGAATTATGCCCGATGCGAAATTACAGGTGCTTGCCCCAGCCGCCGGATTCATCGCCTATATGAAAATCGCGATGATTTCAGGCCTAATTATCTCGTCGCCCTGGGTTTTTTATCATATTTGGATGTTCGTCGCAGCGGGACTTTATCCCCCACGAAAGAAAATACGTATATATAGCGACTCCGTTTTGTGCGGGATTGTTTATACTCGGGGCATTGTTCTTCGCTTTCCTGATATCACCGGCGATGCTGAGTTTTCTTATAATGTTCAACACTAAGTTCCTCCACGCCAGTTCACTGTTTAGTTTCCCCGATTACATCTCATTTGTGACGCTGATGATGCTTATTTTCGGAATCGCATTCCAGACCCCCGTAGCGGTCTATTTCCTCAACAGGACGGGAATTGTCCCGCTGGATGCCTTTAAGAAAGCAAGGAAGTACGTAATTCTCGGCATAGTTATCGTTGCCGCCGCCGCCACGCCCGGCTCAGACCTGGTCTCGCTGTTCGCACTGTCATTGTCAATGTATCTGCTCTATGAACTGGGAATCCTGCTATGCTGGCTGACTGAACGGCGGGTTAATCGTCAAAAATAAATATGCTGACCTTGATTAATACTAACACGATGCAGCCCGCAATCGCCCCCGTAGGCCTGGATTACATCGCCGGCTCTGCCAAAGAGACCGGTCTTGATGTAGATGTAGTCGATTTATGTCTCGCAGACGACCCGGACGCAACTCTGCGTGACTATTTCACGAACCGTAACCCTGAGCTTGTCGGTCTTTCGTTTCGCAACGTTGACGATTGCTTCTGGCCAAGCTGCCAGTGGTTTGTCCCCAAACTTGCCGAGCTTATCAAAAAGCTTAAAACACTTACGGCTACGCCCATCGTTGTCGGCGGCGTCGGCTTTTCGATTTTCGCAAAACAAATCGTCGAATACACGGGCGCAGATTTCGGCGTCTGCGGCGACGGTGAACAAGCGATAATCGAGCTTTATCGCAACTTGAAAGACAAGAAAACAATCACCCGATATTCAATACTGGACGGCCTCACAAATCAACCAGAACGCCTCTCACTATCAACAAGCCGAAACGCAATTGATAACGCTACTTACTTTAAGCGAGGCGGACAAATCGGTATCGAAACCAAACGCGGCTGTAATCGCAACTGCATCTACTGTGCCGACCGTTTATCAAAAGGAACCTCAAACAGGTTGCGCTCCCCTGCCGAGATTGCTGATGAAGCAGAATCACTTTTGGCGCAAGGTATCGACGTCCTGCATATATGCGACAGTGAGTTCAATATCCCAGGGAAACACGCACTCGCCGTCTGTGAGGAATTTATCCGCCGGGGACTTGGACGCCGGCTCAAGTGGTACACATATATGGCCGTTGTCCCCTTCGACGCTGAATTGGCCTCCGCCATGCGTAAGGCCGGCTGCGTCGGCATCGACTTCACCGGCGACTCCGCCGCACCCGTAATACTCAAAACCTACCGCCAGACCCACACCGCTGAAGACCTCGCTTCGACGGTTCGATTGTGCAGGGAAAATCGTATTAAGGTAATGATTGACTTACTTCTCGGCGGCCCCGGCGAGACGCCGCAAACGGCCAAACAAACAATCGACTTCATAAAACAGATAAACCCAGATTGCGCAGGTGCGCCTCTCGGTGTGCGAATCTACCCCGGCACTGAAATGGTAAACGTGATGGCAAAAGAAGGACCGCCGGAAACCAACCCGAATATTCACCGAAAATATACAGGCCCCGTCGATTTGTTCAGGCCGACTTTCTATATATCGCACTTATTGGGTGAAAGACCGGCCCGGCTGGTTAAGGATTTAATCGCGGGCGACAAAAGATTCTTCGAGCCGATTGACGAAGCTGACAGTGCATTGACCGACCACAACTACAACGACAACACCGAACTGGTCAACGCCATTAAGGCAGGCGCTCGCGGGGCTTACTGGCACATCCTCCACAATCTTCGCTCCTGAGCCGATAAAAGATAAGGTTGAATCTGGATGGTGTTGGCTTTATTATGATGGTCGAATGGCGGTGATATGGTAGATATTCTGGAACATATTGCTTATTGGCGGGATGGAGCAAAAGAGGACTGGGAAGTTGCCAGCCAATTAGTCAATGGTGGCAAGACCCGGCACGGGATGTTCTTCGCACATCTTGCCCTCGAAAAGCTTCTCAAAGCGCATATTTGCAAAAAGACGGGAAAACTTGCGCCAAAGATTCATAACCTTGTTCGGCTGGCCGAAATTGCAGAGCTTCAGTTGAATCCGCAAGACATAGACACTCTGGCGGAAATGAACGAATTTAACCTCGAAGGCAGATACCCGATTACATTCGTTTCCCCGCCAAATAAAAGTGAATCGATAGAATATATGAAGAAAGCGCAGGTAATATTCGAATGGCTGACCCAAAAGTTATAGCCGCCGTGAAAGAGTATTTGAATCACCTGGCACAGAACGGCTTATCTGTCGCGTTCGCTGTGATATTCGGCTCGCAGGTGACGGGGCACGCCAACGAATTGAGCGATATTGACTTAATTGTGGTTTCGCCGCAATTTGACGGCAAGATAAAAAGAGACATCATTAATAAACTTTGGCACATAGCTGCCCGTACCGACAGCCGAATCGAACCCATCCCTTGCGGCCAGGACCAGTGGAAGAACAACAATGCCGACGCCATCCTCGAAATCGCAAGAAATGAGGGCGTGACCATCGCCGGCTGATCCGAAAGTTTTCACGCTGCTATAATGGTCTTTTGCGCCCTTGGGAACAAAAAGGTTCCTGACACTTTTACCATCTAATCCAGCACTATCTGCTGTTCGTATTCGGGAACGGTTACTTCCCAGCCGGTTTTCCCCCTGACGAAATCCGCAAAAGCCGTCGCGCTTTCCGTTTCCCCGTGCACGACAAAAATCCGCCCAGGCGGCGTCTTGAACTTTTCCAGCCACGCCAGCAGCTCGTTTTTGTCCGCGTGAGCCGAAAAACCGTTTACCTGCGCAACCCTTGCCTTCACGTCGTACTTCTGGCCCAGAATCCGAACCTGCTTGGCCCCGTTGACGATTTGTCTGCCTAATGTCCCAACGGCCTGATACCCCACGAACATTATCGTGCTCTCTTTTCTGGAGATGTTGTTGACGAGGTGGTGTTTGATTCTTCCCCCCGTGCACATACCCGACCCGGCGATAATCATAACCGTCCCGCTGATATGGTTAATCGCCTTGGACTCCGCCGTGGCAGAGGTCATCTTCAAACCCGGGAAGTTGAACGGCGATTTGTTCTGGGCGATAACCGTTTTCATCTCCTCGTCGTACAATTCGGGATGCTGTTTGAAGATTTCGGTGATTTTCACGGCCATGGGACTGTCCAGAAAGACCATCAGGTGCGGGATGGCGTCTTCCATAAGCAGCTCATTGAGGTAAAAGAGAATTTCCTGCGAACGCTCCAGAGCGAAGCTGGGCACGACGATGTTGCCGCCGGATTTTTTCGTCGAGTTTATGACCTCGGCGATTTGTTTTTTTACGTCGCAGGTCTCGCAATGCACCCTGTCGCCGTATGTCGATTCGATGACGACGTAGTCCGCCTTTTCGGGTATGCTCGGGCTATGTAGAATCGGCCGGTCGGGTCTGCCTATGTCCCCGGAAAACAGGATGGTCTTCTGCTCGCCGTTTTTGGCGACGTCCACTTTTACCATCGATGAGCCAAGCACGTGCCCGGCGTCGCAAAGTGTGACCTCAACTCCCTCGGAAATTTTAATTCTCTGCCCGTATTTGACCGTCTCAAAGTGTGGGAATGATACCTCCGCGTCTTTCACCGTGTAAAGCGGCTCCTCAGGATACGGCCCCTTTCTGCCTTCCTTCTCGTGCCTCTTGCGCTTATGCTCGGCGTCCTCTTCCTGCAGCTTTGCAGAATCCAGTAGTATAACTCGCGCTATCTCCGCCGTGGCCTCCGTGCAGTAAATCTTATTCTTGAATCCCTCACGAACGAGCTTCGGCAGCAATCCGCAGTGGTCTAAATGTGCGTGCGTCAAAAATACAGCGTTTATACTCTCAGGCGGCACCACAAACGGCTCCCAGTTGCGGACCAGAAACTGCCTTTCCTGATATAGCCCGCAGTCAACAAGTAATCGTGTGCCGTCTGCCTCCAGCAAATGTCGCGACCCCGTAACGTTCTGTGCGGCGCCTAAAAACCTTAATCGTATCTGCATCTATTGGTCCCCAAGTTCAGAATATCCTCAAGTCGTATCCCATTAGCCGAGATTTTAATGCCTCAGAACGGACTCAACAAGTTTTAATGCGGTTCTTTGGAAAAATGATGTGCCACAAACTCACAAGAATACTTATAATTTCCTCACAAGGCCGATGACAACGCCTTCGATACGGCAGTTGTTTGTATAAATCGGCTCGTAATCCTCGTTTGCCGGCTGCAAACGGGCTCGCCACCCCCGCCTCGGCGGCTTGTCCGGCATAGCTTCAGCGGAGTCGGAAGCCGAAGGCGAAGATGGGGACTCCCTGTAAAACCGCTTCAGCGTTGCGTTCTCGTTGTCCACAATCGCCACGACCAACTGGCCGTCTGTAGCGGCAGTAGCACGCCTGCAGATGATATAATCCCCCTCACGGATGTTCTCGCCGACCATACTGTCCCCACGTACTTCCAGCGCGAATACGTCGTCGCCCGTGCCGAAATAGGAAGTCATAGATATGGATTCTTTGTTTTCTACCGCCTCAATCGGCTGCCCCGCCGCAACTGTCCCCGCAAGCGGTATCCCCTCCGTTTTCTCTCCGGCCGTCTCGCAGGTATGACCCGTAAGTCGGCTAAGCAGTCTTCGCGCCTTCGAAGTCAGAGTTAAAGAGCGTGCCGCCTTCGGCAAATGTGATACAAGACCTTTTCTTCGCAATTGCTCGATATGCCCGAATGCGGTGGTGCGGCTTATACTTAATTGTTCCCCCAGTTCCCCTATCGTCGGCGAATAACCATCTCTGCTCCGAAACGCGGCGATTGCCCTTAATAACTGAACCTGCCGTGGTGTCAGTGGCTCTTCCGTCCTTTGAGTCATTATAAGGTTTCCTTTGTGTGCCTAAATTGCCGCGAAGCGCTTCAATCATCCCGGCCAGAACATTCAAAAGCCCCGCAAGGGTGTTTTTCGGCCGCTCGGCTGGACTTGACAAATCCGCAGGCCAGACAGATATGTAATCGCCCCCCGGCCCGAACCGGCATATAGGCCCGATATTTATTGTCTTTTCACATTCCATTTTACACCTGTTTTTCACCGATAAGGCACAAAGTTTTCTTTTTACTTTTTCCTTTTTACTTTTTAATTTCCTTTGTGTCTTTGTGGTAAGAATTCTATCGGTAATTCGACGCCGAAAACCCTAACAAAAACCGAACAAATTTGCCCCCTCTGAGCGGGTTTTTTGAAAATGCCGATGCTCGATTTGATATCGGAAATAATATGGGACAGAGGACAAAAAAAATTCGTTTTTTTCAAAAAATACTATTGCATCACGCAAGCAAATAATACATAATGCACTAATGATACTAATACGCTTTTGCCGACAAGAACGATATAACGATATGCAGATGCGTAACAAGTAAGCGGAAGGCAGATTCTGATGGCACTTTGGATACAAATAACACCGGGTTCCGACGAGCCGATTTATGTGCAGATTGTCGAGCAGGTTGGCGAAGCAATAGCCAAAGGCCAGTTAGCCACCGGCGACAAATTGCCGGCCGTAAGAAAGCTCGCGGCTGAGCTTGTTATAAATCCCAACACCGCCGCCCGCGCCTATACAACCCTCGAACAAAACGGATTAGTCACCACAAAGACCGGCTCGGGCACCTTCGTAGCAGACCCGAAACTGCGCACAAAAGATGCCGCTAACGTTAACATCCTCGCTGAGAGAATGGACTCTCTAATTGCCCGTTCTCTGAATCTGGGCCTGGGACACGAAGACATAATCTCTATGCTCAAAGGCCGACTGGCAAAGTTTACAAAAACCAAAAAGTCGGAGAGATAAAAATGGCTGATATAGTTTTGGAAACACAGGGACTCACCAAGTATTACGGCAACACACTGGCGCTGGACAATATGACCGTAAAAATACCTCGCGGGTGCATCTGCGGCTTCGTAGGAAGAAACGGCTCAGGCAAAACTACGGCAATAAAACTGTTACTTGGTTTTCTTAACCCTGCCGCCGGGTCCTCAAAATGGGATAAAAGGATAAATGGGGACAGCTACCATTTATCGTTGCCCAGATTAACATTTTATCATCTTCTTTCGTTGTCGTCCGATAGGCAACGGTCTTACTCGCCGGCCAAGCATTTTTTCCAGCTTACTTATGAAACTATCGGTACCGAGTGGCCTGCCCGTACGTGTGTTCAAACGAATCTTACCAACCTGGGCATCATCGATTCCATCGGCCAACTCCCTGCGCCATTCCTTTGCTGATATCATCTTACTCCAACTCGTCATATTTAGCAAATCCGACCCCGCCGCTTCACCCACATGTGCTGTACCGCTCGACCACTCATACTGCCACGGGACGCGACAAACCTTCGCCCGCACCGGATTCAATTCCACATATTTCATCGCAAGCCAAAAACCCCGCTCATCGAGAGCGCACGAATA
>JBDRMP010000008.1:0-4014 GCA_043811995.1 Planctomycetota bacterium
TTCCCACGGACCATGGAATTATCAATGTTTATATCATAAATCTTGTAGGAAAAATAGAAATTTCCAGGACTCTTACCGGACAGGCAGGGGTTCACGCTGTTGCCACCACTGTGGTGGTATTTCATTGGCCGACAAAGCCACGATCCCACCGACTATAGCACGCATGGTATCGCCATCTCCCGCGCCGCTCCCCAGTTCTGGCGGCCTATGTCTGCTGCTTCATCCAGTGCGACTGCTTTTCCACGCACCTCGGGACGTTCTTCCTGCCATGCTTCCACGTGCTCGACCGAGCAAAAGAAGTTAATCAGCGGTCAGGTAAAGCCGACCACCGAGCGCCCTACTTGGCTGGCCACCATCCACACCTGGGCATTGGCCGGCTCGACGTAGCTCACTTCTCCAGCAACCATTTTGACGTTCAGCGGTGCTCCGCACTGGTGGCACCGTGAGGCAATATTCGCGTCCTCCCCCAATCCAGCCGGAATGCCCACTGCGTCCAAGGCGCACCAAGTGTAAAGTTTGTGTCCTCGGATGCACAGCCGGTGGTGGGTCGGTATCAACGACAATCCCCAACTACCTACCACCCGGCCCCTGTCTGGCTCGACCACTATCAGCCCCCGTTTACTCAGCCCATCCAGTAAGGCGTATACCTTCTCCAACGTAAAGCCAGTGGTTGCCACCAGACCACCCCGGTCGATGGCCTCCCCGCCCAGTATGGCGTGAAGAGCGGCCCTGCAAATGACCAGCTCGTCAGCCGTCTTGTCGGTGCCAATGAGTTGCCGATTCCTTTGCTTTTCACTCATGTCTCCTACTCCACATCCACAGCCGCCAACATTAATTAGGCAGTCGCCCAAGGTTTTATCCGATCAACGGACAAACTCGTAGGTCAGACTGGTGATGCGACCACGCCAGTAGGGCTTCGGCCCCTCGGGAAGTATCCATGCCACCTCGCCTTCGAGGGGAATGCGCATCCCGTCACGTAGCTCGCATTGGCTCCAGCGGCCTTCCCAGGGCGTGGGAATCACCGTGCCTCCGACAGTACGTCCGCGCGCCTCGGCGCGCACCGATTCGATCAGCCCATCCTTATTGAATCGGAACAGCATCGTTAGAATGATTTCACCGTCCTTTAGCATTGCCTTGGCAGAGGTATCGTTCACCGCCTCCCAGCGAATGCCCTGACTTGGCAGTAAGGCCGTTGGGTACCAGGCTGCTTCGGCAAAAAATCGCATGAGTTCACCCCGCGCCACCTCCGGCGTGCCGCGCAGATTCACCAGCGACACCAGGCCGAACAGTGTCGCATGAAGGATGCCTTCGCCGGCAATGTAGGCGTCATGTACGCGCACCGTCAGGCCAGGCATCATCTTGATACGGCCTTCCCAGTCGAATCCCGGCCGCTGGGTGATAACTCGTTGGGTCGAGGTGAACGGCTTCCATTGTTCACCGGTTTCGCTCATGTTGAAGGTGCCGGTGTGCTCTACGCTGACAGCCGATACCATGGGCAGTCCATCCTTGAGTACGGTGCGAAAGTATCGTTGGACGGGCGCAGGCAAACCGTGTAATTCTTTGGAGTCATATCTTTTTGGATCGATGGGACGGCGTGCTCCCTCCAGCTTGACATGCATCTCTTTCGTAGCGGATTGCCAACGAATAGAGCCATATGCAAGCGCGACGATAAAAGTCAACGTCAGTCCAAGGAGCACCAATAGAATCATCTTCCACCACATATCGTTGCTGCTTTCTGCCAAAAGTGCTCGTGGCTGAGATGCGGGCCGAAGGTCCATCTGCTCCAGGGGCGTGTTCGCCCGCCGCAGGCGTAGAACACGCCATCCTCGGGCGCGAGCCCGTTCCTCAAGACCGCCAATCTAAACTCCCAACTTCCGATTATTCAAAACACCTATCTGTATTAAACTTCGTTTTACTGTTTATTATGGCCTGCGGTCGGGAGGAACGGGCTGCATAAGCCGCGCCGCCAATGACCTTGCCGCGTAGCTCCGCCGTGCTTCTCGGCGTCGGCCTTGATACGGTTGTTAAGTGGCTGTTTTATTTTCATTTAATGAATAACCTCATTGTCTCAGGTGATGACACAAAACCTATTTTTTTATATAATGGTTTTCCTTCATCACTTGCATTCAGAACAATTCGGTTTATTCCATTGTTTTTGCAGTATTGAATTGCTTTTTCAATTATCTGCCGTGCAAATTTTTTACCCCTGAATTTTTTCTCCGTGTACATGCTGTGAAGATAGGCAATATTATAATTTGTGTCATTTGGGACAGGCACAAAACTTATGATTGAGATTGCACCACTCGCAACAAGTTGATTGCCGTTTTTAACTACCCAGGCCTTACAACTACCTGCTGAAATTTGTTTTTCTAATTTTTCTGAATATGCTTTTTCAATTTCTTGGGCTTTCGCAGCCTCCAATTTTTGACCTTTCTTTTCCCATATTTCTTCAAACATTTTTCTGTGATGAATTGCTAATTGCTTTATATCATCACGTATTGCTTCTTGAATGTTCATATCAAGTACCAATATATCTCCTGATGGCGAATTGGCCTTATGCTGGTTTATTCTTTGCCACTTGACGAAAGAAATCAGCGGGACGTGTCAACGCATCCGATGGATTGAATTGTTAGGCTTTTATTCATTTTGGCAGATTGTCCCATCTGTTTTCGTAATAAAAAACAGTTGGCCAATTGATACCACCGAGATCATCCCGGTATCTTCCTCTGGGAAGAACGCTTTCCTTATATTCCTCTCGCCTTTTCATAAGTTCGTCAGAAGATAGCACGAAGTATCGAGGTGTATCTAAATTATTTGGGAGGTAGACCAAGATGAAATAGTGATTTGGGGTCAGCTCCCTCCGCTGAATCAGCCAAAAGTTCTTAGTTAATTGACCTTTGATATCGACGGTGAACTGAGTTCCGATAGGACTTTGAACAAGTAGGTCTGATGTCGGAGCATTACCAAAGGTAAGAGATACGAGATACCCCCTGCGCGTAAGTTCTGCTGCCGCGAAAAACTGTGCTGCCCATTGCGTCTTGTAACGTGTAGTTTGTTTACCCATTTCTGTTATGCCTATCGACCGAGTTGAAAGAAACCCGGGGAGCGGCGGAAATGGACGCACAACATCTGTATTAGCTGACCTAAGGTGGAAAACCTGCCGAAGGCGGTGGTTTTTCGTAGAATACAGGCGAGCCCGAGTGATGCGGACTTCAGCACGAACGATTTGTTGGCATCGCTCACGCGTATTCGTAAACGGGGGTCTCGACCACTCTATCTGGCTTTTTCCTTCCCTTGATCAATGCTTGGATATGCTCCACGGTCTCAGGGGAAAAGAATTGCTCCCCAGTCTCCTGGCAAACACGGGCTGGCACATGCTCAATAATGTAGAATTTTCCTCCGTGCGCCAAGGTGTACGTGACTTCAGTTTCAATCATTGTTTCTTTCATTTTTACTCACCTCATTAGCCCTGCTTCCTGCTTCTAAAATCTACCCATAGATCCGGGTCTGGTTCATAGAGCGTGATAATCTTAATCAGCGGACGGCTGGGATAGCTGCACTGGATATGTAAGGGCCGTCCGGTCTTTGTAAACCCAAGAATTAGGCAACTTGGGCCATACTTGTCTTTAGGATAGTCTTCCACAAGTTCACTACTGCCCGATATTGCCTCCTCCATCTCCACAACGCTAATCTCACGAATAATGCTTTGGTCAACGGCATGCTTGGAGAACTCATATTGCCGCCTCAGTATTTTTCTCTGGATTTCTTCAAGCATTCCCATGATCTAATTCTACTTCATCGTTCTTTGATGGTCAATCTGTCCTTGCCTACCGGGTGCGCGGCTGAGCTGCGGGCCGGAGGCCCGTCTGCTCCAGCGGCGGGTTGGGCGCTCAAGAGAAAAATCCGAAATAGCCGAACAAGAGTCCCATCAAAATTGCAACATACGGGAAAATACTAAAACCCCGCCCTTCAAAAATCGGTTTGGAATACCTATGGACAAATTTCGGGAATGCT
>JBDRMP010000009.1:0-4989 GCA_043811995.1 Planctomycetota bacterium
ATGATTTGGAAATTTATTTAATTCGGATTCGTCCAAATCTATGTTTTCTTCTTCTACGAAAAAATTGCTATCGATATTTATTTCTATAAATTGTGATTTATTTTCTTGAATTTGATTACTATTATTTTTCATAATAAACAATAAAATTAGTTAGTATTTCTTTTATATTACAATCTTTATGCGATAACTCCCCTACCTTTAATACTCGTTTGTGTGCCGCTGGCGCGGGCTCTTCGGAGCCTCGTCCGTGGACGGATGCAGAAAATCCAGCGACGGTCAACGGTATCCGTCTTCCTTTTCTTCCAGCTTGCCGAAGGCTTCGTAGAGCTGGCGCACGAGGCCCTTCACATTGTCCAAAGCTTTCCAATAACCGGGGATTCTTGTCCAACCTTTTAAGCCTCGGCCGTCATTCGATTATCATGGAGCGGAAGGCTGCGGGAAGCGGCGTGGACTGGCCGAGGATGAAGGAGCACTACCTTGGCTGGAAGAGCAACCTGGGAAGGCTGACAATGGAGCTGATGGCCGCCTCCGGCAGGGTCGAGCTGTCCGCGTACAACGAAGAGGGCTACTTCCACCATGTGCCCGGCACAGGGCACTTCGAGGAGATGCGCGCGTTCTGGGAGCGCGAGGGCCGCGTGCCGGAGGAGTGGGTAGGCAAGGGCAGGTGGCCGGGCATATGGACGGCGATGTTCCACCCGTGCAACACCTACAGCATGGCTCACGAGCCGGTGCACGTCGTCCGCTTCTACTTCAAGGACGGCTACTACGTGTACGACGGCGGGAACACGGGCCACAGGAGGCTCTGGAAGGGATGGAGCGGATGGGGCGCCGAGAACCGGTGGAGGGCGCTGAAGAACGACGAGGGGTCAAGCCTGGAGGGCAGGATGCGCAACCACGGCCTGCCGTCGCACAAGTGGTTCTACGAGTCCAACAGGTTCGGCGCAGCACTGGGATACGAGGACTACGTTTCTCCTGTTATCGTCCTCGAGTCCTGCGTGTCTGACGTGGAGTTTCTGTAGATGGCAAAGCAGTATAGCGATTAACCCTCTGCGGAATCGAGGCCGCGTCGGGCATGCCGCCGCTCGGAGTGCACGACCAAGCTAATCTTGCATCGGGTCAGGCCCTCAACGGTATCATTATCAGGTCTTTCGTCATCTCCGGCTTCTTGGTCCTCCCGAAGTTGACGAATTCCAAAAACCCGTAGTCGTCCAGAATGCGAAGGTCCCTGGATACGCTTTCCTTGGACCTTTTTGCAAGCCCTGCAAGCTCGTTGACGGATGCGGGCTTCCTCTCCCCCACCAGCCTCATCAGCTCCATCCTTGCCGGAGTCAGGACCTTCCCCAGGGACCTTTCGCTCAGCCTTATCACTACGATCCTTTTGTAGGGGACGCTTTCGTCCCTTATCGCCGCGTCCATGAGGTCTTTGACCAGCTTGTCTATCTTGCCCATCTAATCACCACGGTTTCATCCCTTTTTCGTTTTCGACTCCCTTAAGAGCCTCGCCCACCTTGCGCACTTTTCCATTACCTCCGTCCTTTTCGCCGCGAACGCCGTTTCGTAATCCCCGTAGTCGAGCCTTACCGGCTTGGGCGACATCCAAAACCTCTGTTCGTGCAGGTGCCCGTGCTTGGTGTCCACCCGATACACGTCCACACGGCGGCCATTTTCCAGCAGCGTGACGTTGATGGCAAAGTCGATTATCCTCCCGCGGTCGGTCGCTATCCTGTAATCGACCTGGACGGTTTCCCCCGAAGGCCCATCCAGCACATCCCTGAAATGCGTTTCGCTCCTCACGCCTCGCGTCTCCTACGGCGCCGGTTCGGCCTTGTTCTGCGTCTTCCTTTTTTTTCCGCGTTCGTTCTTTAGTTAACATGGGCAGTTAACTATTTAACCTTTCCCGCGGACGCCTTTCCGAACGCCGCTGACTTGAAATGCGCAACGATTCTAAATCTGGGTTTGCCACCACGGCCGGAGGTCGGGAACGCGGTTTTTAAGTATCAGACGCCACAGAGATATTTAGCGCGCGGCCGCAAACGGCGCGCGGGAACGGGCTCGTGGTCTAGTTGGTTAAACATATTTATATACTCTAATATAATAATTAGATGCCATGAGGATTCGATTTAAAAAAGGAATGCAGAAAAAATTTTTGGAAGAAGTTTGTAAAGAAATGAATATGACACTGAGAAATTTTTCTCATGTTTATAAAAATGACTTGGGCGTTTCTTATTCTTCGATGAAAAAATATCGCAATGAAGCTAGACTCTTATCGCTAGGCACAGCGCAATTTTTAACCAAAAAATCCGGCATTTATTGGAAAAGATTTGGCATCGAAAAAATAATTTCGGACAACTGGGGTGCCGTGAAGGGCGGAAAAATCGGATATAAAAAGATGAGTAGAAAATATCCAAAAAATCTGATAGAGTGGAAACGACTCGGAGGGAAAAATACCTATATCAAATATGGAAGAGTCGGCAAGGTAACTACCAAACAAATTAAACTGCCAAAAATGAGCACAAGGTTGGCAGAATTCATTGGCATATACTTGGGCGACGGGACGCTAACTAAATATTTTCTGAGGATTTCTGGTGATTCTAGATATGATATAAAGTATTTGAACTATGTATCAGAGCTGTGTAAAGGACTTTTTGGAATCCACGGGAAAATCAGTAAAGATAAAAAAAGGAATATAGCATATCTGACCATATCTTCGATAAAGCTTTGCGAATTGCTCAATAGAAAATACAAACTTCCTTATGGGGATAAGATCCTAAACAACGCGTCGGTGCCACGTATCATTTTTTCCAATAAAAAATATATGATTGGCTGTTTGAGGGGGCTGGTCGATACCGATGGATCGGTTTCAGGCCATTCTAATGGGTTGATACTGTGTTTTTCTTCTAGGAACAAGCTACTTTTCAACCAAGCCTACGACATTGGAGTAAAGCTCAACTTGTTCACTTATAAAAATGAGGGGTTGTGCGGGACCGCCTCGTGGGCAAAGATTGAAGAATACTTTAAAGTTGTCGGTAGTTCAAATTTAAGGCATATAGTAAGGTTTCATAAAAAGCTTTCCGAAGGCAAAATATTGCACATTAACGAGGTTTTAAAGTATTATAAAGACTATAACAATATCAATCTACCGTTTAAACTAAGGGCCGATGGTCTAGTAGGTTATGAAGCTTTGGCTTAACAAACGCCGCGTTGACATCGCGGAGGTCGCCGGTTCGAATCCGGCTCGGCCCACTAAAGAGCATGGCGGACAACTTGGCAGAAGAGATGGCGACCAAGATGTATCACACTCTTATGATGGTGAAATTCCTCCCGGAGATCAAGGCCGTGGAAAGCGGAAAACTTAAGGGTTTGAAGGGCAAGGAAATAGACGAATTCCTAAAGGATCTTAAGGACTAGGAGACTATGTTTTTTGACATCGCGGAGGTCGGGAGTTCGAATCTCCCCGGGCCCACTTTTGCGAAACAAAATTGAAAAGTTTTAATCGCAACCAAATGTTTATATATCACTTATAGTGATAATATTATCATAAAAAGTGATAAAAAATGAAACTCGAGTTAAAAATAGTCGATTTGTTGGCCAAAGATTTGGAAAAAAAATTTACAATTAATGAGATAGCGAAAAATTTGGGAGAATTTTACTCTTTTGTTCATAGAACTGTCAATAAACTAACTAAAGATGGTGTACTCATAAAAAACAAAGTCGGAAAATCTCATCTTTGTTCATTAAATTTAAAGAATGAAAAAACATTGGCATTGATACAGTTAAGTGAAATCGAAAAAAGAGATGAATTTTATAACGCAAACAAGGAATTAAAATTAATTTTAGAGGATTTTGTCAAATCTGCAGAATCTCAGCTCAATATAAGTACAATCGTTTTATTTGGTTCTTACGCCAAAGGCGTCGCAACAAAGGAAAGCGATATTGATGTTCTGTTGATAAGCAAAGGAAAAGCTGAGATTGAAAAAATAACGAAGGAAATTTACGCGAAATACGGAAAGGAAATAGCTCCGATAATAATGGCTCAAAACGATTTTAAAAAACAAAGGGATAAAGCTGTAATCAAAGAAATTGCAAGCAACCATTGCATCTTGTGGGGAGTAGAAAATTTTGTAAATTTGGTGTTCAGGAAATGAAAGCTAAAGATATACTCATAGAGGCATTAAAAAGGTCAAGAGAAGAAAGAGGGCTCAGAATAACAAGTCCAAACAATTACTTGAGCGATGGGCATATCAAAAAAGCAGATCATAACCTCATTGTCATGACAGATTTGAATAAACTTGGACACGAAGATTGGGTTGTCGTCTCGGCTTATTATGCCATGTACCAGTCTGCTTTGGCGTTACTTGCAAAAATGGGGTTAGAAAGCAAAGATCATGCTACAACCGTAGCTGTTTTAGAACACTTCTTCGGAGAGCAAATAAGCAAAGAATCGATTGAAAGATTCAACGAACTAAAAGAAAAGAAAGATAAGATTGGAGCCATAACCATAGGAGAGAAGTACATCAACTATTTGTGGAGAATCAAGCGGGCAAGAGAAACCGTTCAGTATGGGATTTTCATGACCTACAAAGAAACAAGTGCTGTGATGAACAATGCAAGGGAGTTCGTGAGCAAGATGAAGTTGGTGGTTAGCGAACTGGACGAAGAATTGATTGAGGCTATTGACCAAAAGTCAAAAGAATTAAAAAAATAACAATGGTGCGAATGGTTCATCATAATTAGTGGCATGACGCTGCGTCGACGTCGCAGAGGCCGGGAGTTCGAATCTCCCCGGGCCCACTTTTCGAAGGGTTTAAATCCTTTAAGTATAATGTAATTTTCAATGAGTCTTAGACTCGTTCCTCAAAAACTAGGCTTCGTTTATGTCTTAGTACCTTCCCTTGTCGGATTTTTGGTTTTCAGCTCAACTTTCGCAGCCGCGGTTTCTGCAGCGACTATAGAAGTCAGTCAACCGACTTATCTGACGGATAACTCTGG
>JBDRMP010000010.1:0-42086 GCA_043811995.1 Planctomycetota bacterium
GTAAAGCAGACCCCAGACCGCAATCAATCCATAGACACAAGGACCCGCTCCAAGGCCGATGTAATTTCTTCCCACCAAGGCGCTAACGCCAATCCAAACAAGCCCGCAAATCACCGAAGCAATCAGCCAGAGCAGAACAAACGAGCCGGTCCTCCATTCGCGTTCGACGGCGCTGCCGATAAACAGCACCAGCAGACAGTCAAAAATCAGCGTCCAGCTGCAGGAATCAAAAAAAGGATATGTTACTAATTGCCATATTTTGCCTTGCAAGATGCCCGTTGTGGTCAACGCGAGATAATCAAGCGTAAATTTTGTCGCGTAGTGAATCAGCGCAAAGCCGGCGACAAGCAAAATGAGAATGACCGTTACGGCTGGCGTGAAAAGCTTTCTGGGAGGTGGTATTGCCCACTCGATACGTCTTTCGATATCCGACATTGCCCATTGTCCTTAACTTCGGAAAAGCCGCCTCACTGGTCCCTATACGATAGTCAAGTATAACCCCAGCCGGCAAATCAGTCAACGATATTGAGCCAAAAGGCAAAGAATCTGCCTTCTTCGGCAATTTCAAAAATAAAAATGGCCCCTGCACAGGCGGTGCAGAGGCCCAACTCGGAAAGAAACTTATATGGCCCCCCAACTTTAATTCCGCACTTTCGCATAAAGCGAAAGTGTTTTTGGCCCTTCAGTGCCGCGACTATGTATGACGCGACGAAGGGACGAGATTCTGAGCAGATTTATTTTACCGGACCGCCTGCCGCCCCGCCCAGTGATGAGCGAAGCCGGCTTAGTCCCCTTTAAGTGCCCAGCCACTTAAAATATAGGAAGAAAACAAATAAACGCCAAATCTCTATACTTGTTACTCGATGCGCGATGCACATTCGAGTATCGAGTATCAAGTATCAAGTATCAAGTATCAAGTATCAAGTATCGAGTATCGAGCATCGAGAATCGAGTATCGAGTATTCGCCTATCCTCTCGCTTTAGCGAACCAGTCCGGGTCTTTTGCGAGCTTTTCTCTTGCCTCAGTCGTCATCGTTTCAAAAACCGGATGAGTGCTCTCCCACGCACGCCGGGTAAAGGAACTTAGCCGCATTTTTTCCACCTCACGCGATACGTCACCGAAATAGCTTCCGTAAATGTGAAGCGAATCGCTGATATCGACGTATCTGCCGACTGAAACGGGCTTGTTTATCTTTTCTGAGATGCGTTTTGCGATTGTCCGCTGCAGCTCGGTCAGGGCATAGACATTCATAAACCACGCCTTGTAAAGGTCCCTGCTTCTCCAGTGTGTATTCATATCCAGCACGTACCCGCCTGCCTCGGCGGAGCCGATAGGCGACCTGTCCGGCGTAGCTTTAGCGGAGTCGGAAGCCGGATCAGCAATCAGCCGGCACCAAATCCGCTGTAAACAAGGCGGGTCGTCAGTCGCGGGGTCGGCTGTCGGCATCCACGTTATCGCCTGCGCCCTTCGCGTGTGCGCAACCTTCGACAGGGCGTCGATAATATATTGTATCTGGTTGACCTTTTTGAACGGCTTGCTGGTCTTCGGGTCCCTGATATTTTCCACGGGCGAGTATGCAAACAGCCGCTCGTGATACGTGTAAGTCCATTTGCCCGCTGCGGCGTCTATCCAGTGGTCGTGAATACCATCGACCACCTCCTGCCGATACGCCTCAAGCTCCTCAGGCCCGCCGGGGAAATTCTTGTGAATCCTCGGCTCGGCAAAAGGATTGGCCACTGTAACCATAACCGTCGCATCCTTGCTCGGCGGGTCTTCCGGCCTGTCGTATTGTGTCTTGATTTCGATGCCGTTGTCCCATACGGCTAATACCGCCTTTTCCCACGCCTCAGGCAGACAACCCGCCGTTATCGATATCACAGGCAGGTCTGATTTCAACGAGGCATTCGCCATTTATCGCTCCTCCATAAGCACATACTAAAAAAGAAAACCTACTGGGCGGGATTGATTTCCTGTTCGGTTATATTATACCGGCCCCATTGTTGTCGCGGGACTTCGCCCAACATTCTTCTGGCCTTGTAATCGAATTCGCTGCCGGGGTATTTTTCGATTATCTGCCGACAGTAATTGACCATCTGCCCAATGCTCATACCGGGAAGCCGCGCCATTTTGCGCGAAGTGATGGCCATCTCAAAAAGCTGCTCGGCCCCCGCCTGCTCCTCTACGGTAAGCTCCCTGAATTTCACCTGCGGCTCACCGCTTTCCGTCGTCGCGATATTCGGCTCGGCACGCAGACGCTTGTCGTCCTCACGCATGACGTCGCCAACCGTCCTTTCCCGTTCCCGCGGTGCCGGCTGCTCTGGACGTAATCCCTTGAAATAGTTTATCCCCACAACAACCGCCGCTATTGCTACAACCGCAATAACTGCTTTTACCCAAAAGTTATCCATAAGGGCCATACCACCTTTCTGCCTGCCTTGCCCGACTCGTGTCCGGCAAGTCGAGGCAGGTTCGACAATTGATTATTTACAACGAATCGCCTACAATAGTAAATCTAAAATACGAAACAGTCAATGTTTACAGGGCTAATCCAGCAAGTTTGCACGGTCAAGTCGCTTTCGTCAGCGGCGGGTGGTAGTATTCTAACCATAGACCTTCAGCAACTCGCCGAACAGACCAAAATCGGCAACAGCATCGCAATCAACGGCGTATGCCTCACCGTGTCGAAATTAGCCGGCACATTAGCCGCATTTGATTTAAGCGACGAAACGCTTGCGAAAACTAATCTCGGTAAATTGACCGCCGGCTCTAAAGTCAACGCCGAGCTTTCCCTGCGGGCCGACGACCGGTTCGGCGGGCACTTCGTTTTAGGCCACGTCGATGGCACAGCGAAAATCCGAAAAATTGATAAAAAAGCTGATTTTGCAACCTTCACCTTCTCAGCCACAAAAGACCTTCTCGAACAACTCATACCAAAGGGCTCCGTCGCCGTGGACGGCATATCGCTAACCATAGCTGACCTGAACGCAGAGGGCTTCACCGTAGCCGTCATCCCACAGACGCTCAAACAAACAACCTTAGCCGAAGCCAAAATAAACCAAACGGTCAACGTCGAAATTGATATAATAACCAAGACGGTGAAAAAGCACCTTGAGAACCTCTTGCCGCATAATGACCTGACTATCGAAGGCCTCCGGCAGCAGGGCTTTTGAACACCCCATTGAAACATCAAAAACCGTATAATTACAAAGATGGGTAACAGAACAAACCATAATTCGATAACCGAAGAACCGGTGATAGGGATAACGATGGGCGACCCGGCCGGTATCGGGCCGGAAGTCGTCGTCAAATCGCTTGCCGACCCGACCATAAGACGGTCTGCCAAATTCGTCATTTTCGGTATGGATGAGCAGTTGCGATACGCCGCCGACAAGGCCGAGATTGAGCCGTTCTGGGGCCGACATCAGCACGAAAAAATCAGCAGGGACTACCCCCACAAGGTTATGGTCGCCGACTACGATGACTTCTCGATGCCTCCCTGGGTCAGAGAACCGACACAGGTGGCGGGAGTAGCGTCGCTGAAATTCTGCGCCGACGCCATCGACGCAGCGAAACGAGGCATTATCGACGCCGTCGTCACCGCCCCGATAAACAAAACAAGCTGGAAGCTGGCCGGTTCTCCGTGGCCCGGACATACCGAAATGCTCGCCAAGCTCTGCAAATCGCCTCGCAAGGTGATGATGTTTGTCGCAGGCCCGTTAAAGGTGGCGCTGGCGACGATTCATCTGGCGTTGTTTGACGTGCGTCACAAGTTCACTATCGGCCGGGTGTTTGAGCCGATTGACTTATTGAATATCGCCCTCAAAGAATACTTCGATATAGAAACCCCCAAAATCGGCGTCGCGGCCCTCAATCCCCACGCCGGTGAAAACGGCCAGTTCGGCGACGAGGAGCAGCGCATCATATCGCCCGCAATCCTGATGGCGCAGGAGCAGGGTATCGACTGCTTCGGCCCTGTCCCCGCCGACACGCTGTTCCTGCGGGCCGTCCACGGCGAGTTCGACGGCGTCGTCGCGATGTATCACGATCAGGGGATGATACCGGTGAAATTATTGGCCTTCGATAAGGCGGTCAACGTAACTATCGGTATCCCCATTATTCGCACCAGCCCCGCACACGGCACGGCCTTCGATATCGCCGGCAAAAATATCGCCGACCCCTCCAGTATGATGGCCGCGATAAACACCGCCATTCAAATGGTCGCCACAAAAAAGGCCCGCCGGCTCGCCCACGCAAAGGCCGCTGCAAATGCAAAGTAAGAATCAAATTCGCCTGCTGCTCGAATCGGCAGGCGTCCGACCCAATAAGCGTTTCGGCCAGCACTTCCTCATAGACCTCAACCTGATGCGGCTCTTGATTGACGCCGCCGACATCCAGAAAAATGACGTTGTTCTCGAAGTCGGCTGCGCAACCGGCTCATTAACCACCGGCATAGTCGAAAAAGCGGGCTTTTGTATCACCGTCGAAATCGACGCCGTCCTCGCAGGTATAGCAAAATCTCAACTCGCTGAAAAATCAAACGTGGAAATCATCATTGCAGACGCCCTGAAAAATAAATCCGAAATAAATCCCGTTGTAATCGACGCCGTGAATCGCGCACGCGATATTCACAAGGGACGCCTGTTGCTCATTTCTAATTTGCCCTACGCCGCCGGAACACCTTTTATGCTCAATCTCATTACTGGCTCTCTCGTTGCGGATGCGATGTTTGTAACCGTGCAAAAAGAAGTGGCAGACCGAATGACCGCTCAAGCCGGAACAAAAGATTACGGCATCCTCAGCATACTCCTCTTGGCTACGGGCAATATCAAACACATCAGGACATTGAAACCGACCGTATTCTGGCCTCAGCCGCAGGTCGATTCAGCTATGATAAGTTACGTCCGCGAACCCGAAAAAATAAGACAAATCAAAAGTATCGAAATGTTAAGCAAAATCGCGGGCACCTTTTTGCAGCATCGTAGAAAAATGCTCAAGGGCTGCTGTAAACTAATGACGGATGAGCTTGCCAAAATCGACAATTGGCCTGAAATTTTCAGCCGATGCGGCATCGACCCCGAAAGCAGACCCGACCATCTCACGCCGGAGCAATTCGTCTCCCTCGCCAACCTGTGTGCTTAACCACAGATTACCCCCAAAAAATCCAAAAGATTTTCGGGGACTTAGTCCTGGGAATTCTTTGAATTTCTCAGGGCACAGATTTCCGAAACGGGCTCTTCGCTTCGCTTCGTGTCACGGATTCCCTTGTCATTCCCGCGACCTGTCCTCCATAGCGCCAGCGAAGGAGGAAAGCGGGAATCCAGTAGGGTGGGGGCTTGCCCCGCTGATTGCTAAACCTAATAATCGCAAGGACTTATGACTAAAGCATATTTTCTTGAAAAATTGTTAGAATTTTATTGACATATAATTTTAATTTGGTATAATTATAACTTGCATCGGCTGGTGGTGGGCCGGCCGGGCAGTTCGCGCAGAAGCGCAAGATATGACCCAGTAGGGCAAGGTAGTACAAAACATTAAGACACTTAGCGACTTTGTGTCTTAGTGGTGAAAGAAAGGAGCTTTGGTCATGTCTGCGAATGTAAATATCAGGATTCCCGAATGGCTGGACAAAATCTGCGTCTGGCCTCTGATGCAGTATCGCGAGCTGAAATACGGCTACACTTTCCGCAAAATTTATTTAGGCGAGGGCGAATTCACAATCGTCGAACCCCCGGATTACTATGCCTACGGCAAATTCAAATGGGTTCTTTCAGGAACCGGATACAATCTGTATGCCGTTCGCGAGGTTAAAATCGGGCCTAAAAAAACAAAGAGGGTGTATATGCACAGGGAAATTATGAAGTTCCCGAAGCGCAAACTCGTTGACCACAGGAACAACGACGGCCTTGATAATCGGAGAGCGAATCTGCGTCTTGCGACTTATTCTCAAAACGCCATTAACAGGCCCAAAACAAAATCGAAGACATCCTCGAAATATCGCGGTGTTTGTTTTTGTCAGGGCCGCCGCAATTGGTCGGCCATAATACGGGTGAATGGTAAACAGATGTGGCTCGGCAGATTCAAAAATGAAATCGACGCCGCAAAAGCATATGACCGTATGGCCGTTAAGCATCACGGCGAGTTTGCGAAGCTCAATTTTCCGAAGGAAATTGAGCGGAGTCCCAAGCGCCTCAATTTGCGCCTCGCAAATTGGCTTGGGGCACGTCTGAATTTCCCACGCGAAGATTATATAGTGCGGCCACAGGGCGCAACAAAAAAATGAAAGACGCAGATTAACACCCTACTTCGCCGAAGCGGCTACGTAGGGCAGGCAGATTTCACAGCCGACAAAAGGCAAATAATTCAAAAAAATATTTTTCGATACGGATTCACACGGGATTAACACGGTTTTTGCTCGGCTTGCGTCCTTCGGCAAGACCTTTTTCTCGAAGCGAGCTTCTTCAAAAGGCCATTGCCTCGCCCACAAAGGCCTTCGGCCTTCCTTTAATAAGCCGAGCAAAAAACACGGATTTTTGACTTCCGTCCTCTGTCATTGCGAGCGCAGCGAAGCAATCTCGTTTCGTAGGGCGGGGTTTACCCCGCCGTATTTGCTTAAGCGCTCCTCCTTTCCAGCCGAAATAACCTTTGTAATTGGCGAGACAGCCCCACAGCACCCGTCAAGCATCTCTTCGCCGGGAAAGGATAATGGGAAAAACGCAATGGCAAAAATAGCAGGCAACCCACTCATAAATCCACTGGACGAAGAAAACGAGATGCCATTGCTTGACTCCAAAAAGATGGAGAAGTTGGCGTATTGGTTCTTTCGGCTCAATGGCTTCTTGACTATTGAAAATTTTGTAGTTCATCCTAACGATGGTTCTGATCCGCATACTGACATCGATTTGCTATCTGTTCGATTTCCTTACAGAAAAGAATTGCCCGAAAATCCAATTCCGATGAAAGATTATGAGCTTTTCGTTCGTGAACGCGATAGAATCCAAATTTACTTGGTAGAGGTAAAAGCAAGCAAATGCAGACTAAACGAGACATGGACAAATCGTGACAATATGCAGCAAATAATGTCGGCTGTCGGGCTATTTAAAGAAGAAGAAGTGAATGTTGTATCAGAAGCACTATGTAATCAGGGATTTTATAAAAATAATGATTTTTATGTTTCTCTGCTTTGTTTTGGTTCAGAAACGAATCCTTACCTGCCTATAAGGACAGTACCCCAGATTATTTTAAATAATGCCCTTTCTTTTATTTATGAAAGATTCAAAAAATATCCAGATCAAAAGGTCTCGCATGGACAGTGGGACATCTTTGGTCGCAATCTTTGGCACTGCGCCAAGAAACCGTGCAATTTCGGTGAATTTCGTATGAAGGTAATAGATAAATTGTTGAAAAGCTCCGCAATCTGCGATTCTCACGCCAAATGCTCTCTGTGCCTGTGGCTGTAAGCAAATTATCTTCTGCGGCCTAAAATTGGATTCCTGCTTTCGCAGGAATGACAAAAAAATCAGTGTAATCTGTGTAATCTGTGGTTTTGTGATTTTTGCAGTTTTTAAATCTCTGTGGCCTGGTGACGATGACTATGGCACTCGATATTTACAGCGACGGGGAGGGAGGCGATGTGGCAGGGGGCGGTTTCAATCAGGACGGCCAAGGCCGTGGTGTCGCCGCCAAGACCCTGCGGGCCGACGCCAAGACGATTGATTCGGGAAAATAAATCACGCTCTAATCCAGCGTAAAACGAATCGGCGTTCGGCTGAGCGATATTCCTGAGCAGGGCCTTTTTACTTAACAGGCAGCTAATTTCGAAATTGCCGCCTATGCCGACCCCCACGATAAAAGGCGGGCAGGCGTCCGCGCCGGCGTTTTTCACAATTTCCACAATCCAGTCAATAATCTCATCAACCCCCGCCGTCGGCAAAAACATCTGAAATGCGCTTTTATTTTCGCAGCCGCCGCCTTTGGCCATAATGCTGATTTTCAGCTTGTCGCCCGCAACGAGCGACCAGTGAACTACGGCGGGGGTATTGGTATCGGTATTTTTTCGCTGTTTAAGCGGTTCAGCCACGACGCTTTTACGAAGAAGTCCTTTTTCGTAGCCGGCCGCAACGCCTTCATTGACTGCATCAACAGGTGTTTTACCGGCGGGACAGTCAATTATTACCTCGCAACCCTGTTCAACGAAAACAACGGCAAGGCCCGTATCCTGGCAAAGCGGGAGCTGTTCGGATACAGCCAATTGGGCATTTTCAATAAGCTGCTGGAGTATTTTCACAGCCGACGGGTTCGATTCGTTCTTCGCCGCCTTTTCCAAAGCCGACAAGATGTCCGCAGACAATTCATAAGCTGCCTTTATGCACAGCGCCTCAACCGTCTCGGCAATCTTTGCAAACTCAATATGCCGCATCAGAATCCTTTTACCGCCGAGACCGCTGAGTACGCAGAGAAAGTTTTATTTTTATTTTCTCTGCGATATCCGCGTACTCTGCGGTGAAACTTTGGGTCTTCACTTTTCCTCGATTGTTATATCGAAGGTTTTGTAAGTCGTATTGCCGACATCGTCGGCGAGTCGCAGGGCGATAACGTGCTGACCTGCCGAAAGTTTTTCCGCCAGAATCGTGAAGTCCTCAATTGTGGTATCATAAACAAGGTCGTCGGGCACAACTCCCATCCAGTTGGCGTCGCTATCGACTGTATATTCAACTTTGCCGATGGCGCTTAATTCGTCACTGACGGTCATCTTGAGCGTTGCTTTTTTGCCTGCCTTGTCTATCTTTTCCCGCTCGATAACGGGTCCCGTGTTGTCGACAACAACCGCATCGCTCACCCTGCTGCCGGTCAGTTTGGTATCGGGGGTATTGCTTCTCTCGTCGCTTGCCGTAACCCTGATTTCGTATCTGCCGTCCTCGACGGTCCTGCCGTCCCAGTCAAAGGTTGCGGACTCAACGTCGTCCTTGATTTCAATCCATCCGGTCCGCCCGACCTTTCTGAAGTCAATTTTGTAAATCAGCTTGTCGCCGTTATCATCCTTAACGTTGTAGCTGATTTTGAACACGCCGTTTTTGTCCCGCGCAACACTGACCGATTCGACTCTTGGGGTTAGGTTCGGCACCGTCGATGCCAAAGCAACTTCCCGAATAACAGGGGTGGCTTTTTCATTTCCCCGCAAAACTAACTTATACTGGCAGAACCTGCCCGCGGGACAATCAAGCTGCACAGGGCCTGTAACCTCCTGAAGGGCCGTCCACTCGGAAAAGCTCGGGTCGTTGACGTCTTTGACGTTGCCGCTGCGGCAGGCGACAAGCACATTGCAGTCACTCGGTATATCGGCTTCAATCTGCAGCTTGCCCCACTTGGCCGGCTGACCCGCGTCCACGAGGTCCGACGTGTAAGTGCCCTCGGGTGATAAAACCTTGTCCAGTTTTATCAGCTTGGCCGGGTTGGCCATTCCGATATATATGTCATCGCCGCTGGCAACAACCGCGGTAATCTGGGACGCCTGGCGGTCCTCGTAAATAATCGACTGCTCCTCGGAATTCGGGTCAACGCAGAAAAGCTGCGCGTCGTTGCCGGTCCCGACGAGAAGCTTGCCGCCGCTGTCTGCCAGGCAAAAGAACACAGCCGTCTCGCTGAATATGTCAGTAACGAAACCGTCTTTGGTTATCTTGTAAAGGAAGCTCGCCCGAGCCGGCCTCGGTGGTCTCACAGGCGCCACTTTGCGCTCGGCCGGCTGCTCACCGGACGCTTCCTTGGTGTTGGCGATTTGAAGTTTAAGTCCGCCGCCGCTATCGCCTTCCGGCGGTTCTTCGTCTTCCGGCTGCTGCTCAGGTCTGCCGGGTGGAGGCGGCTGCGCCGCAAATCTCATCTCGGCTCGCATCACATAGGCAGACGTCGCAGCGGCATACAGGTCGATGCCCGAAAACAGCAACGCCGTGATTTCCTGCTGGTCGCTGTCATACAGCACCCGGACCTCTTTGGTTCGCGGGTCTATTCTGTAAACGAGTCCCCGAGTGTCGCTGCCGGCGTAAATGCAGTCATCAGTCCCCGGAGTCAGCGAAAGTATGTTCTTGTCGGGGGTATCTGCAACAACTTCCGGTTTTTTGGCTAAAGAGTCAAGGCGATAAATCTTGCCCTGCGGCCCCGTTCCGAGGTAAATATCGCCTGCTTTATCGACCGTGATAGCGAATATGTAATTGGCGTCATTGGGCTCGAACAGGATTTTCATTTTGCCCTTTTCAAGCCGATACAACGCGCACCTTCGCCCGCTTACACCCACAAGAAGGCGCCCCGACACGTCCGCAGCCATTGCGAAGATGTGCTCATTTGCGAGATGTTGTTTGCTTTCGACGGCGTTTGTGTCATTTGGCTCGTCGTCCCGACGTTGCGGCCTCTTCGTTAACGGGGCGGAGTAAATCTTTGTCAGTTCCCCTGAGCTGAATGCGTAAACGCCGCCGTTGGGACTTGTGCCGATATATACCGTATCACCGATGACGACTATGTTGTTGATTGACCAGACGTCTTCGAACTGCTTTACGAGAACCTCGGTTCGCCTGCCTAATTCGATTGTGCCTCGCGAGCCGATTACAACGTCATTCGGTTCGCCCTTTGTAAAATCCCGGCTGCTGCTGTGACGGGTAACCTTGCTTGTAACCGCCTCGCTTACGCAAACCTGCGCAAAGGCCGAAAAAAACAACACAAAAACGCACGCCGATTTCATATTTTTAATTTTCAAGTTACTGCTCCACCATAATGTTCATAACCTTTTTGTCTATTATTACCCCGCCCGTCCGGACGTTTTTGTCAATCCAGCCGGGAAACATCTTCATTGTAACGGCCCTGCTCGAATTGCCCAATACAAGCGCCTTGGTGGCCGGCAAATCGGGCAGCTCCGCGTTTTCCAGCACCACCCCGCCCGCCTGAAGCACTAAAATACAGTGCAGCTCGTCCCTGCCTATAGCAAGAACGTCGTTTAATGCGCCGATAAGGGTGTCCAGATTCTCCGGCGTAAATCTGTGCGGCACCGCCTTTTTGAGAAACTCCTCGTAACCGTACCCGCCGCAGACAATCAACTGATACATCCCCGGCGAAGTGTCTGCCGGCACAGCGAAATTGAACGTGTATGTTCGCTTCTGCGCCTGGAAGGATTCCGTCACCACCTCCACGTCAAGGTTCTCGCCTCGCCTGACGCGCGAGCGGGACAATCCAACGGACCATATCGCCGAAGTTGAGTTTTTCTCTTTTATCTGAACGTCCAGTGCCACTGATTTTATCTTAACCTGCCTGTAAGGGTTGTTCATCAGCAACGCCGCCGGGCTTATGCTGTCGCGAATCATTTCCATCAAATCCATTCCCGTGGAGACATTTTCAAAAGTAACTGGTTCTTCGCCATCCAGTTCAATGGTCCCCTTGTATTGAATGGTATTATCCGGAGGCAGGTCGCCCCGCATCAGCGCAGCGCCTGCAATTGTTACCCGCAGCAGAAGCGGCGTCAGTATTTGGTTGTCGGCCACCAGGCAGTTGTATTGTCTCGTCTCGCTGTCATTATACCGGCTGACCTTTATCGTAAGCGGAATCATCCGGGCTTCCTCGCCGAGCTTGCCCCGGACCGCCGTCGATTCATCCAATTTCAGGGCACCCACAACTTTGCCGGTAGTGGCAACCTTAAACGAACGTATCATACTCGATACAACGGTATGCACTTCGCCCGTTGCCATAGGCAAATCCACCGGGCCGTAACCTAAAAAGGCGTGGCCGAAGCCGTAAATATCGTCGCCCCTCACATCTGTAACCGTGCCGGTAACATCGATTGTGATGTCGCCCATAACCAGCGGCACAGAAAGACACGCGCCGGGGGTCAGTTTAACATCGCAGACGTCTGAACCCAAAGCAGCGCCGCCTCCGCCCGAAACAACCATAAATCCCGAAGGTCCAAGCGAGCCATCCAGGTCCATTCTCACGGAGTCAGGCAAACCGGAAACAACCAGCGGCATGGGCAGCATAGTCGCACCCCCGCCCAGCGCTGAGCGGGAACCTCTGAAGGATGATGCCGCTAAGATTTTCTTTTCAACCCGTGAAAAATCAACGGGGCCTGAAAAGTCAAACGCCAGACCAGGCCCATCAGTCAAAGATACACTGCTGCCTCGCTCAACGGGTAAGCCGCCCACGCGAAGCATCTCTTCAATAGGCGTGACGCCATAAAGAGGGTCCTTGCTGAAAGACCAGCCGAACGCCAGGGCACCAGCCAATCGACCCTCGATATAAACAGGCGAGCCGCTGCACCCTGCTGCCGGACCGGTGTGAATAAAACGCTCGTCAGTCCCGCGAACCAGTATGGCGTTCCTGCCCGGCATCATATCCCTGACCACGCTCAGGACTTCGAGGCCGAATTTTTCGACCTCGACTCCCTTATAAACAGTCAGGCAGTATGCCTCCATCCCGGGCCGGACCTCGTCGATACTTATATATCTGGCCGGGTCCCAGACGCCCTCAAGCCCCTTTGGAATAACCCCAGCCGGCTGTTCGGCAGCCCCGCTGAAGGTATTGCTGAAGATAACCAAACAAACCAAAGCAACCGTCTTCAATTTGCGAAAATCCTGGGCCATTTGCACCCTCTAACGCCTTGTTTTTTATTAAAACTTTTATCTTATCATCCCATACGCAGCCGTTGCAACACAAAACGTTCCCTGTTAAAATAACCTTTTTGGTTTATCGCTGGTCAAGACAGCCGCGAAGGGCGTTTTGAAAGATAATTTGAACGGAGAAAAATATGAAGGCCGAACATCGCCACGAACTCAAAACAAACGAACTGGCCCAATGGCTGAACAATCTGCCGACCTGGGCACAGCAAAACCTCAGGACGATAATCTACGTTGCGGTTGTCGCTGTTGTTGTCATCGCATATGCCATCTGGTACCGGTATCAAAAAACGGTGGTAATCAGCAGAGAACAGGCCAATATGACCGCACTGCTGTCGCAGCTGCCCCAGCTAAAGGCATATGTCGCCCAAACCCAGACGCGGGGTGCGGACAACTCTTATATGCTTATGCAGCCGGTCAACGGACTGGAGCAAATCGCCGCCAGCGCCAAAAACGACTCAGTCGCTGCTCTGGCCCTGATTAAGCAAGGCGATATCCTGCGAACAGAATTGCAGTTTCGACCCGGCCCGGTCAGCAGACAGGACTTCGAAACCCAGATAGCGAGGGCAAAAGGGTATTACACAAATGCGCTCGAAGCGCACCTCAGGCGAAGCCCCAACCGTTCGCTGGAGGCCCTTGCCAATCTCGGGCTTGGGTTGTGTGAGGAAGAGCTTGGCAATTTCGCCCAGGCACGCAAGATATACGACGAGCTGGCGACAGGCGCCGCGTTTGAAGGCACCACCGCGGCGGCAGCCGCAAAGCAACGGCTGGCGGTGATGGGCTTATTCAATCAGAAAATTGTCCTGGCGCCTGCTCCCAAGCCGGTTACCCCTGCGCCTATGGAATCCCCGGCAATGCAGCCCGCCCCCGAATCGCAGGTGCAAATTGCCCCGGAGACCAATGCGCAGGTCGTGAACTAAAAGGTAAGATGTCAAAGGCAAACAGTGCTTTAACGCTGCGGGTCGGCCGGGCATTGCAGGAACGCCGGCTCGATAAATACCTCCACGGGCGATTCAGCAACTACAGCAGGGCAATGCTGCAGGAGGTAATAAAAGCGGGCGCCGTTAAGGTCAACGGCCAAGTCGCCAAACCCAGCTTAAAGCTTAATCCCGACGACCTCATAGAAATAACCCTGCCGGAACTGCCCAAAACCGAAATCCCGCCTGAAGACATACCTCTCAACATAATCTATGAAGACGACGACATAATCGTCATAAATAAACCCGCAGACATTATCGTCCACCCGGCTCGCGGCAATACGCACGGCACAATCGCGAACGCCCTTGCCTTTCATCTCGCCTCGGCGGAAGCCGACGAAGACAAAGATGAAGAAGACGAGTCCGAAACCGACGAAACCAAGCTCCCCTTCGCACTCGGCGATTTTCGCCCCGGCATCGTCCATCGCTTAGACAGGAACACTACCGGCGTGATGATTCTGGCGAAAAATGACGTTGCACAATGGAAAATCGCAAAACAGTTCCACGACCGCCAGGTCGAAAAAAGTTATCTTGCCATAGTCCACGGCATCCCCGACCTCACGCGCGACCGTGTTAACGCCCCCCTCGGCGTCAATCTCAAATTCAGGTACAAATACGCAGTCCGGCCGGAGACCGGCAAAGAGGCAGTCACCTTCTACGAAGTACTCGAAAGTTTCCGCGGCTTCTCGCTTTTGAAACTCACCCCCAAAACGGGCCGAACCCACCAGATTCGCGTCCACCTCGCCCATATCAAGCACCCCGTCGTCGCCGACGATATGTATGGCGGAAAACCCGTATATCCCTGGCAATTGAAAAACGCGGAACCCGCCCCTGAAGACCCTGTTATTTCACGCTGTGCGCTGCACGCCTCGACAATCGCCTTCAAACACCCGACAACGAGCCAAATCGTTCGCTTCGAAGCCCCTCTGCCCGACGATATGCAATCTCTCCTTGACCTCCTGCGAAAATACCGCAAGACCTGAAACTGTACTCAAAGTTATAAACTTTCAAAAATTTGCAAATATTCCAAGTTTTTCCTTGAACCACAGCACATTATTTGCGATATTATACTTAGGAAAGGATATTATTATGACTCATATAAGTATGACAAAAGCAAGACGGGATTTCACGGACATCGCCAATCGTGTAATGTTCGGCTCCGAACGGATTTGCATCGAGAAGAATAACAAGCCCGTCGTAGCCGTAGTTCCTGTCGAGGACCTGGAGATGCTGGAGGAAATTGAAGACCAAATCGACCTTCAGGCGGCCAAAGCGGCCCTTAAAAAAGGTAAATTTATTAAACTCGAAGACCTCAAAAAGCAATTGGGATTATAAACAGGGATGTATCAGGTTAAAGTGGCACTGGACGCCGCGAAATTCATCCGCAAGCAGGACAAACACATACAACGCCAGATTATTAACAATATCAGGGCGCTTGCCGAAAACCCTTATCCGCCGGACTGCAAAAAATTACAGGGCTTCAAAGACCTGTACCGCATACCCTCAGGTAATTACAGGATTGTTTATACAGTCCGGGAAAGAATGCTCATCGTTTTTATTGTTCGCATAGCTCACCGTAAAGACATCTACCGACATCTGTAAAGTAATCCTCTGCCCGACGATATGCAATTTCTCCTTGACCTGCTGCGAAAATACCGAAAAATCTGAAAAAGCGAAGTTTATTCCTGCGGGAGCTTTGCGAGGTCGGTGTCCTTGCCGGCCAATATCAGAATGTCGTCCTTATAGACAACCGTATCCGGCAGGGGAACGTTCACCATCTCATCTTTGGCGTTGGCACCGTCCTCGGCGTGCTCAGCGCGATTGATTGCCACAAGGTTGACGTTGTATTTCTGGCGAAGCTGGAGGTCCCTTACCGTCTTGCCGTTAAACTTGGCCGACGCCTTGACTCTCGCCAAGCTGTAACCCGGGGCAAAATCCAGCCGGTCCTCAACGTGAGGCGCCAGCAGCTTGAACGCCCATCGCTGCGCGGACTCTATCTCCGGGTAAATTACGGCGGTCGCACCGACTTTGGAAAATACCTCGCCGGCGATGGGGTCTTCGGCCCTGGTATAAATCAGCGGGACTCCGAGCTGCTTGAGATTTACAACCGTCAGTATCGCCGCCTCAAAACCCTGCCCGTGTGCCTGGCCGATACTGACAATGGCGACATCCACCTTGTCAACACCCTGCGCACGAAGCGCCTGCTCATCGGTGCTGTCCAGTCGAACCGCAATACTTACCAGGTCCCGCAGCGTCTCGATTTCTTCTTTACCTTTATCGATGGCTATGACCTCCGCGCCGCTTGCCGCCAAATCCACGGCCAGCTTTGTTCCGAACCGACCAAGTCCTATTACCGCAAAACGCTTCACGTTCTCTGCTCCTGTATAATAAACCCCTGTTTGACAAGCACTTATACCCTGTCGCCGGCCAAACTGTTTAGCCGACGATAACAACCTCCTCAGGATAACTATACCGGGCGGGCTTCAGGTTAAACGTCATCGACGCAAGCAGCGTCAAAGGGCCCAGCCGGCCGACAAACATCACCGCAATGATAATAAGTTTCCCGGCCGTTGTCAAAGCCGGCGTTACCCCCGTTGTCAAGCCCACCGTCCCCAGCGCCGAAGCCGTCTCAAACATTATATCCATCAGAGTAAAACCGCTTCGGCCTTCGGTTATCATAAGCGTAAAACCGGCAACAAACAAAATAACGATGAACAGCAGAGTTACTGTAATCGCTCGACGAACGATTAAAAAACCGACCGACCTTTTGAATACCTGAACCTCGCTGCGTTTGCTTAGCGTGGCAACGACGGCCATTATTATGATGGCTATCGTTGTGGTCTTAATTCCGCCCGCCGTGCCGCCCGGCGCGCCGCCGACGAACATAAGCAGTATCAAAACAAGCTTGCTCGACGCTGCCAGCCCGATTGTTTTGACCGTATTGAATCCCGCCGTCCTGGCCGTAACGGACTGAAAAAACGCCCCGCGCCAATCCCATATCCCGCCGCCCGTGAACCTCTCGAATATCAGAATTGACAGCATCCCGGAAACTATTAGGACTAACGTCGCTACCAAAACAATCTTGCTCTGTAACCGCATCTTCTTGGCAATCCCGCCCGCAAACAGCGTCGGCGCGCTAAATACCCTCCTTAACACCACCGTCACTCTGCCGGCCGCAACCGCAGCAATGTCGTAAAGAACGCTGAAACCGAGCCCCCCCATTATTATCAGCGGGCACATCACGACATACACAGGCCAGCAGCGGTTGTAGCTGACCATACTGTCGCTGAAGAGTCCGAAGCCGGCGTTGCAGAACGCGCTTATCGAATGAAAAATGCTGCAATACCACTGCCGCTGGATACTGGTCATCCTGCCCGGAACGTCGTCCCACATCCCGAACATACTGACTGCCCCGAGGGCCTCGACTACCACGGTGGTAACGAAAATAAAAGCAATCATCTTGCTTATTCGGCCCAACATCTGCTCGCTCAGGATATCCTGCATCACCGCCGACTCACGGATACCCAGCGCCTGACCCAGCAGCAGCGCAAAAACCGCGCCGAATACGACGATTCCCAGCCCGCCTAATTGAATAAGCGCCAAAATCGTCAACTGACCCATTATGCTGAAATCTGTGCCCGTGTCTTTGACTATCAAGCCCGTGACACAGGTAGCGCTGGTGGCCGTAAACAGGGCATCAACAAAACCAGTTCTCTCACCTGTCGCGGAACGGGGCAGCATCAGCACCCCCGTGCCGGACAATATCAGGACAACAAAACTGATAATAAGCGCCCTGGTGGGATTTCTGCCGGAGGCCGCAAGCCCCACAGTCGTCCTGCAGACCTTTACGATTACCTGCAGAACAAGGTAAATGCCGACGGCCGTGTGTCGAATCGCGGTGGCATTGTCGTGTTTCCTGGTTACAAAGAACACCACTGCCAGCGCGACAAGAAGCGGCGCCTCATACCAGTTGGCCCGCCAGAATTCACGAAACGAATCGGAATTGAAAAGACGAAAAATCTTTTCCGCAATAAATACGAAAAGCGAGGCATACAACGCGGCATAAAGAACCGGTGCGGGCAGCAATTGCTTTCTGAGACCGAATAAAAAGACAAACGCCGCAACCACTACCACGGCGGTGGTTGTATTAACGGCGATTAGAAACGTCTCGAATGGCTTATTTTTGTAAGCGACACGCATAAAACAACCGCAGTATTCTATACTCTTATCGGCCAACTTCCAGTAAATTCGCCACTCCCGGCGGGTCTATGCAATATCCGCCAGCCCGAGCGAATCGCCGAATTTTGTCAGAAGCGCCTGCCTGATGTTCCGGTGCCGGGAGCCGGTCAGCATCGCGTCGGCCGATACAAGCTCAAATGCGCTGCGCCTTGCCGTTACAAGTAAATCGTAATCCTCGATTATGTTCGCAATCTTCAAATCAGGAAGCCCGTGCTGCCGGGTGCTGAAAAGCTCTCCCGGCCCTCGCAATTTCAAATCGTGCTCGGCTATCTCGAAACCGTCGCTGCTCCTTTCCATCATTTCAAGCCGACTTTGGGCCGTCTCATTTTCTGTGTCCTTATCCGCAAATAAAAAGCAGAATGACTTATCCGTACCCCTGCCGATGCGTCCCCTCAACTGATGCAGTTGTGCCAGTCCGAACCTGTCCGCCCCCTCGATAACCATTATTGTCGCATTAGGGACATCGACACCGACCTCCACTACCACTGTCGCCACCAGCACTTTTATTTTGGCCTTGCGAAACTCCGTCATTATTCGCTGCTTCTTTTCGGAACCCATCCGCCCGTGCAAAAGTTCGACCTTAAACTCGCCAAAAACCTTCGATAACTCCCGCCAGCCGTCTGTCGCCGCTTTGATGGCCCCTTCTTCCTCGACGCCGGTTATCCGCGGGTAAACGAAATACGCCTGTTTCCCCGCACGCAATCGCGGGCGAATAAACTCGTATACCTTACTCCTGTCTTCCAGGGCAACCAATCGCGTGACAACGGCACCCCGCCCCGGCGGGCTGTTGTTTATTATCGATACGTCCAAATCCCCGAAAACCGTCATCGCCAATGTCCTCGGAATCGGCGTAGCGGTCATAACAAGACAATGCGGCGTCCCCTCTTTTCGCAAAGCCGCCCGCTGGTGAACGCCGAACTTGTGCTGCTCGTCAATCACCACCAGACCAAGCTTTTTGAACTCAATGTCCTTTTCCAGCAAAGCCACCGTTCCGACGACGATGTTGATTTCGCCGTCTTTTATCTGCTGCAAAACCTCCTGTCTCTTTTTGCCCTTCAATCCCCCCGTAATCAACACTCGTTTTACGTCACTGTTCCGCAGATACCTTTCAATGCTTATAAAATGCTGATTCGCCAATATCTCTGTCGGCGCCATAATCGTAACCTGCGTCCTGTTTGCAACCGACAATAGCGCAGCGTAAAGGGCAACCACCGTCTTGCCCGAACCGACGTCGCCCTGCAAAAGCCGATTCATAGGTATCGTCTTTTGCATATCGGCGACGATTTCAGCGATTGTCTTGTCCTGGTCTTCGGTCAATAAAAACGGGAAACGCCTGTGAATCCTGCGGTCGATTTCCTCCGAGCATTTCATTGCAACAGCCGTGGCAAACCGGTCGTGCCTGTGCCGCCGAAGCGCAAGACCTAACTGCATCAAAAACAGCTCATTGAATTTAAGCCGTCTTTGTGCTTTGGTCAGTTTTTCCTCGTCGGGCGGCAAGTGTATCCACCGTAGCGCGTCTTTTCGGCTTATAAGCTCTGCCTTTTTAAGAAAATTATCGTCATAAAACTCACCGATGACTCGGTCCAGACCATCGAGCACAGGCCGGATTATCTTTTTTATCTGCCCGCTGCTTAATCCCCCGCTGCCCGTATATACACCACCGCTGAAATACTCCCACGGCTTCTCAGTCCCCTGCTCAACTATGACAAACTTCGGATTGGCCAATTGAATCTGATGCCTGTATTCGTTGACCTTCCCCCAAGCCATTATCACCTGCCCCGGCTGTAACTTGTCACGCAGATACCCCCCGTGAAACCATATTATCCGGCAGATGCCCGTATCGTCGCTCAGCACGCCCTCAAAAATCGGCTGCCTGCGATACGGCTGATAATCCGTTGACTCAAGCAACCCGATGACCGCTGCCGTCTCGCCCATCCTCAATCGATTTATCTTCGTCGGCTCAGGCGCAAAAACCCAGTCGCGCGGATAGTATTCCAGCAGGTCCCCAACGGTATTAACTCCCAGCTTGGCAAAAACCTCCGCCCTGGCCGGCCCCACTCCCTTCAAATACTGCACCGGCATCGAAAGGTCTATATCCGGGGCTTTTTTCGAGACAGATGATTCCATAAATAACAGCCGATTCGGCCCTTTACTCTTCGAATGCGTGCTGGCCGACGAGTTTGACGAACCTGACATCGCACACCACCCGCTCAATAAGTTTGCCTTCCTTTTTTGTCCCGACGACAAGCTCCTGCACGCCGCTGCCGCCGACCGGCGCGACAATCAGACCGCCGGCGCCGAGTTGGTCAATCAATTCCTGCGGTATCTTCGGCACTGCTGCGGTAACGATAATTCTGTCGAAAGTTTTTTCCTCGGGCCTGCCCTTCGTAGCGTCAGCGAAGAAGGGCCAGCCGGCGCTGCCGTCGCCGATAAAAAATTCGACGTTCGTAATCCCTATCCGCCCCAGAACCGCCTGTGCCTTCGCCGAAAGCTCCGAAAAACGTTCGATTGTGTAAACCTTTTTCGACAGCTTCGCCAGAGCAGCCGTCTGATACCCGCTGCCCGTGCCGACTTCCAGGACCTCGCAAAAATTATTCAGCCGAAGCTCCTGCGTCATAAGCGCCACAATATATGGCTGTGAAATCGTCTGCCCCATCCCAATCGGCAGTGGACAATCCGAGTATGCCTGCGACCTGTACGACCCCGGCACAAACTCCTCACGCGGCAGCCGGCCCATAACCGAAAGCACACCCGCCTCACTGATATCGCGACCTTTCAGGTCCCGCTCGACCATTTTTTGCCGCTGATTATCAAATGTGTTCTCGGAAGCCTTGCTGTACATAGCAGTAATAATCCCCGGAACTTTACATTTTTGCAAACCAATTCACCGTTGGCCAAAGCAACAGCTTCGCAGCCGCAGCCGCCGCCAAAACCTGAATCGTTATTTCGAATATCCTCTGGGGCATCTTCTTCAGGGCAAATATCCCCAAAATCGCACCCGCCACAATAAAAGGCAGCATACAAAGATTGAATTTTATCGATTCAGGCGTTATCAATCCCAATTGCGCACTGAAAGGAACTTTGAGCCAGTTGACAATGAAGAAAAACCATGCGCTTGTGCCGACGAATTCGATTTTAGGCAGCCGCATCGCCAGCAGATACACTATCATCACAGGCCCCGCCGCGTTTGCCATCATCGTCGTCAGCCCCGCCAGAAATCCCATCACCACGGCAAACCACCATTGCGATGGAACAGAGTTTGAGCCGTCCGCCCCGTGATTTCGCCGCCAGTTTACGACCAGCATAGCCAAGACGATTACCCCGATTACCGGCTTCAACTGCTCATCGCTTATAAACTTCATCACAAAGTATCCGGCGACGATACCCACAAGCGTTGCCGGTATCAGCCGGACAATATGTCCCCACAAAGCATTGCGATGGTAATAACTGACAGCAAACAAATCCGCCAAAATCAGTATGCCGAGTAACGCCCCCGTCGATTGCCTCGCGGGAAGCGCCATTGCCATCAGGGGCACTATCAGAATCCCAAAGCCCGGAATACCGGTCTTGCTTATCCCTACCATCACCGCACAAAGGGCAGCCACCGCCAAGCCCGTCAAATCCATTCCAATCATCATTCATTCCTTTATTGCTACCGCTTACAGAATCGCTACAATACCATAATTCTGAATAATTTTAAGGAGTCCTGATATGAAAACTAAAAAAGCGATCTTTTATTTGCTCGCTGGCGTCCTCGCCGGCTGCGTCCCCGTTATGTCTCTGCACCCGCTGTATGACAATCAAACCCTCGTTTTTGATGAAAAATTACTCGGGACCTTTGAAGCAGATGGCGTGACCTGGGAATTCACACGCGCAAAAGACCCCAACGCTTATGAGCTAATCTACACTGCCGTGTCAAAGGACGATCCAAATATATTGAAAGGTCTTTTTGAGGTGCGGCTGGTCAATCTCGACAACCGCCTGTTTCTGGATATATTCCCCAAAAAGGGACCCTGGGGAGACGAGGAAGAGCTTAACCGGACTACGTGGCCTCTCAATGCGTTCCTTATGATACCCGTCCACACCTTCGCAAAAGTAAAAATTTCCGAATCGCAACTGAGGATTCAGCTCACAGACGATGAAAAATTCAAGGAGATTGTCAAATCTGTTCCAAATGCAGTTAAGCACGAGTCGGTCAATGGCACTCCTGTTTTGACTGGCTCAACCCCGCAGCTCCAGTCGTTTGTGCTCAAATTCGCCGATGATGACCGGCTGTTTCCCAACGAGAATATATTGACTCGAAAGACATCCGAGCCGGTTCAGGATGCCAACCAGACAAAAACTCCGGGACCAGACGCCAACGAGTTGCCTGTTTAACCGAAAGTGAAAACGCAATGACTTCATCGCCGGATTTCAGACGCTATCTTGTCGATATCGACTCGGTCGCTACTCATCAGCAATCGACCGACTGCCTCGTCATAGGCGCCGGCATAGCCGGCCTGCGGGCGGCCATTGAGGCCGCGCAGCACTGTAGCGTTACCGTCGTTACAAAAGGCGCCGTCGAGGACAGCAACACATGGCACGCACAAGGTGGAATCGCCTCAGTCATCAACAAGACCGACTCGTTCGAATTGCACATTGAGGACACGCTTCGCACCGGCTGCGGTTTAAGCGACGCGAAAATCGTGGAGCTTGTCGTTCGACAGGGGCCTCAGCTCATCCGCCAGCTGCTCGACTGGGGAACCGCATTCGACCTCGACGACGGCAAAATCGCCACGACGCTCGAAGGAGGCCACAGCCACGCCAGAATAGCTCACGCCCACGGCGACGAAACAGGTAAAATCATCGCCCAGACCCTCATCGCAAAGGCCAGACAGCAGAAAAATATCAAAATCATCGAAAATCTATATACGCTCGACCTGCTCACCGCGGGCAATAAGTGCCTCGGCGTTATCGGCTGGCAAAAGGAAAAAGGAACCCGGATTATCTGGGCCGCAAATACAATCCTCGCAACCGGCGGAGCGGGACAGCTCTACCGCGAAACCACAAACCCCTCCTGCGCAACAGCCGACGGCCTTGCAATTTGCTATCGCGCTGGCGCAGTCCTGCAAGACCTCGAATTTGTCCAGTTCCACCCCACAACGCTTTACATCGCCGGAGCATCACGAGCGCTGATTACAGAAACACTTCGCGGCGAAGGGGCCGTTCTGAGGGATGCCAAAGGCAGGGCCTTTATGAAGGACTACAACCCCGCAGCCGAGCTTGCCCCGCGAGACATCGTCAGCAGGGCCATCCTCGAACAAATGCTCAAAACAAAATCCACGCACGTCTATCTCGATATCCGCCACTTCGACAAACAGCATTTTGCAAAAAGGTTTCCTGTTATCAGCGAATTATGTGAAAGCTTTGACATCGATATCAGCAAGGACCTTATCCCCGTCCGCCCCAGCGCTCACTATATGGTTGGCGGCGTAAAAACCGATAGCTCTGCTAAAACAAACATCGAAAATCTTTACGCCTGCGGCGAGGTTGCCTCCACAGGCCTGCATGGCGCAAACCGCCTCGGCAGCAACTCGCTGCTCGAAGGTCTTGTCTTCGGAAGAATCGCTGGCCAGGCAGACATCGGCAAAAAAATAACCATCTCCAACCAACCGACAATAAAATACGAAATCCCTCACTCCGACCGCACGCGCCTCGACACAACCGACGTCAGAAACTCCCTCCGCGCACTTATGTGGAGAAACGAAGGAATTACTCGAAAAGCACAGCCGTTAAAAGAAGCCCAGGAAATCATCAGCTTTTGGCAGCGTTACGTTATGGATAAGACCTTCGACGCCCCCCAGGGCTGGGAGCTTCAGAATATGCTCACCGTCTGCCTGCTCATAGCACAATCCGCTCTGTTACGAAAAGAAAGTCGCGGCGTCCATTTCAGAAGCGACCACCCCGACACCGACGAAAATTTCAAAAAACATACCGAGATTAAACGCGAAGAATAGACGTCAATTTGATATAATGGTTTCGGATTTGCCGAACAAATAATAAATCATAAATAATAAATAGAAAATCGAAAGAGTGGGTCGGGCGGTCGCCCCCGTGTTTTGCTGTCGCAAGACAGCAGCGGGGGAGGAAAGTCCGAGCAGGACAGGGCACGGTGATGGCTAACGGCCACCAGGGGGCAACCCGAGGGAAAGTGCAACAGAAAATACACGGCCCACGTCCCGAGCAATCGGGGCAGGCAAAGGTGAAATGGTGCGGTAAGAGCGCACCGCGGGGTTGGCGACAATCCCGGCAATGCAAACCCCACCGCCTGCAAGACCAAGCATGCCGGCGCCTTGCCCGGGCAATACCGGCGGGTAGGTCGCTTGAGCCGGCTGGCAACAGTCGGCCCAGATAAATGACCGCTGCCGCACCTATTTGTTTCGTCATCGCAACAGGGAATATGTAAATTCAGAATGACTATCGCTGAAAGGCATTTGCAACCTGACAGACGAGGCAAATAGGTGCGGCACAGAACTCGGCTTACAGACCCGCTCTTTTGATTCTTCTCGAAATGTCCGACTGCTGATTGCAAATATGCGATTTAATCCGCCTCGACGGGCTTTTCCAAACTGACCTTCCACTTTTTTGCATATGAGCCGAGCCGCATCTTGACCGTCACCACGTCGTCCTCCACTATCATTCGCAGCCGACCCTTGTCGAAGCTGATGTGCTCAAACTCCAGGCCATCCGGCTCGCTCAATCCGGCCGCCATCGCAGGAGAACCGTTTAGCTTCACTCCAACCGTATCTATCGCCTGGCCGACTATCATACCGCACCTGGCAATAACAGCGTTGTCGGCGCCAACCTCTTTTGTGTCCTTTCGAGTTTCCGCTCCAACCTGCTTCAGTATGGCGATACGTCTGGCATTCTCATTGGCGTATGGCTCGTCCAAAACCTCTTTTGGCAGAACCATCTGACAGTCGAAATCGACCCCTTCCCACGGCTCAACAAACAACTGCCTCGGACGTTCGTCGGCGATGAAAACGTATTTGCGATTCGCTATCAGCGAGTTCTCATCGAACGCCACCATATTCAGCCACGACTTGTAGCCCTTCTTCTTCTGGCCTGCCTGAGCAATTATGCTTTTGCTCTGGCTGAGTAAGCCGTATTCGGGATTTCCCAACAACATAAGCACGTCGGCGCTTGTGCTTTGTTTTAATATCATCTGCTGATAAACGGCATATATCTGCTCATTCGATGGCGGACCCGCCGGCTTAACAAAGTCCACTACCGAACAGCCCGCAATCAATCCGCACAATAACAAAACCGACAATCTTATCGCTTTCGCCGGCATCACAATTCCCTGATTACTTTTGCCTTTGTCATTCCTGCGCAAGCAGGAATCCAGTCCTTTTTTTTACTTTTGCCTTTAAACTTCTTTGACGTCAATCCACTTCATCATTCTTCGCAGTTTCCCGCCGACTTTTTCGAGCTTGCAGTTATAATCCTTTTTATACAGCTTGTTGAACTTCTTCAGCCCCGTCCGGTATTCCTTCATCCATTCTTTGGCGAACCTGCCGGACGTGATTTCCTTGAGAATTTTCTTCATCTCTGCTTTCGTCTTCGCCGGGATAATTCTCTGGCCTCGAGTCAGGTCCCCGTACTCGGCCGTATTCGATATGCTGTACCTCATGTAGCTCAAGCCCCCCTGGTACATCAGGTCAACGATGAGCTTTACTTCGTGCATACATTCGAAATAGGCAATCTCCGGCTGATACCCCGCCTCCACCAGCGTCTCGAACCCCGCCTTGATTAGTGACGTCAGCCCGCCGCAAAGAACACACTGCTCGCCGAACAAGTCCGTCTCGGTCTCTTCTTTGAATGTTGTCTTTATAATACCAGCCCTGGCTCCGCCCATCCCGCAGCCCCACGCTAAAGCAATCTTTAAGGCATCTCCCGTCGCATCCTTCTGGACCGCAACTAAGCACGGAACCCCCCCGCCCTTCTCGAACTCACTACGCACAAGATGACCGGGCCCCTTCGGCGCAATCATAACAACGTTGACGCCCCTGGGCGGAACAATGTATTTGAAATGAATATTGAAACCGTGGCAGAACCCAAGCGTCTGTCCAGCCGTGAGATTCGGCTCAATCTGGCTCTTATAAACCTTTGCCTGAATTTCGTCCGGAACCGTAACGATTACCAGTGCCGCACCCTTCACCGCCGTCTTGATATCACTCGGCGAAAACCGGCTCTTCTTCGCAAGCTTATAATTCTCCGTCCCCTTCAATTCCGCCACGGCAACCTTGATACCATTGTCCCTGAGATTCAAGCTGTGTGCGTGACCCTGACTGCCATAGCCGATTACCGCCACCTTTTTGCCCTTCAACGGGGCAATCGGTGCGTCCTTCTCGTAAAATATTTTCAACGCCATTTTATTTTTCTCCTATCTACCTTGTCATTCCCGCGAAAGCGGGAATCCATTTTTCTTTTCTTCTGTCATTCCTGCAGAAGCAGGAATCCGGTAGGATGAAGCTTACCCTTTCATATTTGCCTTACTTCATGCTTTTTCGCACGTTCACCGACCGGCCAACCCGACGCTTGCGGTTTATCAGCTTCCTGCCTTTGCTTGTCCGCATCCGAACCAGAAAGCCGCTCTTGCGCTTCCGTTTTATCTTGCTCATCCGATGTTGTTCCATACCAAATCTCCTTGCTTATACAAAATCACCGTTTGGTTAAACCAGCGGAATTATACACCAAACCGGCTCTGAAGGAAAGCGCCTGAAAACCGGTTCGGGCCTAATCCGAAGAGGCGTTTTCCTGAGCAGCCGCGGCGCTCTTCTCCTGCCTCGGCATTGCTATCGTTCCCGTTCTCGCGACGTTTTTTATACCGTATGGCCTGCACATCTCGATAAACGCCTCGATTTTCTCCTCGGGGCCGCTGATCTCGACCATTATGAATTTCTGACCGATATCAACCACTTTGCCCTTGAAGGTCTCGATTAGCGATACGATTTCCGCCCTTTTCTCGGCAGGCGCCGCAATCGTTATCAGCATCAGGTCGCGCGCCACAACCGATTGGCCCGCAAAGTCCTGGACCTTCACCACGGGAATCAGCTTGGCAAGTTGCTTGCGGACCTGCTCGAGCACCTTATCGTCGCCGACAACAACTATCGTCATCCGGCTAAGCTCCGGGTCCTCCGTGCGCCCGACAACTAATGAATCGATATTGAACGCACGCGCCGCAAACATCCCGGCGACGTTCGCCAAAACCCCAGGCCTGTTCTCAACCAACGCGCTTATTATATGCTTCATACTCGTTCCTCGATACTTGATTCTCGATACTCGTTATGATTACTTTCCACCGACTTAATGAAATTATTTATCATCTTGCCAAGATGGTCATACTCTTCACAAAAATAGTTATAACTGCTCTCGTCGCTGAATGAGTTAGTTTCATACAGCGTCCTTAAATGGTCCGCAGTTTCATCACAGGAAGCAAGAGAGTATATTAAGAATTTAAGGAATTCCTGTTTATATTTACGCCTTCCAAAACCTTCTACTATATTACTCTTTATAGACTTACTTGACCTTCTTATCTGGCCGCCTTCTTCATACATCTCAAATTTTGGCAACTTTAAGCTCATCTGGTGAACTTCAACGGCTAACTTGTGAGCTTTTTTGTAAATATCCAAATCTTTATAGCTCTGGTAAGCCATTTATCTTTCCTTTTCGATGAGATGTTATCTTCGAGTATCGAGCATCCAGTATCGAGTATCAAGTTACGCCATACTCTCAAGTAAATCCAACCCATCCATCTCATTCAAGCTCTTGCCCGCCGCGACCATTGGCCAGACGTTCTCTTCCCGCTCGACCTTGAAATCGACAACGCAAGGCCTTTTCTCCGCAAGCATCTTCTTTATCGCCTTTGGAACGTCTGCTTTCTTGTCAACCGTGATGCCGACCGCGCCCAGCGCCTCTGCTACCCGCGCGTATTCGGGGTTCGCCAGATAGGTTTTGGAGTAGCGCCTGTTGTAGAAAAGCTCCTGCCACTGCCGAACCATTCCCATATACCCGTTATTAAGGATGCAAACCTTGATGGGCAGCTCATACTCCACAGCCGTGCGAAGCTCGGTCAACGTCATATTGAAGCTGTGGTCCCCGTCAATGTCAACAACCGTCGCATCGGGCTTCGCAACCTGTGCTCCTATAGCCGCGGGCAGACCGAATCCCATCGTCCCAAGCCCGCCTGAGCTGATTAGCTGCCGTGGCCTCTTGAACCTGTAAAACTGTGACGTCCACATCTGATGCTGCCCGACGCCCGTCGTTATTATCGCGTCGCCCTTGGTCAGCTCGCAAATCTGCTCAATAACATACTGCGGCTTGATATTCGTCGACTTCTTATCGTACGTAAACGGATATTTTTTCTTCCACTGCGCAATCTGCGCAAACCACTCCTTGCGCTCGCGGTATTCTACCTCTTTGGCCATCTCCGCAAGGATGTATTTCGCGTCGCCCACAACCGGTATGTCCGCGCGAACGTTCTTCGCTATGCTCGCAGGGTCGATGTCTATGTGGATTACCTTCGCGTGCGGCGCAAATGTCTTTACCTTGCCTGTAACCCTGTCGTCGAACCTTGCGCCTACCGCGATAAGCAAATCGCACTCCTGAACCGCATAGTTCGCGTATGCCGAGCCGTGCATCCCTAACATATCCAGCGACTCCGCCTCATTCTGGTCGTAGCTGCCAAGCCCCAGCAATGTCATCGTAACCGGCAGATGCGCTTTTTTCGCAAGCGTCCTCATCTCTTCTGCCGCGTTGGCGATAATAATACCGCCGCCGACGTAAAGCACCGGCCTCTCAGATTTGTTTATCGCCTCTGCCGCCATCGATATCTGCCGCGAATGTCCCTTCGCCTTGGGCCGATACCCCCGCAGCTTCATCTCCGTATTGGGGTCATAGCCGGTCTTCGCAACTTGAACATCGACCGGCAAATCAATCACGACCGGCCCTGGCCTGCCTGTCGAGGCGATATAGAACGCCTCTTTAACCGTCCGCGCAAGGTCCCTGACGTCTTTGACAATGCAATTGTATTTTGTCACAGGCCTTGTGATACCCGTCGTGTCGGCCTCCTGAAAAGCATCGTTGCCTATCAGCTCGGTGCGGACCTGGCCTGTTATAGCGACAATCGGAATCGAATCCATCATCGCCGTCGCAAGACCCGTAATAATGTTGCAGGCGCCCGGCCCGCTGGTTACGACTATCACGCCCACCTTGCCGCTCGCACGCGCGTAAGCATCGGCCATATGGCAGCCGCCCTGCTCGTGACGCGGAATTATGAACCTTATCGGCGCATCATACAGCCGGTCAAAAAAGGGCAGAATCACTCCCCCAGGATAACCGAACATCGTATCGACGCCCTGCTCAATCAGCGTTTTAACAACAATTTCAGCGCCCGATGTGAGAATTGGGGATTTTGCAGCCGAATCGGCTGACTGCGAAGAATCTGGCTTCATTACATACTCCTTTCCCGACTTATTCCGGTAATCTACAGTTTAGCGGGCCGCTTCGCAAGACCAGCCGTCCCCACCACAGGAACGACCTGTCCAAACAAAGTTTCAGGCCCAACTATAATCCCAAAACTCCCCTTTTTAGGGGTATCAGGACCGCATCCGGCTGTCCGGCTACGGCTCGGCGCCTCTGTTGCTTTTTTTGGGGCTTCATTAGCGCCTTCGCCGAGACGAGTTTTCAGCCAAATACAGTATGATTGTAGTGTTTACGCACTATACTGTCAAATGTTTTCGTCATTTTTTACCCACCCCAACATAATTTTTTAAAAAACAATTATTCTGACGCCTGGCCCATCAATTTACTGACGGGTTGACTTAAACCGGAGCTTCGGATATATTTCGATGCTATGACTTTGTTTTGGACGCTAATAATCGTTTCTGCGGTTGTGGTTGGTTTGGGCTGGATTGCCTATCTTGTTTGGGACTGGCGGCAAAATAAGCTCGAAAAGCAAATGCCTAAGCAAAGGTCCGAACGCTACAAGCAGGCGACAAGCTCGGTGGCGGATTATGCCAAAAAGTTGGCCGAGTTCAAAAAACCTACCTACAAGCGAGAGAATTCGCCGCCCACGGACACCAAGCCCCCGCAGGGATAATTGTGGCACGGCCATCTTGGCCGTGTCTTCACGGGCCGAAAGCCCGTGTCACGCTGATTGAAGATTTTTCGCTCGATAGCACATGTGCCCTCCCGCACCGGCCTCCTGATGCGCATAAAAAAGGTCCCGCCGAATTCGACGGGACCATGGGCTTTCGTCCAGTAATACGCTTAGACCGGTTTGACGTCCGTCGCCTCGGGACCTTTCTGGCCCTGCCCGAGCTCGTATTCCACCGCCTGGCCCTCCTTCAGTGTTCTAAAGCCCTCGGCCGCAATCTTGGAGTGATGAACAAACACATCCTCGCTGCCGTCGTCGGGGACGATAAAACCAAAACCCTTTTTCTCGTTAAACCATTTTACTTTGCCTGTAGCCACTTGTTTCTCCTTGAAAACCACTGCCACTTATCCTCACTGTTTACCGAAATCGCTTTCCCGAGGATTGTTAAAAAAAGCGCTCGTTACGCATTATCAAAAATATCTTAAAACGCGAGTTTGTTCAACAAAATTATTTATGGAATTTCAGGCGCCTCCTGCAAGCCCTGGCGCTCGATATCGAGTCAAAACTCGACCTTTGGAACCTCGGTTTTGGCCTGCTGGCTGGCTTCAAAATAATCAACCGGCTCAACGTTGGCCCGCCGGCAGAAAAACGACCCGAAAAACTCCTTCGTATAGGCGTTCAACTGTCTGGCGGCATCGTTATATCTCGTTCGCGCCACGGCTATCCGGTTTTCTGTCCCCTCCAGCGCAACCTGCAGGTCACGGAAATTTTCGCTCGCCTTCAAATCGGGATAATTCTCAACAAGCAGCATCAGCCGGGACAGCATTCCCCCAAGCTCGTTCGATGCCTCGATTTTCCCGGCCCTCGATTCCGAGGCGAAATATTTCTCCCGTGATTTGGCGATATTCTCGAACAGCTCTTTTTCGTGCGTCGCGTAGCCCTTGACCGTATTGACAAGGTTGGGCACAAGGTCAAGCCGGCGCTGCAGCACGGCGTCAATATCCGCCCAGGCCTGTTGTGTCTGCTGCTGCAGATTTACGGCCCTGTTGTAGCCCGATATATACCAGCCGAATATCCCAAGCCCGACGGCTGCCAAAATAACCAGAATAACGACAACCACAATCCACGCCTGACCAAACTTCTTCATTTTTCTAACTCCTTATTCCGATTTCTATTTTTTTTATGGACTCCCCGTTACCATCCGCCGCTCGCGCCGCCCCCGCCGAATCCGCCCCCCATACCGCCGCCGAATCCGCCGAATCCACCGCCGAAACTCCCCCCGCCGAACGAGCCGCTTCTGCCGTAACCGCCCACACCGCCATAGCCGCCCATTCGCCCGAACATAAAAGGCAGCAACAGCCACCACATACCACGACCGCCTGTTGCTAAAAAGAATAAAAGAATCAGCGGGACAAGAAAGCAGAACGGCAGCTTTTTCCCTCTCTGCTCTTGATAGCCGGCAGGCCGTGCCGGGACCCCGGTCAGTGACACACCATAATGCTCGGCGATTCCCCTCGCGATTTCCACGTTCGCCTCATAGACACCTCTGCTGTATTGGTTCTTCTTGAGATAAGGCACAAGGATATTCCTGCCGACCCGCCCGCAGTACTGGTCGGTAATAAACCCCTCCAGCCCGTAGCCGACCTCGAAACGGTATCGCCTGTCCTGTGCCGCCAGAACAAAAAGCAGCCCGTTGTCTTTGCCCTTTTGCCCTAATTGCCACCCCTGTGCAAGCTCTATCGCGAACTGCTCTATCGGCACGCCCTCTGTGTTCTGGACCGTCAGGATAATGTATTGGGCGCCTGTTTTCTGCTCAAGCTCCTGCATGATGCCGTTGAGCGACTGCTCCTCCGCCGGGTCAATCACATTCGCATAGTCCTCGACATAATGACGAGGCATCGGCAGCGTTGTTTTGCCCGCGCAAAGCGAGACACACAAAAAGGCAATCGCAATCACAGCAAAAATACGCCGCATCAGGAAACCTCGATTTCGTCAACAATACGGGCAAGCTTATCGACTATCGCATAGACCATTTCGAAATTGGCCTGCATATGGCTGCTTTCGAGCCGGCCCCTGCGACGCCGCCAGCCCAGCACCTCGATTAGCACGTCCGGCTTAACCTCGAATTTCCCCGCCGCCTTGACCAGCGTCTCCTCCGCCCGCGCGGGACGCTCCGTATCATATAGCCACAGCATTGCCCGCAGAAGCGGTATCAGTCCCGCGATTGTCGAAATCAGAACGTCGCGCATTACAGCCGGCTTTGCTCCCGAAGCGATATAGCTCTGCCTTAACCGGACCAGTGTCGCCTTCAGCTCCCGCTCGCACTGCAGGCGGACGTGGCTCTTCTCGAATTGCAGCCCCGCAAACGGGTCGGCGCCTAAAATGGTCCGGTGGGTCAGTTGAAAATCCAAAAACTCTATCGCGAACACGTCCCTGCTCCGCTCGATGTATTCGGCCGTCATAATAACGGGCGTGGCGACCTTCAGCTTTGCCAAGCTCCTCGCCGCCTCGGCCAGTCGGTTCAGGCCTTTGAGGTCTCGCTTGCCCAGAACAAGGACTAAGTTGATATCACTTTTGCCCGGTAGAAAATCATCGGTCAGGGCGCTGCCGACAACCGTGATACTTTCGAGGTTGCTGGCAAGGTCGGCGGTGAGTTTTTGGGCGACGGTTTTTACCGGCGAGCGGATTTCCTCACGCAGCCCCTCGACGGATACATTATTTTCATTATCAACCATCTGCTTTTACCCCTTAAATATAATCACTCCGTTAATCATAACGCATACTCCGGCCGCCCGCAACGCTGTTTACATATTTGCCGGATTAAATACAAAATTGGCGTCCTCACCCTCACCTTGCCGAAATCCGAACGTGCAAAAGCCGTAAAAGTAAAAGGCAAAGGCTAGTAATAACAATCGATGTGTTTGACCTTTAGTAAAGCCGTGTTTTGCCTGATATATATTCGGACAGCACGGTTTTTTTTACGGGCCTGACTTTGGCTGTTTGTTTTTGCGGCGCATCAAAATAATAATTATAACTACGACAGCAGCAATTACGAACAACACGACAGTTGATGCCAGCAATCCCGCTAATATCAGGGCTATGGGAATCCATTCAGGCCGGTACCCGTAGGTCTCGATTTCTGTCTCCTCATAGGCCGGGCGCACAATAGCCGGTTGTCCTTGTCCATAGGCCCAGTCACGATAACTGTTAAAGTGAACTTCTTTTCGCCAGACGCTCTTGTCCCAGCCGTCGCCGATGCGGTCGAAAAGGGTTTTCGCCGTGTCTTTGTCCCGGCATAAACAAGCCAAAAGACAATAGCTATTGAGGTAGCCGGTTGCTTCGGGATATTTTTCGAGGATTTTTATGTGACCCTGTTTTGCCTCTTCGCAGGAAAAGCCGATGTCGTCGAAAGATTCCGCACTTGGATTGAGTAAATAACGCAGGACAGATGCGACGATTCTCGCATACATTATTTCTCCCGCATCGCCGCCTATCCGGTCTGCTGAACGTTGCGCAAATGCTGCAAGCTCGCCTCGTTTCCCGCCCCAGCGTGGCATCAGCCCGAATGCCCTTTCGATGTAGATTGGATAATACTCCCTGTCTATAGCGATGCCTTTTTCAAACAGGTCTTCCGTAACCTCGTCTGATTTGCTGAGACCTTTGGCAATCTCTAAATAGGTTTCGTAAAAATGCGGGTCCTTACGGGCGATTTTTTCTGCTTCTGTTGAAACCTCCCACGCTTTTTGATTGTATTCACGGAAAACTACCCAGGATTCTTCGGAGACGTCTTTTGCCCATCCGCCCCCGCGGGCATTCCAGGCAATTCTATCATAGAAATAGGCAAGAACTATTCGAGGCGTAATGGAGTCCGGCTTTGCCTTTATCCAGGCATTGATGAGTTCTATCGAAGAATCTTCATTTTGTTTGCTGTGGTCTAATGAATCGTCTAGACATCTGTAGAAGTAGCTAAGCTGTATGTTTCCATTGGAAAATGTGCTTTTCTGACTTCGCAGCCTATCGGCTGTTTCCTCAAGCTGGTCGAACTTATGAGAATTCAATTGTTCACAAAGCGTTACAAATTCAATTTCTCCGTTATCCTCAGAGATGTTTGATGAAATGATTGCTTTTTTCGTTCGGGGGTGATAAATCCCTGCTCTTCGATTGTGCTGACATCGGTTGTTTTGTACGAGGGGCGAACATGTCTCGTCGGCGATGCTGATGCCGTGCCAGCCATTGCCAACACAAATGTTGTCTTCTATTTCGCCTCTTGCTTGCTCTCCGACCCATATACCGGAGCCATTGTTGTCTTGACAGGTGTTTCTCACGACTTTTGGAGAAGTCAGAAACTGCATTAGTGAGATTCCATTGCCCTTGTTTTTGGTGCAGATATTTTCTTCGGCCAACCCACCGGCTTTTTCTGCGAATCTTATTCCGTTCCAGCAGTTATTTGAGCAAATGTTCTTTCGAAGCGTAGGCCGGGCCTGCTCGCCGTAAACAGCTATTCCGCTGCGAGCATTGTCGGTTACATCGCATTCAGAAATTTCGGACTCGTTGTCGCCGGCTACCCAGATGCCGCTGCCGACGCCGTTTCTGATATTGCAGTTGGTTACTGTTACCGAACTGTCGTTTATATCGAATACGGGAATATTCTGTGAATTTGGGTCCCCTGCCTTGGTGTCGCCGAAGTGCATAAAGGTGATGCCGGCTACCGTCATGTCCCGGCAGTTCTGGATTTCAATGACGGATTCTGTATTGGAATCCCATTGGACAATAACCTTGTTAGGGTCGATGCCGAGCAGGTTGATATTGTTTTTGATGGTGATGGTCTCTCGGTAGGTCCCCGGCTTTATCTCGATTGTATCGCCGCTCGCTGCCGCTGATATTGCCTGCTGGATTGTTGAATATTCCTCCGGAACGATAAGGGCCCTCGCTATCGTAAGATTAACCTGAAAAACATGACCCAGGATTATCCCCGTAACGACTGCTCTAAGCATTCTCATATCTTGCCGCCTTATTTGGGCTTCCTCTTTCAGCCGCATGTTATCTTACATGCTTTTATTGTTATGGCAACTAAATTTGAAGTGGAATTTTTGTCAGTTTTTGCTACAATGGCAAGTTTGGATTATTGTCGAAATTTGGCGTATCTAACGTAATGCAATTAGACACGGATTAACACGGATTTACACAGTTTTTAATTCATTTCTCTGTGTCCTCTGTGTGCTCTGTGGCTAAAAAACTCTGTGGCAAATGAGCGAGCAAACGGAAAAAGTAATCAGAATAACCGGCGCAGCCGAGCATAACCTCAAGGGCATCAACCTCGAGATTCCACGCGATAAATTAGTCGTTATCACCGGCATTAGCGGCTCGGGCAAAAGCTCGCTCGCCTTCGATACCATTTTCGCCGAGGGAAGACGCAAATACGTCGAATCGTTAAGCTCTTATGCCAGGCAATTCCTCGAACAGATGCAAAAGCCCGCCGTCGGCGAAATCACCGGTCTGCCCCCCACAATCGCCATCGAACAGCGTAGCGCAACCGCCAACCCCCGCTCGACGGTGGCGACCACGACCGAAATTTACGATTACTTCCGGCTGTTATTCGCACGGGCGGGAACGCCCCACTGCTGGGTCTGCGGCAGGGAAATCACCAGCCAGCACTCATCCCAGATTGTCGATTGGATTATCGCAAGCCCAGTCGGGACAAAGGTGCAGATTTGCGCCCCCCTGATTCGCGGCAAAAAGGGCGAGCACAAAGACATTTTCAAGACAATCCAGCGGGAAGGTTTTGTCCGGGCGCGGGTGGATGGGACGATTTACGACATCCGAAACACCCCGGTGCTCGATAAGAATAAAAAGCACAGTATCGCCGCCGTGGTTGACCGCCTGATTATAAATGAGGCGGTGCGCGTCCGCCTCGCCGATTCGGTCGAGACGGCCTTAAAGCTCGCCGACGGGATAGTCGTCGTATTGAGCCAGGAGTCAGGCACAAAAGACAATGGCAAGTGGGTTGAGATGATATACAGTGAGAAATTCGCCTGCCCCGACCATCCCGAAGCGTCGCTCGAAGAACTTTCACCCCGCCTGTTCAGCTTTAACAGCCCCTACGGCGCCTGCAAAAGCTGCGACGGCCTCGGCACAATCCTCGAATTTGACCCGGATTTGATTGTGCCCGATAAATCAAGGTCCCTCGAAGAAGGTGCTATCGACGCCTGGCGCAAGGGCGGCAAGCAGATGAATATGTATTATGGCTGGCTCGTTCGCCAGTTCTGCAAGGACTTTAAAGTAAACAGAACAATGCCCTTCGACCGTCTGCCCGAACAAATCCGGCGAATCTTGATGTTCGGCACGACAAGCGAAGACGAAGACAAATACGGCTATGAGTTCGAAGGCGTCATTCCCAATCTTATGCGGAGGTGGAAGCATACCGAAAGCGAATACGTCAAGGAACGCCTGCACAGTTTTTTCGGCGAGCTGCCCTGTAAAAAATGTAACGGCGCTCGCCTGCGCCCAGAAGCAATCGCCGTCACCGTGGGCGACAAGAACATTCACCAGTTATCGATGTTCAGCATCGAACAGGCACAGAAGTTTTTCGATAGCTTGAAGCTTGATAAAGAAAAAACCTTAATCGCCGAAAGGATTCTCAAAGAAATAAAGCTGCGCCTCGGCTTTATGGTCGATGTCGGCCTTGGCTATTTGACGCTCGACAGGCGCAGCGGCACACTGGCGGGCGGCGAGGCACAGCGGATTCGCCTCGCGACTCAGGTTGGAAGCGGCCTTGTCGGCGTGTGCTACGTCCTCGACGAGCCGACTATAGGACTTCACAAGCGAGACAACGACCGTTTGTTGGGGATACTCCAGCGACTCGCCGGAATCGGAAATACCGTCATCGTCGTCGAACACGACGAGGACATTATGAAGGCAGCCGACTACATCATCGACATAGGCCCAGCCGCCGGAGCACATGGCGGCGAGGTCGTCGCCGTGGGAACGCTGAACGACATAATCAACTGCCGAAAATCACTGACCGGCGATTACATCGCCGGCAGAAAAAAAATCGCCCTGCCCCTCAAAAGACGCAAATACAACCTTCGCAAGTGCATTGAGGTCAAAGGCGCAGCCGAGCACAATCTGAAAAATATCGACGTAAGGTTTCCTTTGGGCGTCTTCGTCTGCGTAACTGGCGTATCCGGCTCGGGCAAAAGCACCCTTGTTGACCAGGTGCTGCTCAGGGCGCTTCGACGCCGGCTGTATAACTCGCGCGAGCATCCCGGCAAACATAAGAGCATCCTCGGCGCCTCGCAAATCGACAAAGTCATCGAAATCGACCAGTCGCCCATAGGGAAAACGCCCCGAAGCAACCCCGCTACTTATACCGGCGCCCTCGATGAGATTCGCAAGCTGTTCGCCAAAACACGCGAGGCCAAAATTCGCGGCTACAAGGCAGGCAGGTTCAGCTTCAATACAAGGGGCGGCCGATGCGAAAACTGCAAAGGCCAGGGTACAATGAAAATCGAAATGCACTTCCTCCCCGATGTATATGTTACCTGCCAGCAATGCAAAGGAAAACGGTATAATCCCGAAACGCTGGAGGTAACTTACAAGGGCAAAACAATAGCCGACGTGCTCGATATGCGGATTGAGGAATCGCTCAAGTTCTTTGCCAATTTCCCGACGGTCATTCGAGTGCTGAAAATGCTCTATGACGTTGGTTTAGGATATATGAAATTGGGGCAGCCGTCGACGACACTTTCGGGGGGAGAGGCGCAGCGGGTCAAACTTGCTGCGGAACTCGGCAAGGCGGCAACCGGCCATACGCTTTATCTGCTCGACGAGCCGACGACGGGCCTGCATTTTGCCGATATTCACAATCTTCTCAATGTTCTGCAACGATTGTGCGATATGGGCAATACCGTCGTCGTAATCGAGCATAACCTTGACGTTATCAAAATGGCGGACTATATAATCGACCTCGGCCCCGAAGGCGGCGATGCGGGCGGGACGGTTGTCGCGACCGGCTCGCCGGAAGAAATCGCCAAAAACAAGACGAGCTATACGAGCAGATACCTGCGCAAGAAGCTCAAAACCGAATCATAAAAAATCATCGGAGTAATTACTGTGGCCATCAACACATTAAAATGGATTGGCGGAATCGACGGCTACCTCGTAATAATCGACCAGAGGCGGCTTCCTGCTGAATACAAAATCGTTCGCTGCGTCAACGCAAGGCAGTTATATAACGCGATAAAAACATTGGCGGTCCGCGGCGCACCGGCGATAGGCGTCGCGGCTGCGTTCGGGGCGGTCCTCGCTTTGAAAGGCATCTCGGCCAAAGCGACACCGAGAGAAGTCCTGACGGCCCTGAAGCTGGGCTGCAAATACCTGGCCAGCTCACGCCCCACGGCTGTGAATCTGCAATGGGCGCTGGACAGGATAGAAAAATGCGCAAAAGATTTTGTCAAACGCAATCCTTCCGCGAAACCGGCACAACTGCGGGGTAACATTTTGGCCCAGGCCAACGCAATCTTCGAAGAAGACGTTGAGATGTGTTTGAAGATTGGCAGAAACGGGGCGAAATTTGTTAAACCTGTCCGGCGTAGCGTACGCGAAGTCGGAAGTGGTTTTTCGATTTTGACGCACTGCAACGCCGGGGCACTGGCGACGGCGGGACAGGGCACGGCCTTGTCAGTTCTCTACGAAGCCAAAAAACAGGGTAAACGTTTCAAGGTATATGCGGACGAATCGAGGCCATTGTTGCAGGGGTCACGCTTAACGGCGTGGGAATTGAAACAGGCGGGAATCGACGTTACCGTGATTTGCGACGATATGGCGGGGGCGCTGATGAAACAATCTAAAATTGATATGGTTATTGTCGGGGCAGACAGAATCGCCGCCAATGGCGACGCCGCAAATAAAATAGGGACGTATTCCCTTAGCGTGCTCGCAAAAGCGCATCGAATACCGTTTTATGTGGCCGCACCATCGAGCACGTTTGACCTGAAAACAAAGACCGGCAATAGAATCCCTATCGAGCAAAGGCCGGCCGAAGAAGTTCGATTCTGCGGCGGCAAACAAATAGCACCCGACGGCGTTAAAATTTACAATCCTGCCTTCGACGTTACTCCCGCCAAGAACATCACCGCGATCATTACCGAACGGGGGGTGATAGAAAAACCGGATGCACGCAAGATATCCACACATCTTGCGAACAAAAAAAGCAAAGCTTAATCCACGGCGACGACTTCTTTGACCTGGGGGACTTTTTCCTTGAGGAGTCGTTTGATGCCCATCTTCAGGGTCATCTTCGCGCCCGGGCAGCCGGAGCAGGCGCCCTGAAGGCGGACTTTGACGGTGTTGTCGCTGTCAGTAGCGACTAATTCCACGTCGCCGCCGTGACTTTGCAGATTGGGCCTTATGGCGTCAATTATCGTTTTGACCTTCTGCTCGAAGGTATCCTGAACTTTTTCATCTCCACAGCCGCATTGTTCGCACATAGTTTGTCTCCAAACTTAATTGTCGTCATTTCGACCGAAGTCCCGCCTCGGCGGGACGAAGCGGAGAAATCTTTTTTATAGATTTCTCGACTCGCCTTCGGCTCGCTCGAAATGACATTATAGTTTTATTTTCATTGTTGAACACCTGTTTTTTATACGAATTTTAAGGGGATTTGTTGGAGAATACCGGATTTTCTCAACCGACTGCCGCCGGGAAGCTGTATAATGTGTTAGAAACCTGAAATGATTGAAAAATCAAGCATAAACAATATTGAGCCAGTCCCCGTCGGCAGAAAATTGAGCCGACTTGGTCTGGCTTCGCTCATTATCGCAGTCGCAGTGATACCGTTATTTTACGTTTCAGTTCACAGGATAGATTCCCTGAACGAAAATTCCGCCTATGTCTGTATTGTGGAAGACACTCCTTTTTATAACACTATCCACACGCTGTGCGTCATCCTGCCGGTGGTATCGGTTGGCTTTGCGATTTTATCCTTAACGCGATTTCTGCGCAAAAGGATTCGTTTTGCATCCGCAATACCCGCACTGGCCGGCCTGCTTTTAACCATCGCTTCGTTCACTATTTATTACCTTGCCCTTTTGGCTTTAGCTGGCGGCCACTCCCATTAAGCAGACCAGACGAGCCGAGATTGACGCATTAGATTTCGCTTATGCGGCGGGCGCTTCGGCTTTGGGCGCAGATGCGCGGGCGGCCTGACGGTAGAGCTGAAGCGTGGAGGCGACCATATCGCTGACGTGATGATTTTGCCGGAGGTTCTGCTGCGCGCCGGAGGCGATTTGCCGGGCGAATTCGCGGGCATCGAAGAGACGTTTGAGACAATTGTAGATACTTAGCTGGTCGTCGGGATTGAAGGCGAGCGAGGTTTTTCCGTCGATGAGGAGGTCGTCAACGCCGCCGGTGCAGGCGACGACGGCAGAGCCGGCGCTCATTGCGGCCAGCAGAAGTGAATTGAAGCAGGATGACGGCCTGGGGGCGATGAAAATATCAGCCGACGAAAGCGCCGATTCGAAACCTGACAGACGGGCAACGATTGTAACGATTCGAGACAGCCCCAGAGATGCGAGCTGTTTACGAATCTGGTTTTCGCCTCGGCCGCTGCCTGCGAGAACGACCAAAAACTGGTAGTTTTCGACGCAGAGGCGGTGGAGAGCGCTGAAGAGGTTCTGCAGGTCGGCGGGGTTGTCAAGCGATTGTTCGACGATTATGCAGGCAAGCCGCTCGGGATGGGCGAAGCAGGCGGCTGTGTCCGGGACGAAGGTCCCGATATTTGTCTGCCGGATGCGGTCGGCGAATTTCGGGTGGCAGGCGGCGAAATTGTCGGCGATTGTTTTTGCGGGTGTGATGATTGCGATGCAGCGAGTTTTAGACAGAGACAAAAAATGGAAGCGTGCGGTAATCGAATTGATGTTGAGCAGGTAATTAAGCTTAAGGCGTCGCGTCAGCCATCTGGCAAGTCCTGCCCTGGTCTCGCAGAGGCAGTGGATGAGGTCAGGCCCGAATTCAATGAGCCGGCCAAGCAGGAGCTTTCGATTGTAGAACGCCAGCGGGGGGATGTCGATGGCGGGGTGGTGGACGACCTCGACGGCGGGAGGAATAATCGTATCCGCTTCAGGCATCGGCGGACAAACAAGCAAAACAGGAACGGACTCATCGGCCAGACCCACCAGCAGGTATTTTAGATAGAGGGGATATTCGGCGACGGTCCGGCGCGACGCGATAAGGGCGACTCGCGGCGGCAATGTGCGCTGCGGCTCGAAATCAGTCGTTATCTGCTCTTCTGCCATAATTATCTTTCAATCCGCAGGTATTATAGCAGCAAAACCCCTTCTGTTCCACGAATGTTAAAACGCTGCTGTCCCGTTAAGATTTTTTAAAAAATCCAACACGCACGAAATAAAGGAAATTTAAACGCCTTCAACTATCGCGATTCCTTTACCTAACTGGAATCTTGACATAACCCTTTTGGCCGGATAATCTTTTGATATTTATCAGGAGTGGTAAATGGCGAAACACACTGAAGCAGGGAAGCAAAAGCCAAACGGCAATGGTCTTGAACAAACCCTTTGGCTGGCGGCGGATAAGGCGTGATATGCCGCAGATTAAACGGGCAAAAAGGCTGGTAAGTCGTTAATTTTAAGGCAGTTAGGCGAATAATCGTACCCCCCCCCCAAAAAAAGATTTCAACACAAAGACACTGTTCAAGGCTTGATTAGATACAAATAACGAAATCCAGCGAAATAACTGATGAGCTGTCCAGCCAAAATCTTTCCTGTGAATAGCCCAGCATCTTCCATTATTAGGACTTAGCAACTCATTGCGTCCCATAAAAATGCAAAGGCAGGGACATATTACGGGCGTGTGTGAAATGACAAATCTACATAGTTTAGAAAATTTCACCGTTTGGCATTAAATCAGGTACTTTCCGAAATTAAACGTAAAATGGCAGTTTGATAAAGCCGATTATTCAAAAATGACCTTAAGCAGTCAAAGATACGAGGCAATTATGATTGACAAGAATGCTAATACTGGGGGTGTTAATGTTTCTGATAATAACGCGCATCAGGGTATAGCTAACT
>JBDRMP010000011.1:0-8014 GCA_043811995.1 Planctomycetota bacterium
TGCTCTGTGGGCGAGAATGGACATGGCACTATCAAATGTTGCGTCTCTTATCAACGATGGGAATGACAGCGAAGCCCAGGCAGCTCTTGATAGCGTAATCGCTGATTTTAAGCAAAACCCCTGCCTGCCTGAGGCAATATAACAAATCGGTGAAAAATACTGCGATATTATCACTCGTTTTGAAAAAGAAGGCCTCGATGAGCAGGCCAAAGATTATTATAGAAAGGCGTTAACCGTTTGGGAAAAAATCGCAACACAGTTGCCTTTCTCCGACGTATATACCCCGCAGGCCTACTATGCGGTGGCAAACTGTTACTCAGACCTCGGCGACTACAATTCTGCTATAAATTATCACAAAAAGGTAATCGCCGATTATCCTGACTTTATGAACAGATATATGGCAATGTTTATGCTCGCCGATTGTTATAATAAACAGGCAGCCGCAGGCCAGATTCCACAAGAGGAGGCAAAAGAGCAAATTATCGGTATATATCAGGAGCTTCTTGACCAGTATCCTGACTGCCAGGTAGCAAATATCGCTCGAACACAGTTACTGCGCTTAGGCGCAGAATTACCCTAAAAGAGATAGGAGGATATAGTAATGTCAAGAAAAGCAAAACATTTTATACGGCTATTCGGTTTACCTATAACAGGGACGCTTGGAGTTTTTGGTGTTATTATTTGCTGCATTATCTTAATTAATCAGATACCTCCGAAAAACTCGGCTCAAGCATGGACTGGGCCTTGCGTTGCTGGTAATAAATGTGGCGGTATTGGAGGCGGACAAGGAACTTGTCGCTGGGATGATTCAAATGAAATACCCGGTTGTACAGGCAGTTGTCCGGAATATTGTCCAACCGGCGTTACGAATACATTTTGTAAGAAACAATCCGGTTCGTGTCATGAAGATACTTTTTTTGATTGCACCAGAATAGAAGAACGAAAATGCACACCAGCTGTCGGAGGCTGTTCATGCGTATTTAAAAGATATGTAGGGTGGTGTCCCCGGACATCATGTTTGTAATCGTGAAAATGATTGTATATTTGGGTTATGCAGCGATATAAAAATAATCATATTATTTTGCTGATTGGGAGACGCGTATATGAACAGAAAATACTATTACCGTTTAATGAGCATATTTTTTATTATGCTTTATTTTGCTATGAATCCATCTGATGGCTGGACAATCACAATTGATGAGTTGATAGCTCGGTGTAAATCCGCTGAAAACAGGATACGAGACATTTCGATGGAGTATGAATGGTACCAGATTCCTCCATTAACTCACGAGGAACTGGAGGAGCCGTTCAAAAGTATTGGCGTGATATTGGCGAAAGATGGCATCACTAAATATAAATTATCCGCGGGACATTTTGTGGAGCCAAACGGTCTACCGCGGTGGAAATATATCTTTGAAGAATCTGTCACGGTCATTTCTAAAGACGGACAATCGTGGGACAATTTTTCCAAGTATTCTTACGATGGCCAAGTGTATAAAAAATATAATTTAGGCGGCTGGCCCAAAACTATGATGCACGGTTTAATTTCTCCAGAAGAAATGGACACTGCGGTTCCCCTGACAACCCCCATCGGCTTTTCAATATTCCGCTTTGAGAGCGAGCCGGAGAATCTTCCGCTTTCAATTACCTTAAAACAAAGTAAGGATGAGAACAGGATTAGGTTAATAGATACTGTGAGCAAGATGAATGATTTTAATGTAATCCGCGTTGACCTGCTGTCGAAACTCAACAACCTTCCCTGGACCCACATATACTTTTCCATCGACCATAACTATATTCCTGTTAAATACGAGTTTGTAAAGAATGCAAAAGGTGAAATTTCGTTTACCATTGAAGTGCATTCTTTGGAGAAAATCGGCGATGGCTTATGGTTTCCATCCAGCGGAATGATTAGCGCTCCGGATGATAAACACGTCGATGCTTTCCAGGTAATCGGAAAGATTCTTGCCAATCAGGGATTAACGGAAAAAGATTTCGACATAGAATTTCCGGTTGGGACAAGAGTTCAGGACCAAATCACCAACCGAGAATACACGGTCGGCGAAGAGAGTAAGTAGCACGGGCTGGAAGCCCGTGCCACGACCCTTTGATTATTGAGCCGCGCCCTGCTCATTTGCGTCTGATTGCGGCTCTCCCTTAATTTGCGCCAGCTCTGTTTTGAGCCGCTCGTTTTCGGCCACAAGTTCCGTATTCCATTCCATCAAAGTTGACGTTGACTCCTCGCAGTATTTTTTCATCTGTTCTGTTATCTTCTCATCCGTGGTCTGCGTGCACTCCGCAAGCTGTTTCGAAAGGTTTTGCACCTCTTCATTTAGCTTTTTACGTTCGGTCTGGAGCTGCTTTTCGAGGTTCTTAATCTCGTCGTCTCGTTTTTTTATTTCGATTTGCTGTTGAGTTTTCAGGTTCTTAATTTCCTCGTTATGCTTTTTCGTTTCCTGCTGAAGCTGCTCTTTGAGTTCTTTGTTTTCCATCGCAATCAGCCGATGTATTCTGACATCTGAAGATACCTGCTCCTCCTGGCAACCCGTGGTAAATACCATCGCCGCGAGGATTGTCAAAGCCACTGTAAATTCTCTTTTCATATAAATCGTCCTTCTCAACACACTGTTCCGATAATATTAACGCCGACCGGCAATATAACGATACCCAGGCCGCTGTCAAGCTAAATGACCCTGATTTTGAGAGAAAAATGGGGCTAAACAGGACCATACGCCCGTTTTGGCTGAAAGTATGTTTTGATTTTATTCGCCTGTTTTGATATAATGATAAAATAAATACGGGCGTATGGAGGCGGGTTTGAAATGCGCAGATTGCGGTGGGTGGTAGTTTTGTTTTGCTGGACGCAGGTATTGCGGGCGGAGATATTATACGTCCCATCACCATATAGCACAATTCAGTCCGCTATAGATAACGCACTCGATGGTGATACCATTGTCGTCTCGTCCGGCACGTATCTCGAAAATATTGATTTCAAAGGCAACGCCATAACCGTCCGTTCCACCGACCCCAATAATCCCGATGTTGTTGCCGGGACGATAATAGACGGCTCTAATCCCGCCGACCCAAATTTCGGAAGTGTGGTTTTGTTCAGAAGCGGTGAAGGTAATGACTCGGTTTTGGCAGGTTTCACAATAACCGGCGGCACCGGTTCATGGGTGCCTATTGCCTGGTCTCTTCATCAGGTCTATTGGAACCGCTGCGGCGGTGGCGCCCTCTGCTACAATATGGCAGAACCAACGATTACTAAAAATGTTTTTATCGACAATCTCGCGGGTCAGGGGGGCGGTGTTTATGTCTATGGCAACCCCGTCGATCCCAACAGCCCGAGCAATCCCCCCGTTCACGTAAAGCCCGTAATTACCGACAACACCTTTATTAACAATACCGCTGTAATCGCTCACGGCTTCACGCCTCCTGATGCAAACTATCCCGCCGATGACCACGGCGACGGCGGCGCTATCGTCGGCTTCCAGGGCGTTGACGCAAACATCGCCGGCAATCTAATAACCGGCAACCACGCCCAATACTACGGAGGCGGCATTCATTTGCGCCAGTGGAGTAACGGCCTGATAGCGGAAAACGAAATAGCCGACAATAATTCCGCCCTCGGCGCCGGCATCCACATTACTTATACCTCCAGCCCCGAAATCAAAGATAATTTCATATCAGACAATATTGCCGGCGGCTTGGGAGGGGGCGGAATTTACGTTTACTACAACTCTAATCCTCTGATTGAACGAAATATCGTCACTCGCAATGTTTCCTCCAACGGGGCTGGCATAGGGGTTTTCTGGACAAGCAACCCAACTATACGCGATAATATGATTGTTAATAACATCAGCGGTGCAGGCATAAGGGTAAAAGGCGGCTCAGTGCCGATTATCACAGGAAACACTATAGTCGGCAACACCGCGTCGCCGTCTTATGCCGGCGGCGTTGACTGCATTACCGATTCCGCTCCCATTATCGTAAACAACATAATCGCCTCTAACGGCAATTCTTTCGGCATATACGCCCTGACTACGCCGCCTGTAATCAAATATAACAATGTCTGGGGCAATGGGGCGGGTAATTACAGCTCTGTTATCGGCGACCAGACCGGAATAAACGACAATATATCCGCCGACTCCTGCTTCGTGGGTGCTGACATAAACGACTATCATCTTGCCTACTCAAGTCCTTGTATAAACGCAGGCGACCCCAATTTTGCACCTGCGCCGAATGAAACCGACTTCGACGGCGACAAGCGAATCCTGGGCCAGTATGTCGATATGGGAGCAGACGAGGTTCGGCCTGTATATAATCTTACCAGCGGGAAACAATACCAGACCATTCAGCAGGCCATCGACGATGCAAATGATTTTGATGTTATTGTTCTTACCATCGGCACATACGCAGGCGCCGGCAACAAGGACATCGATTTCAAAGGCAAGGCCGTAACAGTCCAGAGCAGTACCCCAAATGACTGGGCCACAGTGGCGGCAACGATAATCGATTGCCAAAGTTCCGGACGGGGCTTCCGCTTTCATACCGGCGAGGACGCAAATTCGATTGTCAACGGCCTGACAATTGCCAATGGCGGCAACACTTACGATGGCGGGGCAATTCATTGCTCAGGCAGCAGTCCTGCCATTATCAACTGCATTATCAGAAACAATGTAACCAACGGCCACGGCGCAGGCATTTACTGCGGCTACAACAGCAACGCCGTAATAAACAATTGCTTCTTTAACTCGAACATGTTCCTGCCTGCCGGCTATGGTGGCGCAATTTATGTCTATAAAAGCAGCCCCACAATCACAAATTGCATTATGACTAACAACTCCGCAAACGGTTATGCCCGACACGGCGGAGGCATCTGCTGCTGGGGAGACCAGGACGCAGGCGGCGACGCCCTGGTCGCCAACTGCATCGTAGCCGGCAACTCCGCGGGCCACCGCGGCGGCGGGTTGTACGCTTACTGGTCCAGCCCCACCTTCATCAATTGCACCGTCATCGGCAATAAGGCCCTTGAAGGAGGCGGCATCGGGTCATTCAGGGAAAGTAATCCCGCCGTAATAAATTGTATCGTCCGCGACAACATTGCCCCCGACGGCAACCAGCTCGCTCTCATAAATACAATCCGCGTCTGGCCCGTCTCACTACCCACCTGGATAACCGTTTCATTTAGCGATATCGAGGGCGGCCAGGCACAGGCCCAGATAGACGCCGGCTGCACGCTCAACTGGGGCGCAGGCAATATAGATATCGACCCCAACTTCGTTGACCCCGGCCACTGGGACGTCAACAATCCCGGCGACCCGAATGACGATTTCTTTGTAACAGGTAACTACCATCTGCTTCCGATATCCGGCTGCATCGACCTCGGAGATAACACATCCATCCCGCCTGAATCGACTATGGATATCGACGGCGAACAGCGAATATTCAACAATATAGCCGATATCGGCGCAGATGAAGCCGTAACCAATCCCTTCGATTTGGATAACGACGGCTCGGTGGATTATTACGAGCTTAATATTCTGGCAGATGAATGGCTGCTTGCAGGTTTACAGACCGATTTTAACTCAGACGGGATTGTGGATTTCGCCGACTTTGCCCAATTAGCCCGGCAATGGCTTTGGACTGCCGCCTGGAGGTCGATTGACTAATTTATTCCGGCGTTGAGGGCTTCTTTTGCCTTTTTGAGGGCTTGCTGAACAATCGGATTGTCCGGGTCCATTTTCAAAACCTTTTCATATTCTGCTATCGCCTGGTCGTTAAGCCCCTTATCGGCAAGGGCCGTTGCAAGATTGAAATGCGCTTCGATATTGTTAGGGTCCAGTTCCGCTGCATAGCGAAAATTATTTATCGCCTCATCGTTTCTGTCCATCCAGGATAACGCAATCCCCAGATTACCGTATGCCTTGGAATAGTCCGGCTTTGCCTCGATTGCCTTTTCGTATTCACCTGCCGCCTCCGCCGGCCGTTCCTGAGCAAGGTAAGTATTGCCGAGGTTATAATGCGCCTCGGCATTTGCAGGGTCTATCCAAATCGCTTTTTTATAGTATTCTATCGCCCGTTCTATCTCGCCTTTTAACGACACAGCCAGCCCCAGGTTTCCATATATTCCAGAGTCCGCTCTTAATTCCATCGCCTTTTCCAGCTCAACTACCGCCTCATCAACCAGCCCCATCTGCAAAAACAGCGAGCCGAGCCGGCCGTACAAGGCCCCGTTTTCCGGATGATATTTCAGTCCCTCTCGATACAAGTTTATCGCGTTCTCAAAATTGCCCCTGTCGGCTTCCATCATCGCAAGGGCTATATACGTGTCCGGGTCGCCCGGCGATACTGCCAAAATCCGGTTATAGTATTCAATCGCTTCGGTTGTCCTGCCCAGTTTCGCCAAAACCTTCGCGACGTTATAAAGCACGTCAATATCCCTAACGTTCATCTTCATTACCTTTTCAACTTCTCGCGTCGCATCCTTAATATCGCCCTTCTCCACATAATGAGCCCCCAAAACACTGTGTGCGAGGTAATTGTCCGTGGTGACAGCGGCTGTATGCGCGAGCAATGTTATAGTGTCCCGCCAGTACCCGACCTGCATGAACGTCAAAATCCAGAGTATGCAAATCAGGGCTGTCCCGCCAATACTGACAATCGCGGCCTTATATCGACATTTGCTGATTATGCCACCGGCCAGCCAGACCAGCATAATAAATAATCCCGTCAGCGGTATATATGTATAGCGGTCTGCCGTCGCCTGCCTTCCAACCTGCACCAGCCCAATAACAGGCACTAAAGTTCCAAGGTACCACAGCCAGCCCGCCAGTAAATACTTGCGCCGTCGCAGCAATACTATAACAACTGTAACCACCAAAAGGACGGCAGTCGATGTCGCGACCGACCAGTCCGCAAGTCCCGTCGTTCGATAAGGATAAAAAGCCGCCAGCCTGACCGGGTAGAACATCTTCGATATATAATCGAGATAAGAAATCAGTGCGTTGCCGACCCGATAATCGATAGGGAACACGCTGAGCCTAACTACAGACCCGCCGGTTTTCTGCGCTATAAACGTCAGCCAGCTCGATATCGCCAACAGAATAAACAACGGTATCTTCTCAATTATCAGCCGAAAAAACGAAACGCCAATTCCCTCCTCAGGCCATAAACGCCGCAAAGGCCAATAATCCATTATAAGCAGGACAAAGGGCAGCGTCACAAGCATCGGCTTTGACATCAGGCCAAGCGAAAAACACATTAACATTATTGTATATCGCCCTGCGGTTCGTCGTTCAACGAACCGCAGATAAGCAAGCATCGTCAGCATCCAGAACAGCGTGCATAACACGTCTTTTCGCTCGGCCACCCAGGCGACGGACTCGACATGCAGAGGATGAAGGGCAAAAAATGCCGCCACAAAGAAACTTGGGATAAGCGTCTTTGTGTATCGCTTCAGCACCCAGAAAAGCAGTAACGCGTTGGCGATATGAAGCACTACGTTGGTCAAATGAAAACCGCCCGCCCCCATCCCGAAAAGCTGCCGGTCAATCATTAAAGAAAGCCACACGAGCGGAAACCAGTTGCTGCCGTGCATAGTTGTAAAGGCCCATTTGACACCGTCCAAGGTCAATCCCCCCGGAATCTTCGGGTTGTTGCCTACATAAGTCGGATCATCAAAATCAACGAAATCAAACCTTGCCGTTTGCATATATACCGCGGCGGTGCTGAAAATCAAAAACATACAAAGCACAAGGACAATTTGCTTCTCATGGTTTTCGCAAATTGTTTTTAACCTGGAATTATTCCGCTCCATTTTCATCGCCTTTTTGGTTCTTATATTGCTCTCACTACTGTCCCGTTATAAGTCGAACAAGGACAACTGTTTATGAAACTGGTTAAAATCGTTTTGCGTCGTATTGTTCGTAAGTGCTTGTTCTATCGGCATTTGCTCGAAAAGCGTAATGCTGAGAATTTGCAGAATTTCGCCAAGGCTTTGCTCGATGTTGAG
>JBDRMP010000012.1:0-19780 GCA_043811995.1 Planctomycetota bacterium
ACTGTTTTGGCAAAAAACTATTTTTAAACAGGATTCTTATCATAACGGTTTTCAAAAACTGTCTCCAAAGTTACGGAATTTGCTGCTGGATTATCTGAGTCAGGCAGCTTAACTATAATAAATGGCAAAAGTTGAGCTTAGACACGCTTGCCAAAACGCCCCAATTTATCCATTTTATCGCTTCGGCGATTAAGGATGCCGCTTTCCGACACTATTCTGCTGCATTTGCTTATCTATTATTGCAGATTTTCGAAGTCGACTTTCAGTAATTGCCTATCGGTATTTCCCCGGCGTTCGACCGATAAAACAATAGCTGAAAACCGTGAAAGCAACTTTCACCTGTCCGCCGTCGGCTCTGCTGGCGGCGAGACCTCGCCTTAAGGCGGGCCTGGGGGGGGCCAGGTGCAGGTGGTTGAGTTGCTTAGGGCCTTGGTGCTTGGTTGCCACTGGGGGGCCGGCCATGGATGGCTGGTTGCTGCCTCGCCGAGGATGGAATCTCGCTTCGGCCGTCTGCGAATTACATATTATCGCTGACGGCCGTCTGCGTTTTTGTTTTTTGAAGCACTTTGCTCTCAGTTCCTGTCAGCAGACGCACGATGTTTTCCCTGTGGCGGATAAAAACAAGAATTGGAATAAAGACCGACATTATCAACAAAGGCCACAATTGTAAGAATCGCCAGCCAGGCGCTAACACAATCGCCATAACAAGAACCACAGGGAACGCAACCGCCGCTGACAGAGACGCAAGCGAGACATATCGCCAAATCAATACAAAGATAACCCATATTAGCAGGGCTGCGCCTGCGCATATCGTGTAATAAGGCCAAAGGCCGATTGCGACGCCGAAGCTTGTCGCTACGCCTTTGCCGCCTTTGAACCTAAGATAAACCGGGAAGATATGCCCCACAATGGCGGCGCAGCCCACGGCAAGCCAGGCCCAAAGCCCGCCCGCACTCGATACGTCGCCCAGCCAGAAACCAGCCACCACAGTAGGCAAAAGCCCCTTCGCCAAATCCAGCACGAAGCACAGGTATGCCCATCTCCTGCCCAGAGCGCGGGCCAGGTTGGTCGCGCCGATATTCCCTGAGCCGATTTTGCGAAGGTCAATGCCATGGCCCGCTGCGATGATAAGCCCGAAAGGCACTGAGCCGAGCAGGTATGCGCCGACCAACAGCACAGCAAATCTCATTGTCATCTCCTTTTATCCAGCATCGCATCATAAACCGACTTCAGTTGCCCGGCAACACGCGATATCGAAATCTGCTGTCCGATGTTATCTTCCTTAATCGCCTGTGACGCCTTTTGAATATTTGCCGGCTCGATAAAATAGGCAATCGCTTCGGCAAGGCCAGAGATATCATCGGGCCTGTCAATCATCCTGCCGTGCCGATTGTTGGTGAATTGCTCACTTGCGCCGTTGAATTTTGTGGTTATCACCGGTTTTCCCGCCGACAAGGCCTCAAGTATAAATCGTGAGCAGGGGTCGTAAAACGTAGGCAGCACCGCGACATCAGCAACTGCTAAAGCATCTGCTATTCGGGCAACCTCTCCCAAAAACATCACCCTGTCCACGATTTCCAATTTTGTTGCCAGACGCTGGTAGGGACCTTTTTTATCCGCGCCGACGACCACCAGAAAAGCTGGCTTTGCGGACACCAGCTTCATAGCTTTTATCAAACAGCCAAGGCCTTTCAATCTGAAATTGTTGGCGGCGAAAAGAAACAGCACTGGATTATCGGCTTTCTTTATGCCGAGGCGGGAGAAAATTTGCATTTGCAGCTGAGCGGCTTTTTCGGTATCCGGCGGGCTCATTCTCACGCCATTGGGTATGACGGTGATTCGACTGTCGTCAACATCGTAATGCCTTTTGAACTGCTCAGCTACATAGTGCGAAATCGCGATGATTGCCGGGCCGTTTCGCATCCTGCACAGTTTCTTTTCGGCCTGCAGCAGCATAGTCCTTCGCAGATTCACGAAGCTCGTCGCCATTTTCCACGATTCCACGAGCTTGTTGCAGTAGCTGGCCGCGTTGCGGATTATCGACTCCGGGTATGTTCCGCCACGCGGCTGATAAATATCCGCGAAATCAAAGGGCAGCACACTGTGAATTATATCGTAATGATTTTCTTCTAAATGCTTTCTCGATGCCTGAGTAAAAATCCGATACCCTGTCCGCTTAGTCGGCAGGTCGGAACACAGGATGTGGACGTTGGCTGCATCTGCCTGCCCTTTTGCGGCGAGGATATGAACATCGAGGTCAAGGGCGGCAAGCGCCTCCGACAACTCAAGGACCGAGCGTTCGGCTCCGCCAAGTGCCGCGTCGGCACGCTCGATTATGATTGCGACCTTCGGTTTCATTGTGCAGCTCTAAAGCCGGCTCTTTTCGAGTCGTGGCGGGCTATTCGTCCTGTTTTTCGAATTATCTTTTTGACTAAGGTTTTATCCTGCGGCGTCAGCTTCGGCCTGCCCGTATAAGCAATATAGAAACGCATCCGGTCGCTCGTCGAAAAATACCGCGCCGGCGCCGAGTAATTCAGTTGGGCAAGGTCTTTAACGCGGTATCTGGCATCGAATATCGTCGGCCTGAACGCTCGTGCCAGGTCTATTAAATAAAATTGACCGTCAGCGGTCCTGAATATATGGCAAAAATACAGGTCGCGATGGCGGTAGCCGGTTTCGTGGAATTTTCTTGCGAATGCCGCCAAATCCCTGATGAACTGCCGACGCATCTTAAGGTTCTCCGGCGTCGCCGACCCGTCGAAAAATTCAGGTAATCGCCTTTCGAGGGATTTGCCCTGAGGGACTTTTTCCATAATAACGAAACTGCGCTTTTCAAAAAACATCCCGCACTGTTGTCCCCAGGCGACCACGCGTGGTGTGTTTATGCCCATCTTTGCCAGGTTGTGCGCTGCGTCGAACTCCGCTAAGCCGCAACTGACTCGTTTTTTGGCCGACAGCCGGTTTTTCAACTGAACAAGTATTGGCGGGTGGTTATAGCGCTTCATAAACAGCGTAGTAGGCGGGGACTCAACCTGAAATTCAATCCGGTTTCGATATGAGGCGAGATTTTCTTTAGACAGATTTTTACCTGTCTGAAACGCAAAAACCGCATCGATAGATTTCAAGCCAAGTTTTTCAAGCCCGTTTTTATAAGCGGGGTCAACGAAAAAATCAGTCGCATCCAGCCGGCGTTCGTTGTTGACGAACTTGTTTTCTCCTTTTGCCTCCAGTGCCTTCACCGCCGCCCGGCAGACCATTTCGACGGTGATTGCCTCCATACAAAAATGCGACGTCTGTTTGCATATCGGCTTGTCACAAGGCGCACAGGGGGCTTCGCCTTCGATGAAAACCTCATCATCGAAACCGGGGTCCGTCCATTCAGGATTGTTGGGGCCAACCAAAGTGATGACTTTACGTTTTAACGCTATGGCTATATGTCTCGGCCCCGTATCGTTGCCGATTACAAGGTCTGCATCAGCGTAAAGTGCCTTTAACTCTCCCAGCGAGACCGGAGTATCGCCCAGATTGACGAGTTTGTGCGACGCGGCGTTTACAATTTTTTCTGCGATTTGCTTTTCCTCAGGGTTGGGTGCAATCGACAGCACGACCGTCGCATTGTAATTAGTCGCTAACCAGTCAGCGAGTTTGGCGAATCTCTCTGCAGGCCAGCGTTTGCTCGACCCGGCTGCGGCGCCGGGCACGAGTATCACCAAATGTCCCTGCCTGCTGAATAGCTGCGGCAATTTGACCTTAACCGTCTCAGTATCTTTTGGCTCGACTGACAGCTCGATTCGTCTATCCTGCGCGTCGGCCCCCAGCCAAGATGCAATTGCAAGGTAATAATCGACCATCGAAATCGGCTTATAATCACCCGACGACAGTCGAGGAGGATTCAGTCGCTCGGTCAACAAAATCCCCCGTCCTTCACGTGCGTATCCGACGCGAACCGGTATCCCAGCTAAAAAGCAGGCCAACGCGGAACCAAAGGAATTTTTGAAAAGAATTGCACGAGTGAAACTGTTTTTTCGCAGCATTTTAGCCGTGGCTAATATCCCCGCATCGCTCTGTTCGAGCCACGTATCAGCGAATCTGCTCGGCGAGAGAACCTGGCGCACGACGGAGCTGCCTAAAAACGTTATCTTGGAAGAATCAAAACATTTTCGGATGGCCCGCAGGGCAGGCACACATAAAATTGCGTCCCCCATAGGAGAAGGCAGCCAAACCAGTATGTTATCTTTCGGCAAGTTATCCATTGATTATTTTTGATTGATGATTTTCTTCTCCGCGTTCTCTGCGGTGAATTTCCACTTACTTCGGCCCCTGCATTGTGTAAAGCGTGAGAGCCATAATCTGCAGAACTGCGGCAAAGCCGAGGGAAATAAGAATCGGGTCGACTTTTTTGTCCGGCCCCATTAAAAACAATATGCTGAGTAACAGGCAGAACGCCACGGCCATCTGGATTACACCCGCCATAAAGCGAAGTATCGAAAATTCCGATTCGGCAAACATTCCGCTGCGTCGCGTATGTTTGAACTGTTCCAGAATGTCCGTAAGCAATTCATCGGTTCTATTTATCGTCGGTTGCTCGACGATTTGCTGAGGGGGCGACTGTTCCGGCTCGGTTTGCTTCGGCAGCTCGGCTTGTGGCGGGGTTTCCTGTTGTTGCTGCGGCTCTTCGGTTTCTTTCGGTATTGGCTGAACGGGCGGCGTTGCTGGAATGGGCGGCTTCTGGGCCAGACGGGCGTGCATCTTTATAATGTTTACGACCTCTTTAAGGTTAACCGCCCTGTAATCGGGGGCGCGCTCGCCGGGCCGAATTTTTTGCTCGTGGCCCCGGCTGTCAAGAAGTATCGTCCTGCATTCCGCCCGTGCGCCCGCCTCTACGTCGCTGGGGCTGTTGCCGACCATCCACGATTGTTTAAGGTCGATATCCATATCCTTTGCCGCGTCGAAGAGCATTCCCGGCTCGGGCTTTCTGTGGTTGCTGTCTTTGCGATATTTCGGTATCGCCCCGTCGGGATGATACGGGCAATAATAGATACGGTCCAAAGATGTTTTCTCTTGCGCCAGCAGTTGTTCGAGCCGTTTATGAATCTGCCCGAGGACCTCCTCCGTTACAATTCCCCGTGCCACCACCGACTGGTTCGACACTACAACAAGCTTATAACCCAACGCCCTGAGTGTGTTCAGCGTCTCGGGAACTCCTTCGAGCAGTTTTACCTGGTCGGGGTCATTTATGTAGCCGGGGTCTTCGATTAACGTATTGTCGCGGTCTAAAAATATCGCTTTGTTCGCCATAGTTCGGTTCGCTTATGCTTGTTTGTCTGTAAAATTCTGCTCGACAAGCTTGCAGATTATATGATAGGCAAGCTGATGCACTTCCTGACTTCTTGCGGTTGTTTTATTGTCCGCGCACAGACATACGTCGGACAGCCGTTCGAGCGAGCTGTTCTTTCTTCCGGTAAAGGCAATGACCAATGCCCTTTTTCGTCGAGCCGTCTTAGCTGCCGCAAGAACGCTCGGAGATGTCCCGCTTGTCGATATCGCCCAGAAAACGTCGCCTTTCCGGACAAGGGCCTCCGCCTGCCTGGCAAATACATTGTCGTAAGAAGCGTCATTGGCAATCGAAGTTATGACGGAGCTGTCGTTGGTCAGGGCAACCGCCGCCAGCGCCCTGCGATTGCATTCGAACCTGTTGACCAGCTCAGCCGCGATGTGCTGGGCGTCCGCCGCGGAACCGCCGTTGCCGCAGATATATACCGTTGCGCCTTTTTTCAACGCCTTGATTATCATCTCGGCGGCGGCAACGACCGTTTCCAGCCCCGACGCTTGGAGCTGGTCGACCGCCTTTTTGTGCGCTTCGATTATCCCTGTTATTTGGTTTTCTAATTTCTTTTTTATCACGACTCCCTCGCTGGTCTATTCTTTGCAATCAATGATTTCATTTTTTCGATAACCGATGTCGAGCTTTTGCCCTCAACCAGAGGCGCCAGGACTACTTTGCCTCCGTATGACTGCACAAATTCCGTTCCAATAACGCCTTTTTTCTCCCAGTCCTGTCCTTTGACCAGCACATCAGGCCTGACCTTTTCAATCAGATTGAGCGGGTCCGGCTCATCGAATATGGTTATGAAATCCACGGTCTCGAACGCCGACAAAACCGCCGCTCTGTCAAACTGGTTATGAATGGGTCTGTCAGGGCCTTTGATGGTCTTAACGGATTTGTCGCTGTTTAGCCCCACGACCACTATATCACCCTGGGCTTTGCAGAATTTCAGAAATTCAATGTGTCCCCTGTGTATGACATCAAAACAGCCGTTGGTAAAAACTATTTTCTGGTTTTGCTTGCGGCGCCAGTTCAACTCTGCCTGCAGAGAATCAATTAAGCGGATTTTTCCTTCGCTGCCGCGACCAAGATACGCGATTTCAGTGACTATCTCATCCACAGTCACCGTTGCGCCGCCGAATTTCTCTACTTCAATACCGCCCGCCACGTTCGACAACTGCACGGCAGTCCTGTAATCGCAGCCGGCCGCTAACGCCAACGTCAGCGTTGCAAGCACGGTGTCTCCTGCCCCCGTAACGTCGTAAACCTTGCGGGGCCTCGTTGGGATGTGCTCGGCAAACTCCGGCGATTTGAGATATGCCCCCTCCTTGTCCAATGTAATCACTATGGCCTCAATGCCCAGTTTTCGCACAAGCTGTTCAGCCGCCCTGGCGGCGTCTTCAATGGTCTTTATCTCAAAATCTACCCCGAGACGTGTTTCCTGCCGGTTCGGGGTAATAAGTGTCGCTCCGGCGTATTTCGAATAGTCGCTGACTGGTGAGGGGTCAATCAGGACCTTTTTGCCTGCCTGGGCCGCTAACCGTATTGCCTGTTTACAGAATGTCTCGGCAAGGACGCCCTTGTTATAGTCCTGCAGGCAGACGATATCGGCCTGCTTTAGCTTTTCCTCGTAAATCCTTACCAATCGTGTTTGCTGTTCCTCGGTCAACGGCTCGTTCGACTCGCAGTCCATCCTGAACAACTGCTGTTGATGGCGGTGCTGCGCCAGACCTATCAAACGCTGTTTGGTTGTTGTGGGCTTTTCCGGCACCGGCATAAGACCCGTGATATCCGCTCCGCGGGCCGTCAGCAGCGATTTGAGCTTCTCGCCGTTTGCGTCGTTACCGATGACGCCCATGCACAAGGGAACGCCGCCCAATGCGCACAGGTTGGCCGCCACCAGTCCTGCGCCGCCACAGCTATAATCGGTCCGGGTCACCTTCAGCACCGGCACAGGCGCCTCGGGGCTTATCCGCTCCGCGTCGCCGTAAGTGTACGCGTCCAGCATAAAATCGCCCACCAGCAGCACTTTCGGCGAGCCGAGCTTCGTCACGGCCTTCAAAAGGTCTTCATACATAAGGGTTTGCCATGCTTAAACGGTTCATTTCCTGAAGATTTTACCCGCAAGCGACCGTTCAATCAACTGCGTTATCTGCTCCTGGCCCGAAAGGAATTGCACCCTGACCGCCAGATATGCCAAAACCAGACCGCCCTTGTTATCGGAAAACCGGGTGATTTTGTTGTAGTCCTTTTCCGTCGTAAGAATCATCTCGGCCCCCGACTGTGCCGCTTCACGACAAATCTCGCTGAAATCTCTCGCGGTATATTCGTGGTGGTCGTCGTAAATCTTCGAGCCGGCAAGATTTGCTTTGAGCCGGCTGATTGTCGAAAGAAACGCGTCGGGATTGGCTATGCCGCAAAAGGCAAAAACCTTTTTACCCTTTAGTTTAGCCAAAGGGATTTCATCTTTGTCATTTGTTCTTACGCAAACCGGGGCGTGAATCGTCTGCGCAACAACCAGTTTGGGATTTATTCTGCCGATGGTTTCTGTCAATTTTGTCAAATCGTCTTTGGAAACCGAATCGCATCTCGTAAGAATCGCCGCGTGCGCCCTTTTCAATGACGATACCGGTTCTCGCAGCAGGCCGGCGGGCAGCACTCTGTTATAGCCAAACGGCAGCGTCGCGTCGATGGTAACAATGTCGATATCTCTGTGCAATCGGCGGTGCTGAAAGCCGTCGTCAATAATCAGGACTTGTGCGCGATGTCTTTTGACCGCCTCTAAAGCGCCTGCCAGCCGGTCTGGATTTACTACCACCGCTGTGCCGGGACAATTTTTAATCAGCATTGCCGGCTCATCAGAATGCCCGCCCTTTGCCGCTTTGTATCCGCGGGTGAGTATAGCGCAATTTATGTTCTTTTCTCGCAGGAAATTGGATAGCCAAATTACCATTGGCGTCTTGCCCGTCCCGCCGACGGTTATATTGCCGACGCTTATAACCGGCACCGTCGCCTGCGTCCTGTCGGTGGTTTTAAGGCCCGCGAAGGTCACCGCGTAAGATTTGGCCGGCCCTTTGTCAAAGAGCCAGTTGCGCAGGGCCACACCCATCCCGTAGAATACCGCCGGCACTTTCAGCAAAAAACGTAACGCGGCGGCAGCCGAGCCCGGGCTTTGGCCGGAAATGATTTTCTTAAACCTCGCCTGATTCATAAACGATTGTGAAGCCGGCTTCCTTAATGGAATTATGCGCCCTTGATTTTCTTGATTATTGCGTCAGCCATTTCCTGTGTGCCGACCGCCGTTGGGTCGTCGCGGTTTTGCTTCATATCGTATGTGACGTCCCTGCCCTCGGCTATCACGGCCGCAACCGCATTTTCAAGTTTGTCGGCTTCTGCCGCTTTGCCGATGTGCCGAAGCAGCATCACGCCGCTCAGTATAAGCGCAATCGGGTTGACCTTGTTAAGCCCCTTGTATTTCGGGGCGCTGCCGTGCGTCGCCTCGAATATAGCGGCCTTTTCGCCGATGTTTGCTCCAGGCGCAACACCCAGCCCTCCCACCAGTCCCGCGCACAGGTCGCTGAGTATGTCCCCATAAAGGTTAGGCAGCACCAGAACGTCGTAAAGCTCGGGCTTTTGCACGAGCTGCATACACATATTGTCGACGATGCGGTCCTCGAATTCGATATCGCTGTTTTTGGCGGCGACCTGCCGGCTCACGTCAAGCCAGAGCCCGTCTGTAAATTTCATAATATTGGCCTTATGAACGCTTGTTACCTTTTTGCGCCTCATCTTACGGGCATAATCGAACGCAAACTGGACAATGCGCTGTGTTCCAAAAACAGATATGGGCTTGATGCTTATGCCCGAATCTTCTCTTATCTGTTTTTTGCTGTGTTTATTGAGCCAGCCGAGCAGCTCAGCCGTGTCGTCTTTGCCTTTTTCGAATTCGATTCCCGCGTAGAGGTCTTCCGTATTTTCACGAATTATGACGAGGTCGATGTCGGCGTATTTGCTGCGGACGCCCTTGTAGCTCTTGCAGGGCCTGACGCAGGCATACAGGTCCAGCGTCTGGCGAAGATGCACGTTGACGCTGCGAAAACCGGTCCCCACCGGCGTCGTTATCGGCGCCTTCAGTGCAATGCCGTTTTTCTTTATCGATTCTACCGTTGTCTCAGGTAACGGCGTTCCCTCTCTGGCCATCACTTCCGTTCCCGCCTCGAGGATTTCCCATTTTATGCCAGCACCGGTTGCGTCGATGCACCTGCGTGTGGCCTGGGCTATCTCCGGTCCTATGCCGTCGCCCGTTATCAGTGTCACATTGGCCATAATCTGCTCTCCATAGTTTTAACAAACTTACGATGGTATCTATCAGACCAGTCTGTGTCAATGACGGCAGTTGACCGAAACTGCATTGAAGTCCTTCATAGGTTATTAAAATTTCTTCGTGCCTTAGCGACTTTGTGGTAAAGTAAAAATATGTCAAAAACCAAATTATCACAATTACTGGCAAAGCAGGTTGTCCTCGCCGACGGCGCGATGGGAACGATGCTCTATCAATCAGGCGTCTTCGTCAACGCCTGTTTCGATGAGCTGAATGTCAGTAATCCGAAACTGGTTGGCAAAATACATCAGCAATACATCGAGGCAGGCGTTGACTTCATCGAAACCAATACCTTCGGCGCCAATGAAGTCAAGCTCGCAAAATACGGCTTGGCCGAGCAGGTCGAAAAAATAAACAAGGCCGGCGTGGCGTTGGCTAAGCAAGTTGCCGGCGACAGGGTTCTGGTCGCAGGTGCAATGGGGCCTCTGGCTCGCGATATTGCGTTATACAATCAGCTATCAAAACAGCAGGCAATCTCCGCCTTCAAAAAACAAGCGAAAGTGCTCGCCGATGCCGGCGCCGACTTTATAATTCTCGAAACGTTCTCCAATACCAATGAGCTGATGCTGGCCATTGAGGCCGTGCGGAGCGTTGCCTCGCTTGAAATCGTAGCACAGATGACTACCAGCGAACAGAACGAGACGCCTTACGGCGAAAAAATCGACCACGCTATCTCCAGAATCGCCGAACGTCCCGAAGTTACAGTTGTTGGGTTGAACTGTTCCGTTGGTCCGTCGGCTATGCTAAACGCCCTCGAGCTTATTCGAGGTGTTACCGACAAACCCATTTCCGTCCAGCCCAATGCAGGGCTTCCCCGCCAGGTCGAAGACCGCTTGCTTTATATGTCCACGCCCGAATATATGGCCGAATTCGCCAAGCGATTCTACGAAAAAGGCGCCCGTATAATCGGCGGCTGCTGCGGGACGACGCCCGACCATATAAAAGAGATGGTCCGGGCCGTCCGCTCAATGGATAAGGCCGCAACGTCAAAAGCACGTTTCGCCTCGGTAACAATTGAAAAACCTTCCCGGGTCGAAATAAAAGAAGCGCCGCTTGCCGAAAAATCGAAGTTCGGCGCCAAATTAGCAGCGGGCGAAAAGGTAACGACAATCGAAATCACGCCGCCGAAAGGACTTGATATCGAGCCGATTTTGGAAAAGGCCCGCTTGTGCGCCGAGATGGGTATCGATGCTATAAACATCCCTGACGGCCCGCGTGCAAGCTCTCGTCTCTCACCGATGGTCACGGCGGTGAAGATTCAGCAGGCCGCTAATATCGAAGCAATCCTGCATTTTTGCTGCCGTGATAGAAATCTCATCGGTATGCAATCCGACATTCTCGGAGCGTACGCTATCGGTCTGCGTAATATGCTCGTAATCACCGGCGACCCTCCTAAGATGGGTGACTATCCGCAGGCAACGGGCGTGTTCGATATGGATTCAATAACTCTAACAGGCGTAATCAAAAACCTCAATCGCGGTATCGACCTCGGCGGCAATCGTTTCAGCCCGCCAACTTCGTTAGTAATTGGTGTCGGAGCGAATCCCGTCGCTACCGATATCAAACGGGAAATTGAAAAATTCCGGCAGAAGGTTATGGCCGGCGCGGAATTTGCCATCACTCAGCCGGTATTTGACGCCGATACGCTTTTCCGATTCCTCGAAAAAATCGAAAAATTCAAAATCCAGATTATCGCAGGGATATGGCCCTTCACCTCCCTGAAAAATGCAGAGTTTATGGCAAACGAGGTCCCCGGCGTTGTCGTTCCATCACGACTGCTCGAACGAATGAGCGAGGCAAAGACCCAGCAGGATGGCAGGAAAATCGGCGTAGAAATCGCGAGAGAATTGATTGCCCAAATTCAAGACCGCGTCGCCGGTTTTGCAGTTTCCGCACCTTTCGGCAACGTGAAGTTGGCGCTGGCTGTCTTAGGTAAAATTGAAATCGAGCAGATTTGAAATATTTTTATGGAAAATCAGGCAAAACAATTAGAAGTCGAACTTGTCGCTATAACCCCTGACCCGCAAAAGGTCATCGAGCAGGCGGGCAGGACGTGCTATTTGAGCTTTGACAAAATGGACGACGATTCACAGCTCGGCTTCATAAAACGCCTCATCAAGATGGGGCACGAATCGCCCCTGGAACACGCCTACGCGACTTTTAGAATCAAAAACTGCTCACGCGCAATGACGCACCAGCTGGTAAGACACCGTCTTATGGCTGTCTCGCAGCAGTCCCAGCGATACGTCGATGAGGAGGAATTCACCTATGTTGTGCCTGAAAGTATGCCGGCGGAATTAGTTGACGAATTTCACAACGATATGAAAACGATTCAGGATATGTATCACAAATGGCGCGACAAGGGGTTGAAAAAAGAAGACGCCCGCTTCGTCCTGCCGAATGCCTGCACAAGCGAGATTGTCGTTTCCGCCAACTTTCGTGAATGGCGGCATATTCTTGCCGTCCGCACGGCCAAAGGCGCACAATGGGAAATCCGAAAAGCCGCAAATTTGATTCTCGGTATCCTGAAAAAACAAGCCCCCGCCTGCTTCGAGGATATAATGCCGGACGAAGAGTTTCACCACGAAGGACACGAAGAAACACGAAGGTAATTATAAATAAAGGATTTTATGAAATTTGACGAATTATCCGGCAAAATCATCGGCTGTGCGATTGAGGTTCATAAGAATCTGGGGCCCGGATTGCTGGAATCGGCTTATGAACGCTGCCTATCATACGAATTGACAGCCGCAGGCCTAAGGCATGAAACACAAAAGGAGCTGCCGATTGATTATAAAGGCCTAAAGCTTGATACCGGCTACCGGATTGACCTGATTGTTGAAAACAGCGTTATCATTGAGCTTAAGAGCGTTGATAAAATATTGCCGATTCATGAAGCCCAGCTTCTTACATATATGAAACTTGCCGGAATAAAAATCGGCCTGCTTGTCAACTTCAATGCTAAGAAACTCAAAGACGGGATTAGAAGGTTTGTATTGTGATTTTTGAGATATGGAGAACACTGAGAACGGCGAATAAATTTTTAAACCACGAAGGACGCCGAGAAACACGAAGATAAAAACTAAAAAACTTCGTGACCTTCGTGTTCTTCGTGGTAAAAATTCTTGCTTTTCTTTCCGCTTTGACGATATACTGTCCCTTTAGGGCCGGAAGCGGAGAATTCACACCTTTGTCCGTCAGCGTTGCCCTTCGGCAAACGAGTGCAGAAGCAATGGGGACTTCTGAAAGGGATTAGTAATGGCAAAAGAGGCGGGGAAGAAATTGTCGACAAGTAAAAGGCTGGCGGGGTTTCTTCTAATTGGCTTAGTGACGATCGTCGGTTTTACAGCGCCTTTTTTGGTAATTCGTCTTTTAGCTGGACCGGAGCAGGCGAACAAGGCGATCGAGGGCCCCGAAAACCCAAGCATAGTTGGACATGCCGCTCTAATGTTATTGGCTGGATACTTTTTTCTCGGAGCCGGCATATTAGTGTATGCGTTGACTCTGGGGACTCAATGTTTCACCTTCAACTTTCATAAACCATTTTGGAATTCGGTCAAGAAAAAACTCTATGTAATGAATATCACTGTTACGCTGTTAATAGGGATGGGAACCGCAGCTTTTGTTTCTATGGTGGTCACGCCAATTTTGACCGCTATTGGACTTTCGTGGACAATTTCGTTTATCGTTCCACTATTTGGTACATTTGTCTTGGTCCAGTTTCTAACGATATGGGTAAATATCTGGCAGCCCCTGGAGAAGTCGCTGCCGAAAAGGCGGCTGGCGGCCTGTAGAGTGTCAGATGCGGATATTGAGAGGGGTATCTGTATCGGCATTTCAGACCCGTCAAAGAGCAGCTTCAAAAAATTGACGATGGTTGAGGAGGATGTTGGGATGCTTTGGCTGCTGGACAATGAACTGGTTTACAAAGGAGATACTACGTGCTTTAGCATCGGCCGCAAGCAGTTAATCGAGGTTGAGCGAGCCGCTGACGCTGGCAGTATGTCGGCGTATGGCGGAAATGTGCATATTATCCTTCGATTTCAGACCAGTGATGGAGGACAAGGCAGGATCCGGTTGCACACCGAAGGATTCTGGACAATGAGCAATAAGGCAAAGGCTTCGGACAGGTTGGCGGGGAAATTTATTTGCTGGCAACAGGGTTAGTTTAGGACAATCGGCTTTTTTGCTTACACAGGAACGGGTGAAAGGGGAAATAATGGGGACATGTGAATAACGACAACAGTCATTCTTAGGATATCACATCTGCGAATTGCCCCTCTATTTCAGGGCAGGTATCAGCTCAAGCAAAAAATTCCAGGCATCGTCAACGGAGGCGATATTGAGGCGTTCCTGGGGGGAATGGGGGTTTTGAATTGTTGGGCCGACGGAGATGGCCTCTATATCGGGGAATTTCTGTTTGATGACTGCCGGTTCGAGGCCTGCGTGAACGACCTTCGTCGGCGGGGTCTTGCCGTGAAGTTTTACGTAAACCTGCGTGCACATTTTGAGAAGATGAGAATCGCTATCCGGCTCCCAGCCGGGATATCGGCCTGTAGTTGTCACCTTGGCGCCTGCAAGGTTGGTTATCTCAGTGATTTTGCCCGTCAGCTCATCCATCGCGGAGACCTTGAAGCTGCGCTGCATTGTGGTGATACGCAAAAGATTTTCATTACGAGATGTCTCAACCCGTGCGAGGTTGTCAGATGTCTCTACGGTCCCCTTGAACTCATCCGACATACGATAAACACCGGTCGGCAAAGCCAAAATAATATTTATGATTGATGAGTTATCATTTATTATTTTCTTCTCTGTGTCCTCTGTGTGCTCTGTGGCTAAACAAATCTCTGTGGCTTTTTTCAATTCGATTTTAAGGTCGGGGTCGGTTGCGGAGAATTCTTTTTTGAATGATGACTCAAGTTCGGCGAGCATTGCCTTGACTTCGTCAACAGATGAGATATCGAGACAAATAACGGCCTGTGCATATCGAGGGATGGCATTAGCCGCTTTGCCGGCGTCGATACTGCAAATGCGCAAATCGATTGTGTCCTGCAAGACCTGAAGTGTCTTTGCCAGAAGTTTGATGGCGTTAGCGCGTTTCTTATCGATATCGACCCCCGAATGGCCACCGTGAAGACCTGATACCTTCAGGGCAAAACAATCCAGTCCGGCGGGAGCATCGACCCATTCGGTTTTAAGGGTAATCTCGGTCTGTTCGCCGCCTGCACAGCCGACGATTAGTGATTCATCTTCGCCGTCGAGATTGATGAGGTATTTGCCTGTGATAAAGCCCCGCTCCAAGCCATTGACGCCGGTCAGGCCGGTTTCTTCATCAACGGTAAAGAGCAATTCGAGCCGAGGATGAGCAAGCCCAACGACATCGCTCAGGGCGAGCGCCAACGCCACCCCCAAGCCGTTGTCCGCTCCCAATGTCGTTCCGTTGGCTGTAACCCAGCCATCACGTTCGATGATTTCTATGGGGTCTTTTGAAAAGTCGTGTTTTGACTCCGGCGTTTTCTCGCAGACCATATCGACGTGGCTTTGTAATGTGATTGTGGGGGCATTCTCATAACCTTTAGTCGCGAGCAATTCGATTACGGTATTGCCGACGGCGTCGCTTCGGCAGGTGAGATTTCGGCTATTGGCAAAATCTTCCAACCATTCGATAATCTTCTGTTCATTTTTTGAGCATCGTGGAATGCGGTTAATCTGACGAAACATCTCCCAGACGCGCTGCGCCTGTGCGTTTTTCAAAGTTATCTGTCTATCTGCTGACATATCAGTATTCCGTAAAATAAACGATTTTGGAAACTATCCCCGGTGAGATTCGAACTCGCAACCTTTGGCTTCGGAGGCCAACGCTCTATCCAGTTGAGCTACGGGGATGGAATAAAGCTATTTTAATACGCGAAAAAGGCCGGAAAGTCAATAATATGACCTTTAACAGGATTTTGTAAAAAAACGAAGGTTAATTTGATATAATAGAGCATCGGGTGATGAAAAAACAGAGTACATACAGTTTGGCACACCTGCGAGTTGCCGTATTGGCCATATTGGTATTAGTGCAGACCAGCGTTTTAGCCGCGGGGCCCGACTGGCAGCGGGAGGAGGTCCAGTGGCGGCTGAGCGGCGGCGAACAAATCAAGGCAATATCATATCCAAAGGATAAACCTGCCCCAACGTCGAAAAGACGGTCATTGCAGAAACCAGAGAAAAAACTGATTTTGCCTGAAGCTGCGCAGCGAACGGGGATTGAGCCGAAGGCGGCGCCCTTGCTGGTCTGGGCAAACGTGATTGATTCGCCGCCGATTGACGGTTTTGTGCCGTGGATAGCGGTTGAGGTTACAAACGCCCGCGGCTTAGAGTTGGAGCTTGAGGCGGTTACTCAATACTCAATTGTAGGTAGTTTTCTGACTGGTAGTCCTCAATCTGACTATGCCATCGGCATTTATGACACAGGCGCAAGCGCGCACGTTATGGGCAATGCCCCAGCGGTGCAGGCGGGGCTTTTTAGCGGCGCTGGGTATGTTACCTCCAACCCGGTTATCATCAGCGGTGTGACGGGCGAGACGGAGGCGTGGGTGAGTGAGCCAATCGGGATATTTGTTGACGGGCTCGGCGCAATCGAGCCGAGCGGCTTACTTTTAGACAGGTCAGGTATGATGGGGCAGTCGAACGTGGCCATAGTGGTAGGTCAGGGCGGCTCGCCGGTTGATTTGCCGACGGCAATCGGCTCGCCTCTATCCGTATATTTTACCGCCGTATTTTACAATGATACGCCGATTACCGTCACACGCGGCACTGACGAGTTTACCGCACCCGATATCCGCATATACCAGCAGGATGACGTTTCCATCCCGACTTATAGCAACCTTATACCGCTTGAGCTTCGGCCACTCGGCGGGGTGAGTGTGCAATATGTATTCGACCCGTATGATTTAGATTTTCCGCCTACAAGCCCATCTGTGATAATCGGCAACTCTTCTCAAAGCATCTTTTTTGTTGCCAGCGTCGATTTATATGAAGGCAGCCATTCGGCGATAGACAAGACGCGGTTTATGTTCGATACGGGGGCGCAGGTTACCGTGATTGGTTCGAGAGTCGCGGCCCGGCTGGCTCTTAACCCGGCAGATCCTAATTTTGAGGTTGAGATACAGGGAATTACCGGAAACCCGATAACCGCTCCGGGTTTTTACATTGACTCAATCGATATACCGGCATTGGGAGAGTGGCTGTCATTGACAAACGTTCCCGTCATATTGCTTGATGTTCCATCTCCTGAAGGCGGGACAGTTGACGGCATCATCGGGATGAATCTGTTTGCGGACTTGAACTTTGTTCTTCGAGGCGGGGGATTGTTTCTGCAGGACGACCCGTCTGTAGAATACGAGCCGATAGTGAGGTTAGCGGGCGACATAGCGCCAGTGGGCGGGGACGGTATTGTTAATATGCTGGACTTGGCCGACTTTGCAGACGCATGGCTGGCAAACCCCTTGTCGGCCAACTGGTATGGACGGGCTGATATGGTCGGTGACGCGATAATCAATTTCCGCGACTTCGCAATCCTGGCGCAAAACTGGCTGCAGGCAAGCGCGCCGTAGGCAAAACCTGAGGCCGCTTTCACGAGCCAGAGCTTTGACAGACCACGTCTAAACGAATATCATTGTCCCGATATTATGAAAATTCTTATTGACCTCGCATATTTGCTTGCTGCGGCAGCGATAAGTCCGGTGGCGATATACAGAATGCTAAGGCACAATCGGTATCGCGCCGGGTGGGGGAATCGATTCGGGAAAATCAGCAGGAAGCAACCTGATAAAAAATGCATCTGGATTCACGCGGTAAGCGTCGGGGAGGTCAACGCCACTACAACAATAATCCGCGAACTGGGAAAGAAATTCCCCGACTACGAAATCGTAATAAGCACAACGACAGATACCGGCTTTGCCCGCGCAACCTCGCTTTTCGGTTATCGATTAAGTGTGTTTTATTTCCCGATGGACTTTTCACGGACGATGCGCCGGGCATTTGAGAATATACGACCATCGGTTATTCTGCTTATAGAGCTTGAGGTCTGGCCAAATCTTGTGCGAATCGCAAAACAATCGGGTATTTCCGTAATCGTGGTCAACGGCAGATTGAGCGAACGAAGCTTCAGGAGATATAACCTTATAAAGGCAGTAACGATAAAAGTGTTCGGCAATCTTACGCTGGCACTTGCGCAGAGTGAAGAATACGCAGAGAGATTCCGGCAACTTGGCGCGCCGGCGGAAAAGGTTATCGTTACCGGCTCATTAAAATACGATACCGCGCAGGTGGCAGACAAGGTTGAAGGCGCAGATGAACTGGTGGCACAGCTCGGTTTGAAAAACGAACGGCTGTGGGTGGCAGGGGCGACCGGCGACGGCGAAGAGCGGATTATTTTAGATGTCTATCGCCGGCTGATTGAGCAAAAACAATTTGCGGATTTGCGACTTGCTATCGTTCCCCGCAAACCGGAACGATTTGAGGAAGTAGCCAATCTAATCAAGCAAGCAGGATTCGGATTGATTCGGTATAGCGAGATAAAGAAAAAAGCCACAGAGGATTTTTTAGCCACAGAGAACACAGAGCACACAGAGAAACTAAAAATCAATGTTATATTGGGCGATACGATGGGGGATTTGCGGAAGTTTTATTCATTAGCGACGGTGATTTTTGTCGGCAGGTCGTTAGTGCCAATGGGCGGGTCGGATATGATGGAGGCGGCTGGCTTAGGCAAGTGCACGATTTTCGGCCCGCACGCCTTCAATTTCAAACAAGCCGTGGATGACCTGCTGAAAGGCAATGGTGCAGTATTAGTAGATAATGGAAATGAACTTCTTGAGGCCTTACAGAAATGTCTGAGCGATTCTAATTATGCCGCCCAAATCGCCCGCACCGGCCAGCAGGTCATAAAAAATAACCAAGGTGCAACGTCAAGGACGATAGCCCAAATCACGAAGTTGATAACGAAGGATTAACCCCACAATTTTTGGGCGAGGGCGTTGATGTGTTCGGGGGAAGTGCCGCAGCAGCCGCCGATAATGGTAACGCCTGCGTCGTAGATTTTTTGTGCGGCATCAGCAAACTCGTCCGGTGTTACTTTATATACGGCTTTGCCATCGACCAGGTCGGGTTTGCCTGCGTTTGGTTCGGCGAAGACCAGGACGTTTTTATCAACGGCTCTGACCGTGTCTACGAACTTTTTGGCGAGGTCGATATACTCATCAAGCGTTGCGGAGCCGCAGTTGAAGCCGACGGCGTCGGCGCCGGCTGAGACGAGCAATAAGACGGCTGTTTCCACAGTAACGCCCATCATAGTTCTGAAATCGTTACCCTTTTTGTCGAACGCCATTGAGGCCAATACCGGCACGTCGGCACCTGACGACTTGGCTGCCTTTATTGCAACAACCGCCTCATCGACCGCGGACATTGTTTCGATGATAATGCCATCGACACCGCCTGCCAGAAGCGCCTTTGCCTGGTCAGCAAAAGCAGACCTTAGCTGGTCGGGCTTGAGATGGCCGAGCGGTTCGAGGAAATCGCCGCTTGGCCCGATGTCGCCGAGGACGTATTTGGTCCTGCCGGCCGCCTTGCGGGCGAGATGAGCGGCAGCCGTGTTTATCTCCGTGAGTCGATTTGCCAGGCCGTGGCGGGCGAGGGTAAAGCCATTGCCGCCGAAGGTGTTTGTAATGACCGCATCGGAGCCGGCGTGTATATAGGTCTTATGAATCCTCATAACGAGGCCGGGTGATTCGATATTAAGCATCTCACTACACTTTCCCGGCTGGATGCCGTGGGAAATCAATTGCGTCCCCATCGCCCCGTCGAGGATGAACAAACCCTTCTGTAATCTGTTTTTCAAATGCGTTTTACCCAAGAAAGACGGCCTTTCTAAATTATTCTTTTATCCTGCACTTTCCAAAAACTGATTTGTTAAGCGGCCAGTTTCATTAACTTATAGAACTGGCGTACGATTTTTCGATTTTTACGGTTATGGCCAAAAGTTTCAAAAAATGTTTGCTTCAAAGTCTCGCGACGCAACGCTGCAC
>JBDRMP010000013.1:0-40469 GCA_043811995.1 Planctomycetota bacterium
CAGGTCCGGCACGAATTCTTGTTCGGCACGGCCATTACCAACCATCTTGCCGAAAACGACACCAATCCTATGTCGCCGGATGACAGGAAGATGTTTTTGAAAGTCCTTTCCGAGAATTTCAACTACGCCGTGCACGAAAACACCCTCAAATGGTATGACTGCGAAAAACGGCCCAACGTCGTAGATTACGGCGTCGCCGACAGAATCTGGGAGATGTGCCGCGATTCAAATATACCGATGCGGGGACACTGCATTTTCTGGGCAAAAGACAAATTCATTATGCCCTGGCTCAACCGCCTCAATAACGACGACCTCCGAGCGGCCGTCAAACGCCGCGCCATCGGCGTCACCGAACATTTCAAGGGCCGCATCACCGAATTCGACCTTAATAACGAAATGATTTACGGCGACTTTTTCCGCCGGCGGCTCGGCTACGGCGTTATCAACGAAATGGCATATATGGCCAAAGCCGGAAATCCCGATATCACCCTGTTCGTAAATGATTACGGCATTCTCGTTGAGGGCAACTACAATGCCGACGCTTATATAACCCAAATCAAAAATCTCCTCGCAAACGGTGTCCCCATAGGCGGCATCGGATGCCAGGGCCACTTCTTCACCTTGGGAAAAGCCGGCACCACTCCCACTTCGCCCCAGGATGTCCAGAAGACCCTCGACAAGCTCGCCGAATTCGACCTGCCGATTAAAATCACCGAATGCCTCTTTACCGCCGACGACGAACAGGGTAAGGCCGATGCGCTTCGAATGTTCTTCCCGATTCTTTTCGCCCATCCCAAAGTCGAAGCAATTATTATGTGGGGCTTCTGGGAAACAGGCCACTGGATGCCGCATACCGCTATGTGGAAAGCCGACTGGACGCCCACCCCGCAGGCCCACGCCTATCGCGACCTTCTTTTTAATAAGTGGTGGACCCAAACCACAGGCCGGGCCGATAACGCCGGCTCATTCAAAACACGCGCCTTCTTCGGCGACTATATAATCACCTCCGACGGCAAGACCCAAAAAATTACGCTGAGCAAAAAAGACAAATCGATACAGGTGACTTTCGAATAATTAAACTCCTATTCGCCTCGCAGTTTGTAGTGTGGGCTTTCATCCGCCGCTGGCGGATTAGCCCACGCGAAATTTCTGTTTTTAGAAAAAGGATTTTCTTCGTGTCTTGGGGTCTTCGTGGTAAAAAAATGTTAAGATGGGTAAATAAAACGCTTGTATAATACATTTGTATAATACAGGGCACCTCTAAAAACTATAATTTCATGAAGGAAAATCTTATTTTTAAGCCAAAAACAAGGCTCGTTTGCCTTGCCAATGTAGTTTTTCGAGGTGGCCTACAGTTGTATGATACATTTGTATTATACATTTGTACGACAAAAGCGCGCAAGTCGAAAACCCTTAGTTGGCCACTTTTTAAAAAAATTTTCTACTCCATATCCTGCAAACACTTAGGCCCATTTCGGCCTTGTTTTTACCATCAGGAAATACCTTAGTTTTCGTCAATATCGCGCAAGTTCGCGCCATAGGATGGAGGGACACGCGAAGCGTCAGAGACGCTGCGCGAGAAATTAGAACAGTCGAGCATTTGAGCAGTTTAGCAGTAGAAAGCCCCCGCGAGGCGGGAAACATCTTCATGGTTTTAGGATGGAGAACAATTGGCGGGGATAATCGATTGATAGCTTGAAATTGCTGAGGAAAGTTTTTACGCCGAGGAGGACGCAATGGAGGTTGGGCATAAAATCGATGGCCGTCTTCGGTATTGTGTGAGCGATTCTTTCCTTCCCGGACAGCAGCAGGGGAGTGTCGAAAATGTCAATTGTGCAGGTATGGCCGTATGCGGTCGTGCAGCCATTTCCCGTATTAATGTTTTTTGCCGAGCCGGCGGTAAGATTGTGGCCGAGCAATTGTGCATACGAGGCGGGCAGACAACATTCGTCGGCGCCTGTATCTATCAGGCCTATCGTATTAAGAAATCTGCCGGTATCGGGATTATTGATTCGCACAAACAACCAGGGGCGAGGCATCGGGTCGGCATCGGAGGCCTTGAGGAACGGAAAATCGCTAATGGGCATTTCAATACACCAGAGTAATGTCGTGGTCTGGAACGAAGAATATCACGGGGTCGGTTACGCCTTGTTTATTCGCCTGCTTCATCACGGCATCCGGATTGTCTCCCGACGCGATAATCGTCCTGTCGGACATTGACCGCATCGCGACGTATTTGCCCTCGTATCCCTCTTCTGTTATTAGAACCTGTTTCCGCATACTCATTTTGTATAGCTCCTTTAGCAACTTATTTCAACCGGATTATAGCATTTTTGAGGCAACAATCAAATCTTCTTCTGCAACTATCAACTGCCCGATGAATAATATCTGCGTAACGCCGAATACCTGCTTGCTCATATCTTCAATGAAGATAAGGGGTTACGTTGAAAAGCAGAATTTTTCGCAAAATGTTATATTTTTGTTGACATACCTATTTTATTTGATATAATTCTAACTCGCTGGGCCGCACTGGATCAGCAAGGCCGTCTTAAAAAGACGGTAGCGCAGAAGCGCAAGCATTTCGGGACAGCGTCCCAAGTATCACGCCAAGACAGGCAAGGCACACAATCAAATGTTCGTAGTTCGTTGTTCATAGTTGGTGGTAACAATGAACACTGAACAATGAACGAAGGAGGGTAAGAGTATGGCAAATATTCAAATCAGGATTCCGGATTGGTTAGACAAAATCTTCACCTGGCCGATGATGCTTTACCGCAAATGCAAATACGGCTACGACTTTCGCAGGATATACTTGGGCGATGATGAATGGACAATCGTTGACGCGGATGTCTATTATCACCTCGGCCATCTGAAATGGCACCTCAAGGGATGCAACGTAAAAAAGTTTTACGCCGTCAGGGACGCTAAAACCGGCCCCGGTAAGACAAGACAGTTGAGTTTGCATAGGGAAATTATGAATGAGCCAAAGGGCCTTCTCGTTGACCATAAAAACGGTGATTCCCTCGATAATCGCAGAGCGAATCTCCGCCCGGCCACAAGAGCAGAAAATGCGCAAAACAGGCCAAAAAAACAAAATACTTCATCGCAGTTCAAAGGCGTCAGTTTTCACAAACGTTATAAAAAGTGGAGCGCTACCATCTGCTTCAGAGGCAAAAATGTATTGTTGGGCTGGTTCGACAACGAAATCGACGCTGCCCGTGCTTATGACGCTGCGGCCAGGAAGTATTACGGCGAATTCGCCCGCTTGAACTTCTCTGAAGAAGCTACTATGTCCTGAGCGAGGCCGAAGGGCGAAAGTGAATTTTCCGGCTGAACCTGAACCTATCCTTAGGGGGTAGTATTAACAAAGAAGCGGCTGTATTTGGCGAATAAACGGTTTGCAAAAAGGGGCGGTATTGAGTAAATTAACGAAGGCAGAACGCAGAAGATAAAAAAGGTAATTCTCTGTGACCTCTGTGTGCTCTGTGGCAAAAAAGGGCCGAGTGGCGGAATGGCAGACGCTGGGGACTTAAAATCCCCTGTCCTCACGGGCGTATGGGTTCGACTCCCATCTCGGCCATTCTGTGTCGTTGTGCGTCGCTCGTGTTTCGTCGTTCGAAATACGATATGCGCGCGACGAGAGACGAAAAAAGATGAGGTGATGTGAAAGATGGCTAAAAGAGTTTTGAAAGTAGCGGATGTTAGTGAGCCGAACTTGTATCGGGAGATGTTTCCCTATACCGAGTTTCCGATGGTGAAGTTCGAGAAACGCGGCGTACCGTATGAGATACCCGACAAGGTTTGGATTACGGATACGACGTTTCGCGACGGTCAGCAGTCAAGGCCGCCATATACGCCTGAGCAGGTATTGAAGATTTACGACCTGCTGCACAAAATCGACGGCGATACGGGCCTGATTCGGCAAAGTGAGTTCTTCCTGTATTCGGACCGAGACAGGAAGGCCGTCGAGTTGTGCAAGAATCGTGGGTACAAATATCCTGAAATAACCGGCTGGATTCGGGCGGTGGCGGAGGATTTCCGGCTGGTTAAACAGATGGGGCTTGCGGAGACGGGGATACTGACTTCGGTTAGTGATTACCACATATTCCTGAAGCTGCGAAAGACCCGGGCGCAGGCGATGGCAGCGTATCTGGATGTTGTAAAGTCGGCGCTGAACCAGGGTGTGATTCCGCGATGCCATTTCGAGGACGTTACAAGGGCCGATTTCGACGGTTTTGTGCTGCCTTTCGCTGCGGAGTTGATGAAGCTGAGCGAGCAGTATAAAATGCCGGTGAAGATTCGGCTGTGTGATACGCTGGGCTTTGGTGTGCCGTGGGCCGGTGCGGCTTTGCCGAGAAGCGTGCCGAAGCTGGTGGCGGGTCTGCGCGAAATCGGGGTGCCGAGTGAACGGCTGGAATGGCACGGGCATAATGACCTGCACAAAGTCGCGGTCAACGCGGCGACGGCTTGGCTGTATGGCTGCTGTGCGGCCAACAGCGCTATATTCGGAGTCGGCGAGCGAACGGGCAATCCGCCACTTGAGGCGATGGTCGTCGAGCATGCGCAAATCAAGGGTATCTCAAGCGGCGTCAATTATGCTGCTATAACCGAGCTTGCCGAATTCGCTATGAAGGAGCTTGGCTTTGAGATTCCGCCCAATTATCCGCTGGTTGGCAGGGACTTCAACGTGACGCGGGCGGGCATTCACGCGGACGGCCTGTTGAAAAACGAGGAGATATACAACTGCTTCGATACCGACAAGCTGCTCAAGCGGCCGGTGGAAGTGGCAATAACCGACAAAACCGGCGCGGCAGGGATAAAGCACTGGATTGAATCGCGATACCAGATTGAGATTACCAAGCACGACCCGCGGGTGGTCAAGATAAGGGACAAAATCGCCGCCGAGTATGCGCTGGACAGGGTTTCTGCGATATCGGATGACGAGATGTTCAAATGGGTCGAAGAGGCGTTTGAAGACGATTTGCCGGCTTTGAGGTGAGAAGATTAAACCACAGATTTCACAGATTACACAGATAAAAGCGGTGCTGTTTGACCTGGGGGATACGCTGCTGAATTTTGGGAAGATTCAGACGACGAAGGCCTTTCGTCAAAGTGCCCATCTGACCTATGAATACCTCGCGGGGCTGGGCCAGACGGTTGGTAGTTTCCGGTGGTACTGCCTGCGAAACTTGATTGCCATTCGATTGCGATGTCTATGGGCTGACATTACCGGCCGGGATTTTGATGCGCTGTCGCTGCTGAAAAAGTCAGGCGTCAAACGAGGGCTTAAGCTCAGCGAAGACCAGTGGCGGCAGGTCGGCTGGCTGTGGTATGAGCCGTTGAGCAGATTGGCCAGCTCCGAGTCGGATATAAAAAATACTTTGACTACGCTCAGGCAGATGGGGCTTAAATTAGGCATACTGAGCAATACGTTTATAAGTGCCGGCTCTTTGGACAGGCATTTGGCGAAACTGGGGATACTGGAATTTTTCCCGTGGCGGCTTTATTCTTACCAGTTTGAGTTCCGTAAGCCCGACAGGCGAATTTTTGAAGCGGCCATCGTCAGGATAGGTGTACCGGCAGCAAACATACTTTTCGTCGGCGACCGTTTGGACAATGATATTTGTCCCGCGCTTAAAGCCGGTATGCGAGCGGCGATGAAGTCGGCTTATACAAATGCGGGCAAAGAGCCGCCGAGAGGCGTCCGGAAAATAGACCGAATCGCCGAACTGCCGGGGCTGATTGAAAAGGTTAACGGTCTCACCGCAGAGAACGCAGAGACCGCGGAGGATTTTTTGACGCGGATTAACGCAGATTGACGCTGTTTTATAAAGCCACCCTTCTTCGCTTCCTCCTTCGCTTGCGCTACGGAGGACATGTCGCTACGAAGGGCAGGCAGAGTTCACAGAGATTTATTAGACGCTGATTGCGCAGAGGACGCTGTATTTTTCACCACGGATTAACACCCGCCCTTGGCGAGGTCTCGCCCGCCTCGGCTCTCGCCGAAGGCGAGGCCGGGCCAAAGGCGGACGGATTAAACGATTTATGATTTATGATTTTGGGAGGCGGAATTAAAAAAGCTTGTTTTGGAGCAGCATTTAACAATATAATGATTTCTTATGGCCAGAAGACTTTCGACTAACAAAAATTGCTCAGGATGATGCTTTGCGTCAATTTGTAATTTTTGATTTCGAATAGCGTTCGGAGAAGAATAATGGCCACAGATTACGCAGTTTTCTGCTGTTGAAAAAAGAAGGGATTTGGGGTATTGTGGGGGTGGGAAATTAGAAACCAAGATAAAGGGCTGTTATGAGACGAACAGAGAAGACAGGAGAAGAGGGTATATCACTTGCAAGTGTCGCTGATAAGCTTGTCGAGGCGGCAAGGAAGATACTACGAGAAGCCAAGACGGAGGAAGACCTCAAAATAAAATTTGAGAGAGTACTGGGGCCTTTAGTTGCAAGTGCCGGGATTGAGTTCGATGAACGTTACGAGCGGGGTAGCGTAGAAGCAAAAACCGTGCTGAAGGGAAAGCGGCCTGATGCTTTGCACGGGCAAGTAGTGGTCGAATATGAACCGCCAGAAGCATTCAAATCAAAGCGGAGTATAGAGCATGCTTACGAGCAATTAGTGGAGTATATGACCGCCGAGGCAAAGGGGGCAGGAAAAGACGAAATTGCGGGTCCGGTTGGTATTGTCGGAGTCGGCTTTGACGGAAGCAGCATATTTTTTGTTCGATGCAGAAGTAAAGGCAAAGCCGGAAAGGGAAAGGCGGGGGGATTTGAATTTCCGATGGACGGCCCGTATATGTTTGGGGCGGAGAGCGCTCTGACGTTTGTTACATATTTGCGGGCATTGGCACGACTGGCGCTGACGGCTGAAAACTTAGCGGACAGATTCGGGCCTAAAGCGGAAGTGGCAAGAGAAGCGGTGGGAGCGTTTGCGGATGCGATGACAAACTGGAGCACGCTGCGAGCGAAGGTTTTTTTTCAGGAATGGCAGCGGCTGTTTGGGATTGTTTATGGGGAACAGCTTAGTGGAGGAGCGGACAAAAAAACGGTGGCACTATCAGAGATTTACGGTTTGCCGGCAGAGAGCGACTTTCAGACGATGCTGTTCTGTGTACACACATACTTTGCGCTGCTTATGAAGTTGATTGCGGCAGAATTGCTTTCAGTCAGCGAAGGCAGTTTCGGCAGTTCGTTTAGTAGCGAATTGGCGCATTCAACCAAAGAAGAATTATTGAAGCAACTTACGGATATCGAGGATGGCGGCATATACAGCAAGCGAGGGATAAGCAATTTTCTGGAAGGGGATTTCTTCCGGTGGTATTTAGAGGCGTTTGGCTCTCCACGACTGGAGGATGTTATTCGAGGTATCGCAAGGATTCTTTCAGAATTTGAGCCAGCAACGACGACGATTGAGCCGGAGATAACGCGAGACCTTTTGAAGCGATTGTATCAATATCTTGTGCCGGACGTGGTTCGGCATCATCTCGGCGAGTATTACACGCCGGACTGGCTTGCAGAATTGGTTCTGGATGAGGCGGGATATCGAGGCGATACGAGAAAACGAGTGCTCGACCCTGCCTGCGGGTCGGGGACTTTCCTAGTTTTGGTAATACAGAGAGCAAGGGAATTCGGGAAAAAAGAAAAAGAGCCGGTTTTGGAGACCGCTAGGAGGATTTTGGCAAATGTATGGGGTTTTGACTTAAACCCGCTTGCGGTGATCGCAGCGAGAACGAACTACTTGTTTGCACTAGGAGAACTGGCGAAGAAATTGGGGGGATTCGAGATTCCGGTATATCTGGCGGACTCTGTGTTGTGGCCGAAGCGAACGGGGCAAATGATGCTTGTAGGCAACGGCGCCGTAGAGGTTCCGACATCGGTAGGGACATTTTTTGTTCCGAAAATCTGGGTTGAAGAACGTGGATATCTGATGAGGCGGGCTGCGCCTATGATAGAAGAACTGGCCAAACAAAATTGCGGCATTGATGAGGCAATGGCACGTTTCAAAAAAGAAGGTCTGGTATTTCCGCCGCATGAAAAGGCGGTTGAGAAGTTTTATGAGCACGTTTTGGAGCTTGAGAAAGACGGGAGGAATGGTATCTGGGCGAGGTTTTTGAAGAATGTATTTGCGCCAATGACGACGGATAAATTTGATTTTGTCATAGGCAATCCGCCGTGGATTCGGTGGGGGTATCTGTCGAGCGAGTATCGCAATGCCACATTACAGATGTGGAAGGATTATGGTTTATTCTCGCTTAAAGGGCACGCGGCGAGATTAGGCGGAGGCGAGAAAGACTTCTCGATGCTTTTTACATACGCCTCGGCAGACCATTATCTCGCAAAGGCAGGAACGCTCGGATTTCTCATTACGCAGGAGGTTTTTAAGTCGAAAGGGGCAGGAGAGGGTTTCAGAAAGTTCCGTCTTGGGGACAGAGATACGTTAAAGGTATTAAAAGCGCACGATTTGGTTTCTGTTCAGCCGTTTGAAGGGGCAGCGAACAAGACAGCGGCGATTATTCTTAAAAAACGCGGCCGGACGGAATATCCGGTGCCTTATACGGTTTGGAAAAGGAAGAAAGGAATCGGTCGTGTGCCGACGAACTTGAAGCTCAAAGAAGCAAGAAAGCTGTTAGAAAAGGAGATGTTATTAGCAACGCCGATTGGCAAGCCCAACGGCTCTTGGCAGACGATTCGAGAAGGCGATGGACGGCTGAGACATATTGAGGGAGAAAGTGAGTATCAGGCACGAAGAGGTGCGAGCACAGAGCCGTATGGTGTTTTCTGGCTTGAGGTCAGAGAGAAATTATCAAACGGAAATTTAATAGTTCGAAATCTCGTTGAAAAGGGCAAACGCAGGATAAGACAAGTTGAAGAGCGAGTAGAGGCGGACTTGGTTTATCCCGCCGTCAGAGGCGCGGACATAGAGCGTTGGGGAGCACAGCCAGAGATTTGTGTATTGATGGTTCAGGATCCTGAAAAAAGCGAGCCGTATTCAGAGAAAAGGATGAAGAGAGATTGGCCGAATACCTATAACTACCTAACGAGGTTTAAGCAGGTACTTTTATCACGGGGATCGAAAACAGTTAGAGAACTTGCGGAAAGAACAGCGTTCTATGCGATGTTTGGGATAGGTCGCTATACCGTTGCGCGTTACAAGGTTGTTTGGAAGCGAATGGCGAGCGATTTGGTTGCGGCGGTGATAAGTCAGCATAAGACGGAATTTGGATGGAAGACGATTATACCGACGGATACGACATCTTTATTTGCGACGGGAAAAGAGGATGAAGCACATTATCTTTGTGCGATTCTGAATTCGCTTCCCGTAAGGAAATTTATCAAATCATATTCTTCGGCAGGTCGTGGGTTCGGCGCACCATCGGTTATGGAGCACGTGGGGATACCAAAGTTTGACCTGAAGAATAAGAACCATATCAGATTAAGCGGTCTTTCAAAAACATTACACAAGTTGCGACTTGATGGGAAAGAAACAGAGATAAGTAAACTTGAAGAAGAAGTGGACGAAGCGGTTTGGAAGTTGTTTGAAGAGAGAAGAAAATAAAAGGTTGATGAAATTACTATATTTTCGAGTATGTTTTTTGTAGTTGAAAAGGCGATGATGGAGAGAATGATTATTATAAGGAGATTGCCCACCTTCGTTGACACTACGGCGGGTAAACTTCGCTTCGCTCGCAATGACAACAAGCGAACCTCACGTTTGCACCCCCCGGCAGAGCCGGGGGCTATATACGCCGCAAAGCGGTTAAAAGGTAACCCCGACACCCCCGACAACGACATTCGAGAGCGCTCAGGGCGCGTTTTTTGCGGCAATTAAATGAGTGGAAATCCGTGTAATCTGTGATTAAAATGTATTTCATTACAACCCCGCCATCCGCCGCAAGGCGGCGAGAGTGGCGGGGCTAAATATAACAGGGAATTTTGGGTATGGGTATGACTAACGCGGCTTTCCAGAGATGCATCAATCCGGATTGTGCCGCGGAATTTGAGGTTGGCGAGGTGTTCTTCAAATGTCCGCGGTGCGGCGACCTTCTGGATGCGCAATACGACTGGGGCAAAATTGAAGTGCCTAAGAAGCTTTCTGACTTCGGCAAGCGCTGGGCGAACAGGGACAGCGCACTTGATTTGTCGGGCGTGTGGCGATTCCGCGAGCTATTGAATTTCTGCGACGACAAGTTCAAGGTGACAATCGGCGAGGGACAGACGATTCTGCAGCCCAATGACGAGGTGGGGAGATACGCTGGTATGAAGCCGGGGCGGTTGTTTTTGCAGTATGAGGGGTTGAATCCTTCCGGCTCGTTCAAGGACAACGGTATGACGGCGGCGTTCAGCCACGCGAAAATGGTGGGCGCAAAATCATGCGCCTGCGCATCGACGGGCAACACCTCGGCGTCGGTCGCTCTTTACGCACACAGTTGCGGACTTAAATGCACGGTCTTCATCGGCTCAGGCAGAATCGCCTTTGGCAAGCTGTCGCAGGCGATGGATTACGGGGCACAGACGATACAGATACAGGGCGACTTCGATGATTGTATGCGGCAGGTGCAGGACGTGTGTATGAAACTCGGGTTATACCTGCTCAATTCGCTTAATCCGTTCCGCTTAGAAGGCCAGAAGACGATTATGTATCGCATCATTGAAGGACTTGGCTGGGAAGTGCCCGACTGGATTGTTGTGCCGGGGGGTAATTTGGGCAATTCAAGCGCGTTCGGCAAGGCGTTTTATGAGCTGAAGCAATTAGGCCTGATTAAACGAATACCGCGAATGGCAATAATCAATGCAACCGGCGCTTCTACGCTTACTGACCTGGTCAACAATAAGAAGCTCGTGTGGAATAACGGCGACGTGGATAATAAGGTCATCGCGGATTATTATGCCGATTTGACGGCCCGCCATTTTTCGCCTCATACCTGCGCGTCGGCGATAGAGATTTCGCGCCCGGTCAATCTGAAGAAGTGTCTTCGGGCAATAGATATTTGCGACGGAGTGGTTCGGGCGGTGAGCGATGAAGAGATAGTCGATGCCAAGGCGGTTATCGGCAGATACGGGCTTGGCTGTGAGCCGGCAAGCGCGGCGTCGGTGGCGGGATTGAAGCTGCTGCAGGCCGAGGGTGTTATCGGCGACGACGAACGTGTTGCCTGTGTGCTGACCGGCCACGCGCTAAAAGACCCGAACGTTACCGTCAACTACCACAAGGGAAAGCAGGGCGAGTTCAGCAATCCCCCTATCGAAGCGCCGAACGATTTTGAACAGATAATCAAACTGATAAAATAGTTCGCCTGTGTTCATCGCACGGAAGGACAGATGCTGAACGAGATAAAAACCAGAATCCCTTTAGTAATTGGGGTATTACTTTTATCCGCGATAAGTGCCGGCTGGACACTTTCTGTAATGTCGCTTGATAATCACGAGAGTTTTGTTTCGGTAACCTCACGGGAGATGCTTCAAAACGGCGACTGGATTATGCCGACGTTCAACGGCCAGCCGCGACTACAAAAGACGCCCCTTTCATACTGGCTGGTTGCAGCGGTTGCGAAGGTTACCGGCAGGGTCGATGAGTTCGCTGCCCGACTGCCGAGCGAGATTTTTGCGGTTTTTTCCGTTGTTGCAATAATATATTTTATTAATAGGTGGCTGTCGTTTCGGACTGCAATTATTTGTGCGGGAGTATGGGCTACATCGCTGGGTTATGTTCTTTTGGCGCATAACGCACGTCCTGATATGGTGATGACGTTTTTCATTATCGTCTGCTTTCTTAGCTTCTACTCTGCGATTATAGAGCAGAGCCGAAGAAGGCAGATTGCGTATATGCTTGTGTTCTGGGCCAGCTTCGGCCTTGCGAATCTTGCCAAGGGACCTGCGCCGATTCCGCTGGTTTTAGTTCCATTGTTTGTTTACGTAGCGGTATTTCGTCATTGGAAAAAGATTCCACGATTGCTGCCCATTGTGGGGACGGTTATTTTTCTGGCGATTGTTCTGCCGTGGCCTTTGGCCATTGCGCACAGGGTAAACTGGGACCTGCTTATGTGGAAGCGCGAATTTGTTGACCGGTTCTTCGGTGAATACGCAAAAGGTAACTACCCCATATATTACTACTTTCTGATAGTGTTCAGGTATGCGACGCCCTGGGTTGTTTTTTTGCCGATGGCGCTGGCGGCGCCGTTTTTTCGAATCTGGGGCAGGAAGCGGCCGGTTATGCTGTTTTTGTGGATATTGTTCGTTGCCGATTTTGTTTTTTTAACGCTGTCGGGTGGCAAGAGGCAGCATTACATATTGCCGATAATGCCTGCGATTGCTATCCTCACGGGCATTTTGATAGAAGATATGATTTTTGCGCGTGAGGCATATACGGCCCGGCAGGCAAGGCAGATTCTGTTGATACATATTGCGGGAGCAATTTTGATTTCGGCGGGAATGGTTATTTACTGTGGTTTTGCCGTCAGGCGGTTTCTGCCCGCTGCGGCGGCGATGGCCTGCGTGGGCGTCGTCGGAGCGACGGCCGTTGGTGTAATGTTCGCTAAAAAGCGTCCGGGGCTTGCGTGCAGTTGGCTTTTTGTCTGGCTTTTAGCTTTAATTATGATTGTTTATGTCGGCTTCGTAAGTCCGCTCGATGATAACATATCGATGAAGCGTTTTGCGCTTGCCGTATCGCGAAAAGTGCCATTAACGAACAAGCTGGTTTCATATAAAAAGGTTTCCCCCAGATTCGTCAACTACTTCGGCAGGCAAGTTCCGGAGGTTGAGACCGAGTCCGAAGTTGAAAGTTTTTACCGGCAGGGCCGCTGGATTACAGCTTTCGGCGGAGGTATGGATGAGCTGTTGAAGACAAAGCGTTTTGAGCTTGTATTCACCGGAAAGATAATTGAACGATACGGGCGGAAATCGTTCGCAGCGGGTCTTTTTCACGGGAAGTCGGCGGAAGCCGGGTTCAACGAAATCGCTCCTCAGTAACCGCTTTTATTTGACCAAGTCATTGATGAACAGGGCCTGTGGTTCTGCGATGGGGTGAATTGATTTTTAGCTGTGTCAACCGGCTGAGGAAACCTGCCTCCAGGATTAGTCCCGAGGTATTTGCGGCAGCGGAGACGGAATTTCCTCGATAACGCCGGACTCTTTGAGTTGCATTGCCAGCTCAGCCATATTATCGTTGAGGAATGAGCGCAGAACCGGTTTGTCGTCAATGGAGCATCCATATTTTTCGATTTCATCTTCGACGATATTAGGGTCTATTTTTTGCACGAGCACCCGATATATCGCGATGACGCCCCCTGTTCTTTGTGCTCCGGCGGCGCAGTGCACCAGCACCGGCAGGTTGCTTTTTTCCGCCTCGACAATCGCCGTGACAGCGCGGGCGTATTCATTTATATCACCGGTGCCGTTGCCGCTCAGTGGGAACCGCAGTATTTTTATGTTCATTTCGTCCGCCGCCCGGTTCTCGGTTCGTTGGTCAGGGTCGTCTGGCTTTTCACCGGTCAGGATGACAATGGTTTTAATGTTATGTTCAGCCAAAACCTTCTTGACCAGCGGGGCCGATATTTGTCCACTGCGATAGATAAGCCCCTGCTCCACCACGCCAAAGCGTTTTGGGAAAAGGTAATATTGAAATACGTTCGTCCAAAGAAAAATACCTGCTGCTGCCGTAGCGGCCAGGCATACGATAACCAGCCATTTGCGCCTGGTATTTCTTTGGATTTTTGAAACTTCTACAGTCATTTCATTGCCTTCCCAATAATGGTTCTATCTGAATAAACTATGGATGAACTTTGTCTCAGGTTCGCGGAGCGGCTCATTTTTAATCTTTTCTGCCGTTGCCAGGACCTTCTCGGCCGGGCATTTTACATTTTTGGCGAGCCAGACGGCGGCAATCATCGCGGGGCGATTTTTGCCGGAGCTATCGTGCACGAGCACCGGCAGATTTGTTTTGTCGGCCATTATGGCGAGAAACTGCTCCTGCATATTCCCGTCGGGGAAATAAGCCGGGTTGTTTATATTTTTTTCGAGCGGCAGCTCAAAATACTTTACGCCATTGCCGCGGACAAATGTTATTTCCTCGCTGTACCAGTTTCTCTCCCGGTGCTCTGCGGGCGAGCGCAGGTTGATGATTGTGGCGATGTGGTATTTGTAGAGCAGCCGGGAGTAATCCATGCCCCTTGGCTGGCCGCTCGTGTAAAGAGCGCCTGGGCTTATGATATTAAAGTTTTTTATCTGGAACTGCTTTGCCAGCAGGACGGCTGCGGCTGCAATTAGCAGGATGATTACTATGGGTTTGAGCCGATTTTTCTTTTTCATTTTACTGCTCCGCGGCGGTTCGAGCTTGCTCGCCACAGGCCGGGATTTGGCGTTTATGAATTTTTCTGACGGAATAGATTTTTTTGCCGGTGGATTCGAAATATACCCTGCTAATCATCTCGCCGATGAGACCGGCTGCGATAAGGATTATGCCGACCAGCAACAGCACCGCGGCGAAGCCGGCCAGCGGTGCGTGCGCGACGGCAATAGGCACGTGGTAGTAAAGCTTGTCGAAGAGTATGTAAGCGGCGAGCAGCAAGCTAATGGTAATACAGTAAAGCGCCGCTTTGCCGAAGAAGTGCAGGGGTCTTGTGATATAGCCGAGGAGGAAACGAAGCGTAATAAGGTCGAAGGCGACGCGCAGTGTTCTGCCTAATCCATAGTTGCTTGAGCCGGAGGGCCTGATGACGTTGGTGATGGGTATCTCTGCCATTTTTACGCCGCTGCCGGAGAGCAGTGCCGGGATGAACCTGTGCATTTCGCCGTAGAGATTTAACTGCTCGATTACCTCTCGGCGGTATGCCTTGAAGGTTGTGCCGAAGTCGTGGATATCGACGCCGCTGATTTTGGAGGCGAGCCAGTTTGCGGCCCTGGAGGGGATTTTCCGCAACAGTAGGTTATCGACGCGTTTTTTTCGCCAGCCGCTTACAACGTCGTAGCCCTCGTTTAGTTTTTGCAGGAAGACGGGTATTTCTTCGGGCAGATGCTGGAGGTCGCCGTCCATCGAGATGATGATTTTTCCACGTGCGAAATCGAAGCCGGCCGCCAGGGCGGGCGTCTGGCCGAAGTTGCGTCTAAGCTCGACGATGACAACCGAGCTATCGTCGGCGGCGATTGTCTTCAGGAGATGCAGCGTATTATCCGAACTGCCGTCGTCGACGAAGACAAGCTCGTAATGCAGGCCCGTTGAGACAAGCGTTTTAGTCAGGCGCTGGTAAAGCTCAGTAACGACGGCCGATTCGTTGTAAAGCGGCACAACAACAGAGCAGTCAATCGTTACGTTGCCTGTATTTTTCGTTTGTTTCGTAAGGTTTTCAGAGCCGGCCATAATGCACCAGTTTAACCCCCGCGTCCTTGAAACACTGTTTTGTCTTTTCACTGCAAAGGACCTCAAGCTCGACCTCTCGCTGTTTGACCAGGCGAGTTTGTGTTGCATCGAGGTCATAGGTGTATCCCGGATGAGTCATCAGCTCGGCGGTCGCTGCCTGATTATACAAAGCTACAGCCCGCAGGAAAGTCGGATTTATTTTTCCTGTGTGCGCGACGCCAAAGAGGGCGTCGGTCCTGAAAAATGAACGGTTCTGCCAGCGTGTGATTTTCGCCATTGTCCGGACAAGCGACGCTCTTTTTCTGCCGTCACGGTCGGTGAAAGGCCAGGGCGGACGGCAAACCTGTTTTGGCTCATAGGCGTATCGAATGGCCGGTATTCCAAGGCGTTTGGCTAATCGGCAGACAATACGAAAAATGAGGGGAAAGGCGTGAATGTGCTTATGGGAATCGAGGTGGGTCGGTTTTATGCCGCGTTCGATTACCCACTGAATCTGTGCTGAAAGTTCGGCTTCGATTGCCGCACGAACCTTGCCGGTGACAAGAGAGGCAAGGGCAAGTTTGCCCGCCGACAGGCCGAAATTGCCTTCGGTATTGAGCAGGAGTTTAACGCTCTGGTCCCGAGAGACGGGTTTGCCGTTGGTGAGATTGAGATGGACGCCGACGCCGAGGTTGGGCAGCTTTTTAGTCAGCTCGACCGCCTGTTCTGCGGCGGGCATATTGACCATAATCGTGGCGCTTGTGAGCACGCCTTTTGTATGCGCTTCGACGATTCCTTTATTGACGCCTTTGCTGAGTCCGAAGTCATCGGCGTTTATTATCAGCCGTTTGTCCATCATTTCGTAATTATACCCTGTACGAGCGTCCACGCAAGAAAGCCGACGGCTAAGGTCACGGTCCCGATGAGGTGCAGGAAGATTGTGATTGCGCTGGCGCGGTGCTGAGTGCGGCCTGGAGTGGAAAGGTCGCGTGTATTGGCAAAACGGATTGCTGTGATGCCGACGGGCAGGCCAAAAAGCAAATAGAGCAGCGCAGGCCAGAGCATCGTTCGGTCGAGAGTCGCGCCGGCAACGGCAATGATAAAAGTGCAGATGACGGCGATTCGGTAAATCAAGGCACAAGCGGGAACGCCGAGGCGAACGACTAAGGTTTTTTTGTTAACCGCAGCGTCGGCGACGATGTCGGGGAATTCGTTTATAAAAATCACAAGGAAAATCAGAACGCCCATTATGCACCCGGCGGGCAGAGGTGTTATATCAATCGAGCCGGCTTGCAGGTAGTAAGAACCGTAAACGGGAAAAATACCAAATAAAAACGCGATTATGAATTCGCCTATGCCGCGGTAGCCAAGTTTGACGGGCGGTGCGGTGTAAAAGAATCCGCCCAAAAGGCCCGCAAGGCCGAGGACAAGAATGAAGCCGCTTCGCGTAATCAGCAAAATTATGATACCGAGCATTGCGCCGATGGTCAGGCAGAATAGCGATGCGAGCAGAGTGGCTTTCGGGGAGAGGATACCTTGCTGGATGAACCGTCTGCCTCCGGAAAATGGCGTGACGTTTTTGTTGGCCCGGTCGTTGCCGGAGAGATGGTCGAAATAATCGTTGGCGATATTAGCGCCGCAGTGCAGGGCCATCGTTGCAAACAAGGCCAGCAGAAACAAAGGCCAGTCGAACGTGCCGGCGACCGCAAAACCGAGAGTTGAGCCGACAAGCACCGGTGCCACGCTTGCGGTCAAAAACTTCGGCCTTGACGCAAGAAACAGGATAATCAGTTTTGAACGTTTTGAATCAGGTTGCATTTTTCAGCACCTCTTTAGCGCGGGTGAGGACAGAGTCAATTGTTTCGTCGGGGGTGAGGTCGAGCCAGAGGACGTTTTTGAAGGTTTTGAACCAGGTTCGCTGTTGCTTGGCGAGCTTGCGTGTGTTTTTCTTTATAAGCTCTATCGCGTCATCGAGTGATTGTTTCCCGGACAGGTGGTCAATAATTTCTGCGTAGCCGATGGCGCATCGGGCCTGGTCGCTGAGTGATTTTGGTTCGGCGAGCAATCCTTTGACCTCATCGACTAAGCCGGCGTCGAGCATCTTTTTGACTCTCGCGTTGATACGTTTGTTTTCCTCGGTTTTTTCTCGTCGCAGGCCGATGATGGTCCAGGCGTGTGTATTATCAGCGTTCCACTGCTGCTGAAATCGTGATATGGGCTGGCCCGTGAGTTTATAGACCTCAAGTGCGCGGATGATGCGTCTGGCATCGTTGGGGCTGATTTTACTTGCAGTATCGGGGTCGATTTTCTGAAGTTGTTCGTAAAGTTTATCAAGGCCTTCGGCTTGGGCCTGTGATTTCAGTTCGGCACGGATTTGCTCATCGGCGCCGGGGCCTTCGAAGAGGCCATAAAGCAGTGATTTGATGTAGAGGGCGGTGCCGCCTACGGCGACGACGGGTTTGTTTCGTTTTTTTATATCATCTATGGCGGTGTTGGCCAGTTCGAGGAATCGTGCGACGCTGAAAGATTCGCTGGGTTCGACGACGTCGATGAGGTGGTAAGGGATTTGGTCGCGGATTTCTTTTGGCGGTTTTGCGGTGCCGATATCCATTCGGCGGTAAACTTTCATAGAATCAATGGAGATGATTTCGGCGTCAAGCGATTTTGCCAGCTCGAAGGTAAGCCGGCCTTTGCCGGACGCGGTAACGCCGAGAATGAGGATGCGCTGGTTTCTCATAATTTCCTTTAGACGTTTTGGAAGTGCTGTATAATACGGTTTTGAACGCCAGGATGCAATTATGAGGCAGTTTTTATGGCATTAGGTAATTGTGCGGACGGGGGATTTACGGCTGAATTTGAGAAGAAGGTTCGGCTGGTCAATGAGATGCTTGGTAAAGTTCTGTTGAAGCCCGGCTGGATTGCAAACGAGCTTAGTGAGCCGATGCAGTATGTGCTCGAAAGTCCCGGTAAACGCATCCGCTCTTGCATAGTGTTGTGGTGCTGCGAGCTTGTCGCAGGGCGGGTAAACCACAATGCGGAGGCAGCAGCAGCGGCGATAGAAATGGTTCACACTTATTCGCTGGTCCACGACGATTTGCCCGCGATGGATGATGACGATTACCGGCGGGGCCGTTTGACCTGCCATAAGAAATTCAATGAGGCGACGGCGATATTGGTTGGTGACGCGTTACTGACGCTGGCGTTTGAGTTGCTGGCAAAGGAGATTGATAGACCGGAGACGGCTGTTCGGCTTATTGGGGAGCTTTCCGAGGCGGCGGGGCCTGCCGGTATGGTGGCGGGGCAAATGAGTGATTTGCAGGCGGCAAAGGGGCAAGCGGACGATGAGATGTTAAAGCGCGTTCATACCAACAAGACCGCCAAGATGTTTCGGTGTGCGGCCGTGATGGGAGGGATTTGCGGAAAGGCGAACGAGGAAGAATTGAAGTGCCTGCGAGAGTATGGTTTGAAACTGGGGCTGGGCTTCCAGATAGCGGATGACATACTGGATGTATGCGGCACGAGCGAGGAGCTAGGCAAGACCAGCGGCAAGGATATCAGGCAGGGAAAGGCGACGTATCCAGCGGCGGTGGGGCTGGAAAAATCGAGACAGTTGGCCAAGAGGGTTGCGGAGGAGGCGGTCGCGGCATTAGAGCCATTCGGTGAAAAGGCGGATATGCTTCGCCGGCTGGCGGGCGTGCTTTTGAACAGGACAAGATAGAAATAATCACTTTTTTCATACTGATAATGCGTTTTTAGTCAGGGGCGGAAAGTAATTTTTTTTGCTAATCAAAAATCAGGAGGCATGCCGATGAAACAAACAGGTCATTCCGGCTACGGCTTGGCGCCGCTGTTGCTTCTGTGTCCAAAGCAACGCCTTCGCCGAGACAAGTGGGGGTACGACCGTGGAATTGGTGTTGTCTCCTATTGGGCTGGTTGTGCGTGTATTTGACCTCCCGTCAGGGACGGGTTTGGTATGGGGGGAGGTAGTATTTTCAATTGAAAAAGAATCACAGGTTTTGGGGGATTTTTTCGGAGCAAATCATTTAGCTTACAGGATACGTCCTCCGCCTCGGCCTCCTTAACGTGATTTAGAACAGTTTTTGCGAACCAACGGGCCATCCTTCCACTTTACTCAGGATGGCCTTTTTTGTTCATAGACAGAAGGTTATTGTTCTCGCCAGTGGGTGGGAACGAAACGGACGAAATCGTCTTCGATGCTGGCTGTTCTTAGAGAAGCGTCATACGTGAATATGGCGGAGTTATTCTGTTTATAGTCCTTTGCGATGACTGAGCCGAATATTTTGACATTGTTATCTATTTGCACAGAGGCATCCGGCGCATATATCGTGCCGTGGAATTCGTCACTGTTTTTTATATCGATAGCGCCGGAGTAAAGTCCGTATATGGCAAGCTGGCTTGGGTCGCCACTGTTGCTGAATCCGGTGCCGTATTTGCCTTCCAACGAGCCGGCAAGGTAGATAGTCAGCGTTGAGCCGGGGTCGACATCAATATGAGCGGAGTTACCAAGGATTATATTATTCTTGACATATAATTCGACGTTGCCGCTGATGGTTAGGAATGCACTATTTTTTAAGTTAATGCCTTCGTATACTCCGGAATCAGCAGCGGTTAGCGTTCTGCTTGCACCGTTATCGATATTGATTGTTCCAAAGTTTGTAGCTGTACCTTCATTGAGATACGACGGGACCGTCGGTGTTGGCAAATCGAAGTCGGTGGCAACGGCGTAGATACCACCTGTGATAACAGCGCCAGAGCCAATGATTACTTCAGGGGTGCCGTCCTGCCCGATGAGAATATCACCATTGACGGTGGAGTTCGGCTTGAGGATGATTTCAGCGTCCGGATTATTTGTGGTGCCGATTTTAAGGGAGATGTTACCGCAGCCAACGCAGTCAACTTCACTGCAGCTACCGATATCCAAAGTGTTTTTTGTGAGGATAGCGTATTCGAACGCACTTTTGAGCCGGAGGTCACAGAGGACGGTTTTCGTTTGAGAGCCGCTTCTGCCTGTGGCCCGGACGGAATAATTCCCCATACTGCCGCTGACGGAGTAGGAGTATGTAGCGTCGTTTCCGAGAATGGTGAGGTTTGACCCGGCAGGGAGATTGTCGTCATCTATAGTAAGTGGAGAAAGATGGGAATTCATTTCAAAGACGGCTTTAGTGAGGCCATAGTCGGCGGCGCAGCGAGCGTTGAGCTGGTGATTTGAGCGAATGGAATACAGCCGGCGATGGAACCCGAGCGTCAGCAGTCCCATACCGATTATAAACAGGAATATAGCGGCGACCATAGCCAATGGGGTTATAAATCCGCGTCGTTTTGAAATGACTATTGCCGGCATAAAACACCTCATTATGTTTTGTCAAATAAACGTTTTATTCATTTTGTGGTATGGCCGAGGAGATGAAGGACACGTCGGAATCGTTGTCGCTTACTGTCATCTGCATACGAATACATCGACCCGAACCAGAAAAGGAAAATGCGGTTACATTTTCACAAATTGGGTTTGTATAAAGCGTCTGTCTTGGGCCAGGTGGATCTGGGATGCCGTGCTGGATGTAGAATATGCCGCCTTCCACGTAAAGTCGGGCGTAACGGTCGAGCGTTGCAGATGTTTCTGAGGCGAAGTAATAGACCTCGACCCAGCGACTCTCAGGGTCGAGCAAATATTTTTCGCAGGAGGCATTGCGAATGGTCGTCTCGAAGGCCTTGCCGGCGAGGTGGCTGTCGAGCATAATTGCGTTATTGGCTTTTGTGTAAGTTTTGTTCCAGGCCTTTTGGCTGTCGGAGAAGACGGCTCCGACGGCAAGGATACAGATTGTCGCCAGAGCTAAGGCCACCATAAGCTCGATAAGCGTTAAGCCGGTTCTTCTTATTGGTTTTATTTTTCTCATAATTTATCTGATTTGCTATTATGCGCTAATGGGTTATCAGCAGTTCGGACAAGCTGAGGGACTTGTTGGTCGCAACATCGTCGTTTGACAAGTTTGCGGGCCAGGTTACAATAACGTTGAGGGTTTGGAGATCGCCGTTAGGGCTGTTAGTGGTGTGGTAGGACATAGTAGTGTAGTAAGTTCGATTGTCCGAAACGACTTTATAATATCCTCCATTTTTGAGCAGTGTGAAAGTCAGCGGTTTTTCAGGGGCGAGTGTGCTCGATGCGGTCGTTATAAGACCAATCCCCAAGTCGCCCGAGTCATTTATGGGGTTATAGGGTCCATCTCCGCCCCCTTGGCCTTTCCAGCTTTCACAGAGCATCATTGCAATCCGGCCGGCGGTTATTTCGTTATCTGACCTGCGGATATCCAGAATAGAGAAGTATCGATATCCTGACGTGCCAATGACTGCGATGGATATGACGACGATGAAGACCATTATCTCGATGAGGGATATGCCCGGCCTAACGTTAATCCTTTTTCGCGGCAGAGGCGCTACAGGATTGTTGATGCACCCGTAATCAGTTCTGGTATCTGTTAGAAATAGCTGATTGTGCAAATAGTCCATTGTTCGTTCCAATAAAACAGAGGCAAATACTGCGAAAAGAGCACCACGGCTTTGCCACTCCACTCTAAAGTGTTGCAAATATTTGCATTACGGCCAACATTTAGCACAAATTTTCTCTTACGTCTTAGTGTGGTAGGATGAATCGGCATTTACCTTCGATAACAAAACAGGAATTATGCATTTATCTTCGGGTATGACAAAAGAAGGGGTATTATTGGACTAAGGGGAATTTTTTGAACAATTACAAAACAAGGGCAGGCAGTTTGGGGTATATGGGGAAGCCGGGCATTTTTGTCCCGCACTTACCGAAAAAGGTCTCTGCCCTCTTTTTCAGAAAAAATGCGACCTTTCGACTCCGCTCAGGGCGGGCTTACAGCTTTTTCAGTATAAGTTTGAAGTGCGGTTGGCACATATGTATAATAGCTTGTTTGTGTAGTTTTGAGGGTTGAGCAGAATGCAGGAATTAGATTCAAAAGGGCCTTTTAGCGAGTCGAATCAGGCCGTCGGACCGTTGAGGAGGTCAGCCCCTCGTCCCGGGGAAATCGTGAATTTAAAGAACAGCGATGATATGCGGTTAAAACAGACAAACTCCGATAAAAGCGTGGACGTGAATTGGGCCGATTTTCCACTTCTTGCGGGGATAAACGGGCCGGCGGATTTGAAGACGCTTTCGGTGGCTCAACTGAAGCAATTGGCGGAGGAGATAAGGCAGTTTATTTTAGGTGCAGTGAGCAAAACAGGAGGGCATTTGGCGAGCAACCTGGGCGTGGTTGAGATAACGCTTGCGCTGCACTATGTGTTTGATTTTGGGCAGGACAAGCTCTTATGGGACGTAGGGCATCAGTGTTATGCGCATAAGATAGTAACGGGCAGGAAGGAGGCGTTCCGGCAGCTTCGGCGAGCGGGAGGGATTAGCGGTTTTCCCAATCCTGAGGAGAGCCAATATGACCGGTTTGCCGTAGGCCATGCGGGCACATCGATAGGGACGGCCATAGGGATGGCACTTGGGGCGGTGCGCCAGGGGACGGCCGAAAAGATTGTCGCACTGGTCGGGGACGCGAGCATTGTCAACGGGGCGAGCTTCGAGTCGCTTAATAATCTCGGTTTGGTCAAGCGGCAGCTATTGATTGTGCTAAACGATAATTCGATGGCGATAGACGCCACGCAGGGCGCAGTTGCGAAGTATCTTTCGAGGATTCGGCTGAGCCAGACATACGAGGATTTGCGCAGGACCACGAGCGATATTCTGGAACATACGCCTGTTATCGGAAAGACGGTTGAGGAGGCAATAGCGAGAATAAAAAAGAGCATTCGTATGGTGCTGCCGGGGAGTCAGTTGTTTGAGAGCTTAAACGTTCCTTATTTCGGCCCGGTGGACGGTCATGATACTGGCTCACTGATAAAGTTGTTCGGCGCCTTAAAGGGGCTCGACCATCCGGCGATATTGCACGTGCTGACGAAGAAGGGTATGGGTTTCAGGCCTGCGGGGTTAAAGCCAAGTAAGTATCATTCGACGGGGCCTTTCAAGATAAACGGGGATTCAGCGGAATCGACTTCACAGGGCGGCCGTAAAAGCTTCACGGGAGTTTTTGGTGAGCAGTTGGCTAAGCTGGCTCAAGACGACAAGAAAATTATTGCGATAACCAGCGCGATGTGCGACGGGACGGGCTTGAAGGAGTTCCGCGAACGGTTCGGCGACAGGTTTTACGACGTTGGCATAGCGGAAAGCGCGGCGGTGGAGATAGCGGCAGGATTGGCCAGCAGCGGGTTGAAACCCGTGGTGTGTATCTATTCGACGTTTCTGCACAGGAGCTTTGACCAGATATTTCAGGAGGTGTCGTTGCAGAATCTGCCGGTTGTTTTCTGCATTGACAGGGCGGGATTAGTGGGCGAAGACGGGCCTACGCATCACGGTTTGATGGATATCGGCTTTCTGCGTATGATGCCGAATCTTGTGCTTGTGGCGCCGGCGGACGCAGCCGAGATGAGAGGTGTGTTGACCTTTGCGCTGTCGGCAGACCGGCCCGTGTGTATAAGGTATCCTAAAGATTATATCGCCGAAGAGCAAGTTACGGGCGCAAGCGCCGAGCCATTTGTGCTGGGCAAAAGCGCGATAATCAGGAGCAGCGAAGATTCACAGGCAGTTATAGTCAGTTACGGCAGCATTTTGTCGGAGGTACTTAATGCCGGCGAACGCCTGGCTGAAGAGGGCATAAAGGTTGACATAATAAACGCGAGGTTTGCCGCACCGGTTGACAGGCGAATAGTTGACCTGCTTAAGTCGGGCAAAAAAACGGTTATTGTTGAGGACCACGGCTGCGCCTGTGGGTTCGGCTCGGCGATATTAGAGGCGGCCGGACAGCAAGCGACCGGTTTTGGGCGGGCAAAAGTGCGTTTATTGGGGGCGCCAAGGCGGTTTTTGAGGCACGATTCACGAAATAACCAGCTTATGGAAGCAGGGATAAATGCCGATAAAATAGCGGACGCGGTGAGGGAAATTGCGGCTCTTAAGCAGTGAATTAAAAATTAAGAATGTGCAATTATGGCTAAGTCAAGCCGGAAGAAAGAGTTGAAACTGGCGATTTTTGGGGATAGCCGGAAGCCGCACATAGCAGAAGCTATTGCAGAATTTTCTGACTTTACAAAGCGTAAGGCCAGAACGGTAGTCAGTTGCGGAATAGAAGAGTGCACCCTCGAAATCCTGCGGGAGGCGGATTTTGCAGTGGTCTTCGGCGGGGATGGCTCCATTATTGCCGCGGCGAGGCAATTGAGTCGAAGCGGCATTCCTGTTGTGGGAGTCAACGTCGGCAAGCTGGGTTACTTGGCGGAGTTCAGCGTGGAGGAACTGAAGGAATTTTTCCCGCGTTTGGTGCGAGACGATGTGCCGATAGAGAAGCGTATGATGCTGCTTTGCCGGGTGTTTCGCGGGGGCAAAGAGCGTTTTTGCTCGACGGCGGTCAATGACGTGTTCGTTACGTCTGGGCCGCCTTTTCGGATGATTGAGCTTAAGATGTCAGTGGACGGGAAACATTTGGGTGAGTGCGTCAGCGATGGTCTGGTGGTTTCGACGCCGACTGGTTCGACGGCGTATAGCTTGTCGGCGGGAGGCCCGATTCTGTCGCAGAAAATGCAGGCGATGGTGATTACGCCTATTTGTCCGCACAGTTTGAGTTTCAGGCCGATTGTAGTTAAACCGGACAGCGTAGTTGAGATTCGCGGCGTGCGTTTCAATGAGGGAACGACGGTTTCGATAGACGGCCAGGTATCACTAAAGCTGGGTATCGATGATGTGGTGCGGGTAGAGCGAGAGCGGAAGGATTTTTTAGTTGTTAATAATCCCCGTCGCAGCGAGTGGGATACGCTGGCAGCCAAATTAGGGTGGGCGGAAAAGCCGAAATATAAGGGTTTTTGATGACGAGAGGGTTATTTTCGAACCCTGATAATCGGGGCAAGTAATAATAATATGGAAGATAAAAGAATAGCTTATATTTCAGCAGTTCTTGTGGTGTTTTTGTCTACGGTGGGGTTGTCGCTGGAAAGCCCCGCGATTTCCAATCCCGTGGGTTCAGGAACCGTTCCGCCGACGGCTTACAGGTCGGGACTTGTGCCGAGTATAAATCCCATTGACACCAGCGGAAATCTTGTGATTACGGGCAACGTGTCCGGCGAAGCATATTTTCGCGGTGTTGTGCCATACGGGGGCGTGACCAATTTTTCGGCCGCGCCGGGAACTCTTGGAAATACGTCTGGGGCGTTTGATTCGTTTCTGAGGCGGACGAGCGGCTCGCAGGGCTTAGAACGAAGCGGCGGAGGGTTAACTCCTTTTTATTCACCGTCGATGACGGTGACGACACAGGTACCAGGCACACGGGGTGGTGTAATATCACAGGCGCCCGGCGGATATACGGCAGATTCAGTTTACGGGGCTGCTTTGCCGACTGCGCAGACAGGGTATTACCGGCCGGGATACGTTCCGCAAACAAGAACACGGCCATTGTCGATGAGTCAGATTGAGATGGAAAAGCTTATTCAGGAGGACATTACAAGATACTCGATGGGAGGAGTGCCGGTAACGGAGGTGCAGTCACTGGAGCGGTTCTGGCGGGATATGGGGATACAGATTGAGCGAAGGCCTGAGCAAGCGAAGCAAGGAGGCAGGGAGGAAGGATTGGCGATTGGAAGCGAGCCGGACGTGAGGATGTTGCTGGGTTTGAGGATGGAACGTGAGAAGCAACCCGCCGAGGAAACGCCGGAAAGTTTAGATATAAAGGGGAAGGGTCAGGGGCTGGATGTATATGAGCAAATGAAGAAACAATTGGTCGAGCCTATGGATTTGGATAGATTGATAGAGGGTATTGAGGGTATCGGTAAACCGGTAATAGGGCAGGTGGAACCAAATGCGGCCGGAACTTCGAGCGCAGGAACATCTGCGATAGGCAGGGCAGGGGCTGTGGAATTGTACACGAGTTTTGCTGTTTTTCGTGACGACAAATTCAATCAGCATATAATGGCGGCGGAGAGCTATATGAAGCAGGGCAGGTTCTATCGCGCCGCCGACGCATATACGCTTGCGACGGTTTACAAGCCCGATGACCCGCTGGGATACGCAGGTAAGAGTGTAGCACTGTTTGCCACTGGCGAGTATATGAGCAGCTCGCTGTTTTTGGCCAGAGCCCTTGAAATTTTCCCTGAATACGCGAAAGTGAAGATTGACCTTGTCGGCATTATAGGCAGCAAGGATACGGTTGAGAACCGGATACTTGACGCCAGAGAGTGGACTACAAGAAGCGATTCCGGCGAACTGGAATTTTTGCTTAGTTACGTGTATTACCAATTGGACCGGATGGAATTTGCTCGGATGATGATAGAACAAGCTGCGAAGAAGATGCCTGATTCGGCGGCCGTAGCAGCGATGAAAAAAGCGATAGACGAGCGAACGGCGAATCCTTGACGGCTGAGAATAAAAGCATAAATATCCCCAAAATTTGGTGCATAGTATCCCATCGATGGAGAAGACAAGCGATTCTTTGAATATAGAGGAACTTTTTGCGCCCGGAGGGGCGATTGGCCGAACGGTTAGTGGTTATGAGTGTCGGCAGCAGCAGGTCGAGATGGCAGTGGCCGTGCAGCGGGCGCTTGCGGCCAAACGGCATTTAGTTGCAGAGGCGGGGACGGGGGTTGGAAAAAGTTTGGCATATCTTGTGCCGGCAATAGAACGGGCCCTTTCTTCGGTGCGCTACGAAGGGCAGGCGTGCAGCGGCGCAGGCAGAATAGTCGTAAGCACTTTCACCATCAGTTTGCAGGAGCAGCTAATCAATAAAGACATTCCCTGTCTTGACGGCGTTATGCCGTGGACGTGTAAAGCAGCACTGGCGAAGGGCAGGGCGAATTTTCTGTGCAAGCGCCGGCTTGAGTTTGCTATGCGGAGGCAGATGGGGTTGTTCGACCGGTTCGGGGAGGCGCTTGCAGAGATAAGCAACTGGGCGTCGCGGACCAGGGACGGGTCGCTTTCGGACCTTGGGTATATTCCCGATGCTCGCGTATGGGACGCGGTGAAAGCCGAGCACGGCAATTGCAGAGGCAGACGATGCGGACATTTTGCGAGCTGTTTTTGCCAGAGGGCGAAAAGAGAGCTGGAAAACGCAAATGTGATTGTTACGAATCACGCGCTATTGTTCAGCGACCTTGTGCTGCGGGAAGAAGACGTGTCGATACTGCCTGATTACAAGTGGGTGATTATAGACGAGGCGCACAATATCGAGGGGGTGGCGGAGGAGCATTTCGGGATAGATATCAGCAACGGCTCGGTGAGATTTCTGCTGGACAGCTTATATAATCCGCGGACACACAAGGGGCTTCTGGTTTACGTCGAGGCGGGCAAGCTCACGGATTTGGTCGTCAAGGCGGGACAGGCCGCAGGAGAGTTTTTCAAGAAAGTCAGGCAGTGGTATGACCATGCAAAAGAGCAGACCAACGGCAGATGTTATAAAAATTTTGTCGAGGACAATGTTTCGGGGCATTTTAAGGAATTGCGTTTGGGGCTTTCGAGTTTAGCGAAACAAGCCAAAGATGAAGATGAGCGGTTTGAATTGATGCGATACGTTGATAAATGCTCGGCGTTAGTGCAGGATTTGGAGGCGTTTTTGCCGCAAAGCAGGCAGGATTGCGTGTATTGGGTGGAAGTCAACTCGCCCCGTGAGATGACGGCTTCGCCTATCTCACGGGGTAAAGGCGGTCGTGAGGCAGTTCATTTAAAAAGCGCGCCTTTGAACGTTGGGCCGGATGTGAAGCGGTGTTTGTTCGAAAAGTTTGATTCGGTTGTAATGACAAGCGCGACTTTAAGCAGTGGAGAATGCATAATACAGAATACAGAAGACAGAAGGCAGAAGGAAGAAAACAGAGGCGGATTTGGATTTTTTGCAAGGAGAGTTGGTTTACAGGATTACGACGCGCTTAAACTGGGGTCGCCATTCGATTACAGAAAGCAGGTTACGCTTTATATCGAGAAGGATTTGCCGGGGCCGAACGAGGAGAGGTTTGTCGAGTCGGCCTGTGAGGCGGTCAAGAAATATATTCTGCAGACGCAGGGCAGGGCGTTTGTGCTTTTCACGAGTTATAAAATGCTTGGAAGTTTTGCCGAGCAGCTTGGCGGGTGGCTTGAAGAGAACAATATCGAATTATTGCAGCAGGGAGTGGGGCAGGACAGGACGACGCTATTGAAGCGATTCAAAATGGGTGGCCGGTTCGTATTGTTCGGGACGGACAGTTTCTGGCAGGGGGTGGACGTGGCGGGCGAGGCGCTGTCGAACGTGATAATTGTGCGATTGCCGTTTGCGGTGCCTGATACGCCTTTATTAGCGGGGCGATTAGATAAAATCAGAGAAGAAGGCGGGAATCCGTTTTTAGAGTATCAGTTGCCTTTGGCGATAATCAAATTCAAGCAGGGTTTCGGGCGACTGATTCGCACAAAGACCGATACAGGCATAATAGTCATTTTGGATTCCCGTATATTGAGCAAATCATACGGCAGGAATTTTCTGGCCGCAATCCCGAAGTGCAAAAACGAGATAGTTACTCATCGCTGAGGCCTGAGGACAGAATATAGCGTTCAGCGGACAGCGTATAGCGGACAGGCGGGACAGCAGGCAGTGTATAGCGGGTAACGTATAGGAAGTAAAAAAGCCGCGGATAAAGGCGTAGCTAAAATCCGCGGCTCAATTCTACATTCTTAATTCTAAATTCTTTTAAGCTTTTCTCCTTCGCAGAAGCAGGCCGCCCCCTGCTAACCGCATGCATCCCCGACAACGACGTTCGAGGACAAGTGGGCAGGCGAGGGTGAGAAGCAAAAGCGTGGATGGTTCGGGCATAATTAAGAACGTTGTCCAGTCCCGAACTTTCATCCAGCCGATAATAATTCTTTTGCTTACTTTCCTCGGTCAATTACACGTATGTGGTCAATACCTTTGAAGGTCTCCCTTGAAAGAAGTTTACCCTCAACCGTAACGGCAACATCATCCAAACAAAGATTTGCTATCAACTCCTGCCGATTGAATTTGACTGTAAGGTCAGGAATGCCATCCTCATCCCTATCGCCAATTTGTGGCACAAAACTAAGGTCCACGGCCTGATGATAATCTGGCTGGCAGCTTGCGCCGGTCAATGACGTTATCGCGAGCGTGCTCGCATCTATCCTGGCTACATCATAACCTGCAGGCAAAGTAATATACACTGTTACCCACTGCCCTTTGCTACCAAGATTGAGTGTATCCGGGTCTATGTCAACGGTGGCTTCGATGAGTTCGGGGATAATCCGCAAAATTTCATTATCTGTGGTGGAGACATAAAGTGCTCCATCAGGACCAAAAACTAAATCAGTTGTGTTGGGGGGGGGATTGAAACCTGTTCCAAGAATAGCTTGCTGTCCTTCTGAATCAAAGCGGGAAAGATTGCCAGTGCCATCACTAATTACATAAAGGCCAGCGGCCCAATATTCATTTCCTGTGGTAAAAGCCATCGTTATATTATATGCTTCCCCGATGTCGGGTAATGTAGCAAATACAATAGGCTCTCCATTTTCTTCATATTTACGTATCACGCCTTGGTTGTCACCTATATAGATTCCGTCGTTCCAACCAAGAGCAATACTGTATGAATCAGTTACTGTTGGAAAAAGCAAGGTTGGATTTCCGCCAGTTGTTTGATAAACTGCCTGATTTGTAGGGTCAAGAATTAATAATCGTCCGGTGCTATCAAATATCATCTGGGTTGGATTATAAAATGCGGTATTTGTGGTCCACAGAGATACTACTGATTCATCAGGTTTTATCCCATAGATTCGGCCGGGATATCCACAACCAACAAGTACGGTTCCCGCTATGCCACTTATTTGTCCGTCTGCATCTACCGCAACAGCATCAGCATCAACAAAGGCCAAATTGCCGTAATTACTAACAGGGGCACCATTAAGCCCTATGCGGCGAACATAGAAACTTTCAGTATAACTAGCATCATAGTGGCCAGTGTAAAGAATACCCCCGGAATCAAATGCCATCCGGTGAGGGGAATCGACCTCGGCATATGTTTGAACGATATACCCAGGCACAACAGGTTCACCAAATGTATAAGATTGGCCCGTCAATATCAAACCGATAATAATGAGTGTAGTTAATTTTTTCATTTTCTTTCCCCTTCAAAAAGTGTAGTTAGTGTATGCGCGGAGGGCGCGTTTTTGAACGTCGAACATTGAACATCGAACAATGAACTCTGAACGGAAATGGGCGGGGTGCGGCAATGAGATTGATACCCTGAAAAGAGCTTTTGAAGGCAGGAAGATAAATTACCTACGATTGCTCCCTTACCAGATTTATCCGCCTGCGGCGGATTAACAGTTCTTCGCTCCTCCGGCGTCATTTTCTCTCGCTCCACGGAAAGGATTCGAAGGTCGCCCGGCTTCGTCTTTGACTTCGCCGTGGCAAGCCCGGCTTATATTGAACTGGCTACGCAGGGCAGCCAGAGAACACAAAGAATAATAGATTGCTTCGTCCGCCTAAAGCGTCCTCGCAATGACGCGGCCTTATCACCCATTTCCTCTTTTAACACGATTACTATACCCATAGTCGATTCGGGGAAGAATGTCAAGAGAAATATTTAAAAATATTTCGGATTTTAGATTGGGTCCCCTGTTCTCATCCAAGTATGCAGCACTCGGGGATGACGCTTCGCGTCAATTGCGGATTTAGATTGCTTCGCTTCCTCCTTTGCTATCGCTACGGAGGACTGGTCGCTCGCAATGACAAGCGATTTTGGCACGGGATTTGCTATTACGTAATACGTAAAACGTAAGAAGAGAGAGTAATACCGTAAATCGTAAACGTAATACGTAACACGTGTACGTATTACGGGGGAGCGCGCTCCCTTTTACGTTTACGTTAAAAGAGATTGCTTCGTCGTCCCGATGCCCGCCTACGGCGGGTAAAAATCGGGACTCCTTGCAATGACAAAAAGCACGGATATTGCGAAGAAGCGGTTTTGTTAGATACTTTTGAAAAGCGGGGATATAAATTACCTGAATTGCCCCCCCCCCGCCAAATTAACAGTTCGCCACTCCTCCAGCATTTTCTCTCTCTCCACGGGAAAGGGTTTGAAGGTCGCAGGTCGCGGACGGTCATCGGCCACGCAAAAAAGAATAGATTGCTTCGTCGTCCCGATGCCCGCCTACGGCGGGTAAAAATCGTGACTCCTCGCAATGACGCGGTCTTGAAACCCAATCCTCATTAAACTATGGTTGAAACTATACGGAGGTATTGGGAAATGTCAAGAGAAAAATGGGAAAAATTAACCACAGATTACACAGATTTCCGAGGCGGGCTCTGCGCTTCCCTCTTCGCAAAGCTACGGCGGGACAGGTCGCTTCGTGTCACGGATTAAAATAATGGACAGGCGTGTAGCGGACAGGTTAGACAGCGGAGGACAGAGAAATGTCGAATGTCCAACACCCAATAACCAATGTAAAAGTTAATCCAACTGCGGGGCAAAATGTCCCTCCGCCGCACTTCGTGCTATGGAGGGCTGGTAGTCTGGGCAAGATGTTTGTATAATACAAACGTATAATACAAATGTATCATACAACTGTATTATATAACTGTATTATACATTTGTATCATACATTTGTTCGACAAAATCGCGCAAGTCGAAAACCCTTAGTTGGCGACTTTTTAAAAAAATTTATTACTCCTTTCTCCACAAGCACTTAAGTGCATTTAGGTCTCCTTTTTACCATCAGGAAATACCTTAGTTTTCGACCAAAACGCGCAAGTTCGCGCCATAGGATAGAGGGACGCGTGAATCGTCAAAAGCCGATTCGCGAGAGATTAGAAAGTTGAAGAGGTGAGCAGGTGAAAGAAAGGAAGAAGACAGAGGACAGAGAAATATCGAATGTCCAATATCGAATGTCGAATGCAGAAGTGAAGAAAAATCCGGCTTCGCCTATCCGGCTGCGCTAAAAGCTATGCCGTGACGAAATGGGCTACGCCGTGGTAAGCGGAAGGCAGAGAAATGTTCAATATCCAATATCGAAGTAAAACAGAAAGGCAAGGACGGGGAAGACAGAAGGCGGAAAGATTGAGGATTGAGATTGCTTCGCCCCGCTGCTGTCTTGCGACAGCAAGACGCGGGGCTCGCAATGACAATAAGAGGGTAAAAAGAAATGGGATTTGATTTGAAGATATTTGAGGGAAGCAGTTCGGTTGAGCCATTGGACGCGGAGTATCTTGACTGGCTGGTTGATGAGCGATGGCCAGAGGTACAAGGACGGTTCAGCAAGATGTGGGAGTATTATGAGAATCCGATAATGGATTTGCGAAGAGGGGAAAGTCATTCCGTTGAGCGCAAGGCAACGGAGAGCGGGAAGTGCTACGTTCAGGCACAGGAGTATGGATTACCCAGCCGGATAACCGGATTAGCGAGATGTTCAGAAGCGGGAGTGTTCGGCGGCAGGCCGGTTGGGGACATTCAGCGTAAGGAGGTGGTGATAGAGAATGATATAGCGTGGCGAATAAACGCGGCGGTGGATTTTTTGTTCGGTAAGCCAGTAAGTGTGGTATCCCGAACGCCTGATGGCAAGAGACGCGCAGAAATCGAGGGTATATTAAAGGCGGTGTTTTCGGCCAACGGCGGAATCGGGTTTTTCCAGGATATGGCGGTGCTCGGGTGCGTCTATGGTTTCGTCGATTGTATGGTCAGGCCTGGCCGAGAAATCTATGGGCACGTTTCCAACCCCTCCGAGACCCTCAGTTACGAGGGTGTGCTTGAAATGGCACGCGCAATCGGACTGGAGCTGATAGAGGCGCCTCGGGCACTGCCTGTTCTGGATGAGAATGATTATCGCAGGGTGATTTACTACGTTCAGCATTTTCAGCAGGCGAGGAACAGTTTGGCCGGCGGGGGCGGGATGCTGCAGCAGCTTCTTGGCTGCAAGAGGGACAGGCGGCAGGTTGTATCGGTGACTGAGATTACATCGGCCCAGGCGTGGCAGCGGTACGAGGACAAGGAGCTTGTAGGGGAGGGGAAACTGTCGTGGGGATTTTTGCCGGTGGTTCATATCCAGAATTTGGCGCAGCCATTTTACTACGAGGGGCAAAGCGACGTTGAGCCGCTGATATCGATACAGGATGAGCTGAACACGCGGCTTTCGGACAGGGCCAGCCGGATAACGATGCAGTCGTTCAAGATGTATTTGGGCAAGGGAATAGAGGGATTTTCAGAGAAGCCGGTGTCGCCCGGTGTGATGTGGTGCACGGACAATCCGGACGCGTCAATAGAGGAGTTCGGGGGCGATGAGGACAGTCCGAGCGAGGGTATGCACATAGCGGAGATGAGAGAGGCAATGGACAAAATCAGCGGGGTGACGCCGCTTGTGGCGGGGGTGATTCGCAGCAAGATAGGCAATCTGACAAGCGCGGTTGCGCTGAAGCTGACGCTTATGGGGATGCTTTCAAAAACGGAGCGCAAGAGATTCACATACGGGGAAGGTTTGAAGAAGCTGTCGCGAATGGTTTTGGAAATTTTAGACAAGGCAAACATTTACAAAACCGGTGAGCGGGACAGGGAGGTAGAAGTAGTTTTTCCGAACCCATTGCCGGAGAACGTGATGGAGAAATTAGAGGAGGCGAAGGTCAAAAAAGAGCTGGGTGTTCCGACAGAGCAGGTGCTCAAGGAATTGGGGTACGAAAGTTAAAGTAAAAATAAAAAATAAAAAAGCAAAAAGAAAATTAAGAGCGGAGGATGTATGAGTCAAGTTGACGAAGAAGTGCTGCCAGGTGCAGCAGTGGGACAGGAAGAAGGGGACTATGCAAAACTTGTTCCGTTGGGAGAGTCGATTCGGTATCGAAGGCGGGCACAGAGTGCCGAGAGGCGAGCAGAGGAGCTTGCGGAGGAACTTGCGGATGCGCGTGCCGAGGCAGTGCGGCTGACTGAAGAGCTAAAAACGACGCAGAAAGAACAGGAGCTGATGAGCAGGTTGGCGGCGGAAGGGACAAGGGACCTGGAGGCGGCGGTGCTGATAGCCAAGGCAAGATTAGCGAGTGCAGACAAGGCGGATGTGGCAGGCGTGGTGGAGCAATTGAAGAATGAAAAGGGGTATTTATTTGGTGAGAAGTCAACGGCAGAAATAGCCGTGAGGACATCGCCTGCCAAGGAGCCGAGACAAGGCGGAGCAGCCGGTATTGAGCGGACGGCCAGAAGAGCCGCGGGCACGGGCAGCAGGGCGGATTTGCAGGAGTATATGAGGAAAAGAAGGAGTGTAATTTAATTGCGGATTTCGGATTGTAGATTGCAGATTGAAATTAGGAAGGAGACAAACAAATGGCATTTACGGGAAAAGCGACGTATTCGGCAGGGGCGACATTGCCGGAGCTGGTGGAAGACGTTTCGGATTTGATTGGTATAGTTTCACCTTATGAGACACCGTTACTGGATGCTTTTGGCGACCCGCTGAGGGAGGCAACAAGCACGCACCACGAGTGGCTTGAGGATGAGCTGCTGCCGAACAAAGACGCGATAAACGACCAGACGATTACCGACCCCGACGTTGACACTCAGTTTGACGTGGATAACGGCAGCCGGTTCAGGGTCGGCGACCAGATACAGGTGGAGGGCAGCGGAGAGCTGATGCTGGTTAACACGGTGAACGGCAACACGCTGTCGGTAGCACGCGGTTACAGCGGGACAACACCTGAGGATCTGGCGGACAATCAGGAGATTAACATTCTGGGCAACGCGGCGCTGGAGGGTTCGGACAAGCCAAGCGCGAGATTTACGAATAGGCAGCGTTGCGGCAACTACACGCAGATATTTACGGCTACGGTGGAAGTGTCGGGGACGGATGTTGCGGCCAGTCACCTGGGACTGGCGGACGAGATGGATTATCAGAAGCAGGAACGTATTCGAGAGCTGATTCGCGACCTTGAGAACACGGTTATCAACGGAGGCCAGCCGGCGAGCAGCCCGCAGGGAAGCGATTCGACGAGGCGGACTATGAAGGGGATTGTGCAGCATTTGCAGAGCAACGTGTTTCGCACGGGGATGAGCGGTTTTCCAACAGGCAACGACCTCGACGAAGCGAAGATAAACTACGTGCTGAGGAATATCTGGGCCAACAGCAACGGGAATGTGGACCTGATTATCGCGGGCGGGTTTCAGAAGCGGCGGATAAACAGTTTTGTGTCGAGCAGCAGGAGTTACGCGGCAGGGGATGTGAAATTCACCGATTTGGTCAACGTCTATGAAAGTGATTTTGGCGTTTGCCGGATTGTAACGACGCGGTGGATGCCGCAGGACGCGGTATTACTTTTGGATTCGTCGCGGTTATCAGTACTGCCTTTGGCTGGGCGAAGCTTTTACTTTAAGCCGTTGGCGAGCAGCGGGGACTATGAGTGCGGCGAACTGATTGGCGAATACACACTGGAGCTGAAGAACGAGGCGGCCCACGGGATTATTCGGGGACTGAGCGTGAGTTAAGCATTGAACGGATAGCGGGTAGTCCCGAACCGTTGGGGCTGCCCGCATCCATTCTGAAGGGAGTAAGCAATGGTCAGGTTGTGCAAAGACGTTGATATTTTGAGGTATGAGCCGGCGTTGTTCGGGGAGCTTCATCCGGCGAACCAGGTTTTGGCGGCGGGGATGGGTGGCGAGCTTGCAGGGACGACGTTTGAGGCGACGGATGCGGATTTTGTATCGGGGCAGGTTGAGCCGGGCGGGGTGATTTATCTGCGGTCGGCGGACGGATTACTGGACGGCGCGTATGAGATTGTGGCGGTGGATTCGGCGACGCAGCTTTGCGTTTCGGTTCTGCGGGATGATTCGGAAGCGGACCCGGTGGCCCCATCGGCGAGTAGTGATATTTCATACCGGGTCAGCACACTTCGTCCACAGGCGGCGGAGGTGAGCTTACGGCTGACACAGAATCTTGGAATCAGACCAGGGCAGGCGGACAGTGATGTTTCGGCGGATACAATTCTGGATACGGAGACGGTGAGGCAGGTGTGTGCGTTCGGGGTGATAGCTACGGCGTATGCGATGCTGGCAAGCAGGACGGATGGGGAGCAATTCTGTGAAAAGAGCCGGCATTATGAGCGGCTGTTTGAGAAAGGCAAGGAGCGCTGCCGGGTAGTGTTGGATTTAGATGGCGACGGAATAGCGGACAGCGTGCGGTTTGGCGGGTGTGGACGATTAGTGAGAGATTGATAATTGATTATTGCGAGCTTTCGTATGGTTAATCTGGATGGTGAGAGATTGTTCGGGGAAGCAGAGGAAGAAATCGAGGTCGGGAGTTTTGCCCGCGAGTGCGTAGAGAGGGTCGTAGGCGGCCTTGACGGCGTGATGAGTATTGATTTGGGCGGACGGGGGCGGAAGATTCGGCAAAAGGGCGAGATTAGGGCCAGAAGCAGAGTGGAGCTAAACAGCAAGATTGAAGCAATATCGGCTTTTGTTGATGGGGACACGCATACACTGGTCACTTCGCAGGGCGAGCGATTCGAGAACGTCCGGGTTGATTCCGTAAGCGTTAAAAATGAGAGAGTCAGCGGGAGCGGTGTCGTTGCTGACCACGAGGTAATTTACAGGCAGTTGACGGTGTAGCAATGGGGCTTATTAGAAACGGGATAGACAAAATTCGGGTGTTTGAGCTACCGATTGGCGTATGGGCGGATGGTGTGATTGTTCCTGGGCCGCGGGTTTGTTTAGTGAAGTGGCATTCGGCGTGGGTTGATAAGGCACATCAGGTGTATATCAACGGGGAATATGCGGGGACGACGGTTGACGGCGAGCAGCGGCAAATGGTGGTTGTGACGCCGAATTGTTTTGACATGGCGGTTAGGATTGAGGTTTTCGCCGTTGAGCCGGGAGAAGCGGATATTGATTTTAGTGATGAGCTCATCGGAGGTGGTGGTGACAGTGGTCGAGTGAAGTTGAGTTTGTTGCGGAGTCAGCGTTTGGCAGCTGAGGCGAGGTTTAAGGTTTACTGCAACGGTGGAGCTGGCGAGATTAATTATGAACAGGCGATAGGAGAAGGGCCAGTATGGACATCGAGGCAGGACAAGGCGGGCTTTGGATTATCGAGGTTCGGCGAGGGCGATTTTTGTTATGAGTGGTCGGGCGGCGTTGGATTCGGAAAGGGCAGTTTCGGGTCGGGCGAGTTCGGGGTTGACGCGGACGTTATCGAATGGGTGAGTCCGGCTTTGGAGGCGGGTGTTTACAGGTTCGGGGTAAAAGTTGTTGACGAGAAGGGCAATGAGAGCGCGGCAAGCGAGACGGGAGATGTAACGGTGATACCGGCGGCGAGGCCGGCGGGCGGGTTGAGCGTGTTGTCGTTTGATAAAGAAGCTAATGAGTTAGCGCTTGGAATAAGTGGCGAATAATAAAGGAGCGGAATTATGGCGGAGGTTTATCCGAGTGACAATGAGTTGTTGAATTTGCAGCAGGACGGCGAGACGGGGGTGGAGTATATAGCGACGGGGCAGTCGCCATATTATTTGCATTTTCGAAAGCTGTTGTATCGGCTGTTGCAGGCGACAAGGCGTGCGAACGATTTTCGTGTTTATGACGAGGGCGGGCTGGATATCGGGGTGAAGCCGGGGAAGTTCTGGGCGGACACACAGCTTGTCAATTACGCGGGGTCATCGGGCAACACGCTGGCAGACGACAAGGCGAGTATCTATGTGTATCTGACGAGTGCCGGGGTTCTGGTGACGGACGAATATACAGGATTTCCTGATATGGCAACAACTCCGCATGTTCAACTGGCGATAGTGACGACATCGGACGGGGACATAGCGTCGATTGAGGATTGCAGAGTTCTAATGAGGATATAAGGGGAAAGAAGAATGCTTTACGTTAATGATTCGAGCAGGGTGTGGCACGTTGCCAAGAGCGGAAACGACGGCAACGGCGGACACGCTGGGCAGTATCCGGTAAACCTGGCCAGTGACGCGAAACTGACGATAGGCGCAGCCGTATCGGCGGCGGGTTCGGGCGACACGATTATCATCTGGCCGGGGGACTATGCGGAAGCGGTTAATACGGGGACGAAGGAGTTATCGCTGATAGGGACCAGCCGGACGAAGGTCAAAATCGCCCCGACCAGCGGCTTTGCCCTGACGATAGGCAGCGGATGCGTGGTTAAAAACCTGTCGTGTATTGCGCCGTCTTCGATAGGGATAAGCTGCAGCAACACGACGAACGTGGTGATAGAGGATTGTTACGGCGAAGGTCCGACCGACGGATTGTATATGTCTCAGAGCAACAGAAAGATTCGCCTTTTGCGTAGCTGGTTCAAGTCGGCGTGGGACGGTGCGAATCTGAACGGCTGCGATGACGTATTTGCAGAGGGGTGCGTATTCGAAAGCACGGGCGGCATAAATGCCGGTGCCGGTTTGAAACAGCCGGGAGGAGGAATATACAGGGACTGTTCGTTTGTCGCGAAGGCATCTACCGCGTCAGGCAATCATCTTCTCGGAATGCACATAGATTCTCTTTCTTCCAATCAGCAGATAGTAGTTACAAACTGCAAGTTTACTGTTGAAGGGTATTCATACAGGACGGGCCAGCTTTCGGGGATATGGACAGGTTTGAACGGCGTAAAGGTTGTCGTTGACAATTGTGTATTTCGAGTTGCCGGAAGTTCGGCGTCTTCTGTTGTTGATATCAGAGCCAATTCGGGATTAGCGGTTGTTTCGGGGTGTGCTTATAACTCGACGGAGGGCAATGTAAAAGTCGTGGATTCGGCGGGTCTTTTAACAAAAGCGGCGAAGGTGCTGCTGAACAAGGCGGAACAGAACAAACTCACGGGCGAGATACAGTATTACGACGACGATGGCGAGACGCCGATTCTCACGCATACACCCGATGAAGATGAATCTAACTTTACGAGGATGCCAAGCTGATGGAACCGGTATGGTTGAAAGAGGCGTTGTTTGCGGGACAGACGGCGAACGGCTTTAAGCTGGGGACGGCGACGAGACTTGGGTGGTTCTGGTCGAGGGTCAATGGCTGTCGGATAGCGTATCGCGGCGAGAGTATGGAGACGGTTGATTTTGACGACGTGCTGGCTGTGGCGGAGGCGGACGCAAGTGAAATTGTGCTGCCAGATTACGTGTCGCACGAACCGGGACGGACGTATTTTTACGCGGTGCGATGTGCGAATCGTTGCGGGCGGATTGAAAGGACGCTTGCGGCAGCGGTGAAGGTTTCGATTGGCGACGATGGAACGCTGCGCATAGGCACACCAAACAGCGTATTCGGACTGGCGGCAGTGATACAGCGAAGCGGAAAGGTTGAGATTGGCTGGACATACTCGCCGCTTGAACAGGCAGGCAATCCCGTTGAGATGCGGGTTTACGGCGATGAGGGGACAGGCGAGATTAACTATCAGGAGCCGGTTACGCTTGTGCCTTACAAGGGGAAAAGGTTTTACCGGTATGAGAGCGAATTGCCGGGGGACGGGCGGTATCGGTTCGTTGTAAGGGCAGTTGACGCTAAGGGTAATGAGCGGGAGTCGATGCGAGAAGTTGAGGCGGAGATAAGAGACAAAAGTGTTGAGTCAATCGAGATAGTGAGTGTTTGTCAAATTTAGCTGTGACGTCAGGTGTGGATTCCTGCTTTCGCAGGAATGACAGGGAAAAGCGGGAATGACAGGGGTGGTTTTGATGACGAACAGGGTGGATTTGTATCAGCCGGAGAGTAAGGAACTGACGATACCGGCAGGCGGGGCGTTTGTGTTTGTTGAAGGCCGAGTGTGTCCATATTTGGAAGTCGTTGAGATAGCGCAAGAGGGTATGGGCGGGTTTGGCTCGGCGAAGATGAGTTTGCACACAGATGACAGGCAGATTGAAGAGCAAAGCGAAGTCGGTAAACCCATCGTTATCAAATGGATTTACAACAATCTCTATCCGGCGGGAGGTGCGGAAGGGATTGTGATATTCGCCGGACAGGTGGAGCGGATTGAGACCAAGCTCGGGTCTGATGGCGAGACGATTGAGGTTGTGGCGAGGGATTTCAGCGCGACGCTCGAACGGATAACAGTGTTCGGGCGGTATGTGCAGGACATTGAC
>JBDRMP010000014.1:0-5832 GCA_043811995.1 Planctomycetota bacterium
TGTATCATATAGCCAGCCAAACAAATCCCTATCGACCTAATCGTATCGAACCACGATTAATAAAACGCCAGACCCGTAGTTATGGCTTTCTTAAAGCACCACGGGGTAAAACAAGGGCAATCGCTTAAGTTAGTGCCATTAGGGACACTATACATATTCCCTTTACAAGGCACAAACCATATCTTCCGACCTTAAAGGGGCATTATATTATTGAATGACGAAAAAAGACAAGCTTTTTTGTGGCAAAAAACAGTGTAAATCCACGTAATTCGTGGTTAAAATACAACCCGCCGTAAAACGGCGGGCTAAATATAAAAAACTCTGTGGCTAAATAAAAATTTGTTCTCTGTGGCAAAAAATGCGCGACTTTACAAAGGCAAAACGGGTAGTCATAAAAATAGGGACGAATATACTGGCCAAAGACGCCAGCATAGATACCGATTATGTGGGGCAGGTGGCGGTGCAGGTAAATGCGCTGCTGAAAATGGGTAAGCAGGTAGTGATTGTAACAAGCGGGGCGATAGGTATGGGGGCGGGGCAGTTGAAACTCGAATCCAAGCCAAGTGAAGTCCGGATGCGGCAGGCGTGCGCGGCGATAGGTCAGCCGATGTTAATGGCGGAATATCGAAAGGCATTCGAACAATTCGGCGTTACGGTCGCCCAGGTGCTTTTGACGGCGGAGGTGCTGAATAACCGCAAGACCTATCTGAATCTGCAAAATTCGATTGAGACACTTTTGAAACTTGGCGTTGTGCCGGTATTGAATGAAAACGACAGTATATCGACCGAAGAAATAGGAACCGGTTTCGGCGATAACGACAGATTGAGCGCACTTGTGGCAAGCAAAATTGACGCCGACCTTTTGATAATACTTACCGATATCGACGCACTATACGATAAAGACCCGAAGAAATACACGGACGCAAAGCCGATTGAGACGGTCTTTGAAATTACCGAAGATATTCTCAAAAGCGCGGGCGGCAAGGGCAGCAAATTCAGCGCGGGTGGAATGAAAACCAAATTAGAGGCGGCAAAAGTCGCCTCGAATGCCGGCTGTCGAATCGTCTTAGCCAATGGCAGGGCGGAAAACGTTATTGAGCGAATCATCGCGGGCGAAATAATCGGGACATTATTTTTGCCCAAACGAAAATTGAGCAACCGCGAAAGATGGATTTTGAACAGTTCATCAGCCGGTCGAATAAATATCGACGACGGCGCGATAAGGGCGGTAAAGAACAAGAAGAGTTTGCTGCCGAGCGGGATAAAATCCGTCGAAGGGACGTTTGAGCAAGGCGAGGTCGTCTGGCTCAACGACAAGGCAAAAGCCGTGACGAATTTCAGCAGCGCAGAATTGAAGTCATTGGTCGGCAAACACACGAGCGAGATAAGGAAGCTGCTTGGCGCCAAACGCCGGGACGTCGTGGCAATACCGGAAGATATAGTGTTTGTGGATTATTGATTTCTGCCACAGAGTTTTTAGCCACAGAGCACACAGAGGTCACAGAGAAGTAAAGAATTAAGGGAGGCGAGGATAAAAAGTGATACGGTTCAAGTGCATTTATTGCGGGCAGAAGATACTGGCCAAGGACGATGGTATCGGCAAGAAAGGCAAATGCCCGAAGTGCAAGCACGATTTGGTCGTCCCGAAATCGACCAAAGGCAGACCGGCCATCAGCGCCGATAAAGAGCCAATGCCCGAACGACTCAAATCACGTGTTCCCCCATGGGGCAAGGACTCACGTTTTGGGCGAAATGAAGCAGCGGATGAACTGGCCGAACTCGAAAAGGAAGCATTTGGTTTTTTCATTCCAACATACGATGAGCTTTCGCTTTTTCTTATGGCCGTGACATTGATATTGCTGTATATGGGAAACAGTCAGATGCGAGGTATAGTTCGCTACGTTGCTGCTCATATCAGAGAAGGCGGTGTTTTCATCTTTTCATTGGCGTTCCTTGCAGGTTTGGGCCTGTGCTTATATCATGTTTTCACATCGAGGGGAAAAACCTCATCCGAGAAGATTATTATGATGCTCTTCGCAGTTGTGACAAATGCCGGCACAGGCATAATCGCGGGATGGTATGTGATAAAGCATAGCGGTGTTCAAAACTGGCTGCTTATCTTCCCGGTATGGAACATAATCAACGGTGTTCTGCTGCTTTTAATGCTACGATTCAGGATTATCGACGAAGAGTGTATAGCCGACCGTGATGCTACGGCGGCCCAGGTAATCATAGGCCTGACAGCAATCCTTATCATCTTCATATTCTGCAATTCCGTCTTCAGATTGCACTGGGCCATCACCTTTTCGATATGCATCATTTATACGACCAGCTTCGACAGGGCTTTGCAAAGCGTCTTTCCCGGCATTATGAGCGAAGACATTGACCAGCATCAATAATCTCCCAATACCTCCGTCTTTCCGCATACCAACACAGTTTGCGATTGACGAAAACCGACCAATAATCAATAATGATCATCACTTTGGCCGAAGTGGCGGAACTGGCAGACGCGCAGGATTCAAAATCCTGTCCTGGCAACAGGGTGAGGGTTCAATTCCCTCCTTCGGCATTATTCGTCGCTCGTATCTCGATAAAAAATTTTCACTTTCGTTTGTCGTGCTATAATTATGGATTCAGCAAAAAGGCAATTCGCAAGACCGTGGCTCAAGGCGATTTTAATCTGCGCCGGCTTTACAATTCTATATCTGCTGATTGCGGGCAGTTCCACGCTTTGGGACCGGGATGAGCCGAGATATGCCAGGGTAACGGCGGAAATGATTGAGTCGGGTAATTTCCTCGTGCCGACCTTTAACGGCGAGGCGTGGCCCGATAAGCCGATTCTGCTTTACTGGTTAATGTCGGTTCCTGTGCGATTATTCGGGCCAAGCGAAGTGGCCTGTCGATTCTTCGGAGTAGTGGGAACAGCAGTAACACTTCTTTTAACCTTTTTCATAGGGAAGAAACTCTTCGATGCAAGGTCGGGATTGTGGGCAGAGGCGATTTTAGCCACTACGTTTCTTATGCTGATGGTGGGAAGCTCTGCAATCGTGGATGGTGTGGCGATGCCCTTTATTGTCGGAGCAATGGCGGTTTTCATCTGGAGGCAGGGAGATAAAATACGAGTTTTTGATGTTACGGCAATCGGGGTTCTGATGGGTTTGGGGATGTTAGCAAAAGGGCCGTTAGGGTTACTGCCTTTGCCGGTGATGTTTGTTATTCTCTGGTTTGGCAGAAAGAATATTGGCAGTTTTATTCGCAATCTTCTATGGGTATCATTTGCGGCGATTCTCGCGTCCACGATTTTCCTCGCCTGGGCCATTCCCACCGACAAAGCAATGAGCGGAGAACTTTTCAGGGTGTTCTTTGGGCATCATGTTTTTGAGCGGGCAATAAAACCTATGGAAAGCCACGGGGGCAATTTTCTTTTATATCTGCCATATTATCCTGCGGTAATAATTGCAGGATTTTTCCCGTGGGTAATTTTCCTGCCGGGGGCATTATCAGCAGTCATCGGTAAAAGAATTGGAAACGCCGATTCGAGAAACATTTTATTAAGCTGGATAACGGTAACAGTCGTCCTGATGACATTCGCAGCTACCAAGCTTCCTCATTATATTCTTTTTGCCTGGCCTGCGATGGCGATAATGGCCGGGGGAGCGATTGCCGCTGAAGGAAAGGGTATGTTTAATGAGCGAGACAGGAAATGGCTTCGCGGCGGGATATGGTTTCTTATGCCGGTCGGATTAGGTATTGCATCAGGACTGATTGGCGCAGGATATTTTTTAAAAGCCGAAGGGCTTAAACTACCGGGGTTTATTTGCGGCCTGGGCATCCTAATTATGACAGTAATCGGCAGCAGATTGCAGGTTAAAGAGAGATTAACAACCAGTGCGAAGATTATGTTAGTCGGGGTAATTGCTGTTATGGCGCCGTTTTTATTTGGCTTGCTGCCTGCGATTGAGGAGATTAAAATCAGCCCTTCTCTTGCAAAGGCAGTGAGGGAAAAGACGAGCAAGGACATTCCCGTAGCGATGTATAAGTATGCCGAGCCGACGCTGAATTTTTATATCGGGAGAAAAATTACCCGGTTTAAAAAAGAAGATGAAGTTGTTGAATGGCTTCAAAATCCAACAGAACGAGTATTAATAATCCCGAGAAAAGATTTTGATAACATCAGACAAAAATCAGGCAACATCAGCTTCGAGGAAATAGCATCAAAGAAAGGGATAAATTATTCCAAGGGAACAGAACTTGAAGTATTGGCTATAGTTAGCAAAACGGAGAAGTGATGGTCGAAAAAGAGACGCGAAAACAGCATCAGCATCGCATGAATCCGGCAATATGGGCATCGGTTATTGCCTTGTTACTGGCCGCCCTGCTCAGTTACTTTTTATTTGATGAACGCACTCTTTCCTGGTTCCGCGACCATCCGTGCACCTGGCGAAGGAATTTTCTGGTGGTGGCAATCAGAGGATTCGGCAACGCATGGATACCTATCTGGTTACTGTTCAACTGGGTCTGCGCTACCGGCCGACAAAGACCGGCCAAGACGGTATTCCTGGCCCTTTTGCTAATTTTCCCAGCCGTATGCATATTGAAACCTTTAGTAGGCAGACCCCGGCCGAGGGAAGTTATCTCAGCAGCCACAAATCCGGAAAAAGTTTATGATAAGTTTTCACATCACCAGTCATTTCCCTCCGGCGACGCGGCAGTCGCATTCGCGGTAGCCGCAGCATTGGCACCTTTTGTCCGACGGCCCTGGGCGATATTATTCTTTGCCATCGCAGGTTTCGTCGCCTTTATGAGAGTAGCAGTATTGGCCCATTACCCATCGGACGTCTGTACCGGGGCGGCCATAGGAATTATTTCCGGCTGGTGGGCCATGCGAATCAGCAACAAACGGCTATCGAAACCGCCTAAAATTGATTTAAACCACCGCGTTGCTGTCGTGGCTGTAATAGTAACACCTGTTTTATTCGGTTTATCCAAAGGATTTGACGACTTTTTAGCCTTCTTAATGACATACGGAGTGCTGGCTATAGGAATTTACCTTGTGGCCAAAGGCCCTGACTGGTTAAAACAGCTTCGAAGACAAAACACCGGCAGCCATTAAGATAATCGGTTCGCGTCCCTTACCTATCTACAAAAGGGAGAGAATTAGCGGAGGTGAACGATGACAAGAGGGATTTTCTTCTCGCTTTTTTCACCAAAATCCTTAATATGGCTTTATGCAATACCGATTTACAGAATACTTTGAAAAAGAGGTGCTGATAAAACGGCCATATATCAAAAAAGAGTGGTGTATCAGGGTACTCGAAAATCCAATAAAGGTAGAAAGACAAGAAGACAACCGCTTCAGATTCTGGGGCAAAATTGAAGAATTAGAAGCTCGGGTGCTGCGGGTTGTGACTCTTGACGATAAAATAACAATACACAACGCTTTTCCGGACAGGGGATACAAAAATGAAGCTTAATTATTATCCAGAAACGGACTCGCTATACATAGAGTTATCCGAAAAGCCGAGCGTCGAAAGTAAAGAGGCCTCCGAAGGAATCGTCCTCGATTATGACGCCAAAGGAAACCTTGTCGGAATTGACATCGACAACGCCAGCAAGAAACTCGACCTGAAAAAATTAACGCTGACTAAACTCCCCACGCAGATTCAAACGCTCACGGCTTAGGTGGGTTTCTAAGAGCCTATCCGAATAACTCCTGAATGGCCGATATATTAAGAGGCAATGATGCCTTTGAAAGGGTTCAGGGGTGAAGAAACGAAAAACAAAAAACCGATACAGAATTTCAGACGAGTTATGGGAAAAAATCGAGCCATT
>JBDRMP010000015.1:0-11094 GCA_043811995.1 Planctomycetota bacterium
ATGGCTCGATTTTTTCCCATAACTCGTCTGAAATTCTGTATCGGTTTTTTGTTTTTCGTTTCTTCACCCCTGAACCCTTTCAAAGGCATCATTGCCTCTTAATATATCGGCCATTCAGGAGTTATTCGGATAGGCTCTAACTCCGCGTGGGGCATCTGAACCAGCTCTCTTTGTGTAAAACAATGAAACGATAATTTTTTATGTAAGGAGAAAGAAGTGAAAGTAACTTGTTATTTAATGGTATTATCTGTTTCAATATTTGCTACAAACGCAGCGACTGGAGCAAATCTTATTGCTAATGGGGACTTTGAGCTGGGAAACACCGGCTATAATACCGGTTTTAATACCAGCTACATTTATAGCCCAACCGGGTTCCCCGAAGGAACTTATGCTGTTAACACAAATCCCCGCAATCTTAACACGCTATTTGCTGATTATCATGACCATACAACAGGCGCCGGTAATATGCTGATAGCAAACGGCGCGACAAATCCGAATGTTACTGTCTGGGAACAGATCCTTTTTGTAACTCCCGATACCAGCTACGAATTTTCATTTTGGCTCTCAACTGCCAACGAATATGTACCATCCGGTATTAATCCAGCCGACCTCGAATATTTCATAAATGATATTTCTTTAGGCATAATCAGCACCCCGGAACAATATGGCGTATGGATTCAGGAGTCAAATTTCTGGTACTCAGGAGCCAGCACAACAGCGACTATCAAAATAATCGATACAGATATTAATGGGTGGGGCAACGACTTTGCACTCGACGACATTAGTTTCGTCCCCGTTCCCGAGCCGGCGACGTTATTGCTGCTCGGTCTTGGCGGGCTGGCGACAATGCGAAGACGCAGAGCCTAAACCGAATGTAGAATTGCGAATTTAGAATTAAGAATCGGGCCGTAGGTTTTGGATATGCCGGAACTCACGGCTTTTTTCTTTCTTGCACGCCGTTCGTTTGACGAAATACGAACGACGAAATACGATATACGAAAAAGGGTGAGAGGCCCTTCGCAGAACTCCCGCCGCCGTGCCGGCGTCGGCTAAACGATAAGGAACTTATATAGAACACAGAACATAGAATGCGGAAAGCAGAATGCAGAACGAAAAAGCTAAGGGTGAGAGACGGGATTCGAACCCGCGGCCCCCAGAACCACAATCTGGTGCTCTAACCAGCTGAGCTACTCTCACCGCGACGATTGAGTATTTTATATTGATTATTGATTATTTGCAATTGCCAATCTCAGCCAGGTGTTTAGCCAGTATATTGCCCGTAGCAGATTTTGAAGCTCCAGTCGCCTAAAGGGTCGGTTTTCGGCTGTGGGAAATTCAGGGCTGCGAATTGGCCGAAGGCCTGTTTTGCCCAGGCGTCGTAGGCCTTGGCGGCATCCAGCTCATTATCAAAATAACCAATGATTTTCTGCTTACCGCTGAGCCGGCCCTGCGCGCGCCATTTACTCCCTTTTTTCCACCAGCAGACGCCTTTGAAGCGTGAGGTGCAGGAGGAGGCGGTTTTTCTTTTGTTGCAGCCATTCTGGGCGAGCGTAGCAATTCGCAGATTTGAGCGGCGGTTATCAAGGCCATTATGATTTCGATGGTCAACAAACAGGCAATCGGGTGGGCAGAGGATTTCTCGATGCATACGGATTCGGTATTGCTTTTTAGGATTTGCCTTTGACCGTGTCCAGCGATTGGCATACCAGGAGTTATCGTGTTTGTCGGCATACCATTTGAACGCGGCAACCCGCTCATAATCTTCCGGGGACACTATTGCAACCAGCCCCTTTGTCAGCGGTATTATTCGAAACGCATCTCCGTAGCGCCGCTTCCTGTAAAACAACACTGCCCAAATACCCAGCCGGTAAATACATTCAGGCAGATAAATCCTTATCTTAACCTCTTTCATTTTCCTCTCCTCGGAGCGAAGCGAAGATCCCCGAGAACCCGCTCCTTTGGCTCTGCAACAGGGGACCCAGTTCTTATATTCAAAATTCGTCGCGCAGCGAATTCCTCGTCATTCCGAGCGCAGTCGAGGAATCTATTGAGAACTCCTCGCGCAGCGACACCACAATTTTGCTTTTTGCATTTTGATTTTTGATTTATCTTGCCCTTCTGGGTCATATCTTGCACCTCTGTGCTACTACTGCCCTATCTTGGGCTTAACATCTTGCGCCTCTGTGCGAACTGCCTGGCCGGCCCACCGCCGGGCCAGCAGGTTATAATTATATCAAACATAATACTAATGTCAACGAAAATATAACAATTTTCAACCACAGATTACACAGATTTGCACTGATTATAACTGCCGATGGGAAAAGAAGTTACGCGGATTTTGCCGCCGGAAAACACTGAGGAATTTCGATTTTAGTGGATTGACGCATCGTCAAGATGAGCGGATTCAACCTACGACTGATTCAATACTGGAAATTGGACATTGGGCGTTGGATATTCGATATTGGACATTTATCCGCCTATGGCGGAATTCCCGCCTCGCGTGGCGGCCCTGCCCTTCGTAGCTTTAGCGTAGAAGGGGCTTCCCCCCCCCCAAAAAAAAAACCACACTGTCCCTGTTTATTCTCTGTTTATTCTGGGGAAAAACATCTTCATTTCAATAACTAACGGCGAACTAATGGGCGTATATAGACCCGTTCCATAGAATCACTTGTTAGCATTTATATTACAATTGTGATGTTTTTACCGCCTATTCTTGCTAAATTTTCTAGTGTTTGAGGAATCTGTTTTTCACCATAAATAGTAACGTGTGCTCCAGTATTGCTTGCTATTCTAACAATGTTTTCTAGGGACTGAGGGATATAATTAGCTTCCTTAGAAATTATAACATTGGCGCCAATTCTCACGAGATTCTCTGCTGTTTGAGGAATATGAGACATGATTATCTCCTTCTTTAATATTTTGCCAATACAATAATATCCACCACGATTTCCACTGATTTTATTCTGCCATTATACGCATTCCCGTTGCGAAGTAAAGCCCGTTTCGTATCACCAAACTAACAAAAAATTATCGGCCTCAGGCGGGCAAACAACGGATGATAACTCCCAAGTTCAGGGGTTGTCTGTACGGCCTTGTTGATCTAAATAATTTTGAACCTTTTGCTTGCTTCGTTCATTTGCAACCTTAGCTATATACGAAGCTCTCTCTTGGGCGTACGTATTTGGGTCGATTATTTCTAACGAACCATCGGCCTTCAAAAGATGAACCACGATAAACATCTTCCAAAACTTAATAAGGATGAACGATAACCATAAAAGAGCTAAGACGATCAAAAACAAGATTAATCGGGATGTGTTCTGCGTGATGAAAGAGCTTGAAAGTTTATACAAAGGGAACAATGATAATAGCATCGAGATTGTTATAATTCCAACAAGATGAACACTATATTTCACATCATTGACAAATTCTACGGATACGAAATCTTCAACAGGGTCTTGTAAGCCCAATACCTTTTTTCTTTCCATTTGATTTTTGCTTTTAAGCCAATATTTAATTGCTTGAGCAATAATAAGGGTTGTAAATAGTTGAATTGTAAATAGCAATGCGGTGGAAATTAGCCAAGAAATCAAAAAGATTGGTTTCGCAACAAGATCTATGCTGGAGACACTTGTATCGTTGGATAAACTTAAAAAATATACATACCATGAAGATGCAATGAAAAATCCTCCGATAAAACTATAAATCTCATCACGCTTGAGGGTGCTAAGCGGTATAAATGAATTCATATAGTTTTCCTTAAGAACATCTCGTTCCTGGCTCACCGGGGCAGCATCGGGGCTACGTCGGACGAGCTTTGTCATCAATTTAGTATGTTGGCCAGAAAGAGTCAAGAACCATCGCCGGGGGCGAGACACAAGACACCAGGCGCGAGACCAGAGCCGAGGCAGTGGGGCAGTATTTCCCCAAAAGCATATTAGGGTGTCCCCGGTTATTTCTGAAGTGCCGTCACTTCGCAGGTGAAAATTATGTTTGCTTGCCTGGGCAGGCGGACGCCAGCTTATTATAGAGCCAGGCGAAGATTGCTCCGCCGATAAGCCCGTCAAAAAATGCCCATACAAGACCTATTACACTGCCCAAAGGACTAATGTTGAATCCTCTGTACAAATGGCCGAGGAAAGGCACCTCTCCGGTCGCTCCCTCGAACATCATTATCCACCACGCGAGGCAAAATACCCCGAGGCCCCACATCAGGCCGCACGCCAACGCAAACGCCTTAATGTTCAATTTCATAATTATCCCTTTCGAAAAAACGTGCCTAACCGATTTTACGCTTCCTGCCAATTGTTTCAAGGACAACTTTGACTTTTGCAATAATAGTCGAAAAAAAAAAAAGCCCCATCTTTCGACGGGGCTTTTATAAATATCGACTAACTATTAAATGACTTATTGATTAACGACCGCTTGCGCAGCGGCAAGACGCGCAATCGGCACTCTGAACGGCGAGCAGGACACATAATTCATTTTGACCTTGTGGCAGAACTCCACGCTGGCAGGGTCTCCGCCGTGTTCGCCGCATATACCCACCTCGAGGTCCTTCCGGCCTTTTCTTCCTCGCTCGATACCCATCTTTATCAGCTCGCCCACGCCCTGCTGGTCGATGCTCTGGAACGGGTCGCCCGGCAGTATGCCCTTGTCGATGTAATCAGGCAGGAATCCGCCGATATCGTCGCGCGAAAAGCCGAAACTCATTTGCGTCAGGTCGTTTGTCCCGAATGAGAAAAATTCCGCCACTTCTGCTATCTGGTTTGCGACTAAGGCCGCTCTTGGTATCTCAATCATCGTCCCTAATTTGTGCCTGATTTTCTTAACGCCCGTCTTTGCGCAAACTTGCTTATAAACTTCTTTCGCCATATCGAGCTGGTTTTTCAATTCCTTCACGTCACAGACGACCGGAATCATAATTTCCGGGTATGGCTTCTTGCCCGCTTTAATCAGTTCCGCTGCCGCCTCGAAAACCGCCCTGATTTGCATTTCGCTGATTTCAGGATACGTGATTCCTAAGCGCACTCCGCGATGACCCATCATCGGGTTCGACTCGTGCAGGGCGTCTGCCCGTTTTGCCAGCTCATCGAGCGATATATTGAGGTCTTTGGCCAGCGCCTCTAACCGATGCCTTTCTCTCGGAACAAACTCGTGCAAAGGCGGGTCCAGCAGTCGAATCACCACGGGCAGATTGTCCATCGCCTCCAATGTCCCCTTGAAGTCCTTCTTAACGTATGGGAACAATTCGTCGAGCGCTTTTTTGCGCTCGGCCGCGTCCTTCGAGACAATCATCTTTCGCAGTATAAACAGCGCCTCATCGCTGCCCTTGCCGTAGAACATATGCTCCGTCCTGAATAGCCCTATACCTTCTGCGCCTAATTGTCTTGCCTTTTTCGCGTCCTCAGGCGTATCTGCGTTTGTGCGAACGCCTAATTTCCTGACGCTGTCGCAAATCTTCAAAAAGCTGGTGAACGCCGCATTCTCTTCCGCTGCATCGAGAGTCGGCAATTTACCTTCGTAAACAAGCCCTTTCGTTCCGTTGAGCGTAATCCATGTCCCTTCCTTGAGGGCCTTGCCGCCGACGAGCAGCTCCTTCTTGCCGTAATCTACTTCCAGCGCCCCGCATCCGACGATGCAGCACTTGCCCCACCCGCGTGCCACAAGCGCGGCATGCGAGGTCATTCCGCCTCGCGCCGTCAAAATACCCTCTGCGGCACGCATACCCTCGACGTCTTCCGGGTTGGTTTCTTCGCGGACGAGAATTACCTTTTTGCCCGACTTGTTCCAGTCAACCGCTGTTTGAGCGGTGAAGACAATCTGGCCGACCGCCCCGCCCGGCCCGGCCGGTAATCCTTTTGCAATTGGCTTGCTTGCCTTCTCGGCCTTGGGGTCGATAATCGGATGCAGCAGTTCATCTAACTGTCCCGGCGTGACGCGCATCACAGCTTCTTCTTTCTTGATGAGTTTTTCTTTCAGCATATCCACTGCCATTCGCACCGCCGCAGGCCCGTTGCGCTTGCCGACTCGGCACTGCAGCATCCAGAACCGCCCGTCTTCAATCGTGAACTCGATATCCAGCATATCGTGATAGTGCTTTTCGAGCTTCTTCTGGATGGCGAACAATTCCTTGTAAATCTTCGGCATCGCCTTTTCCAGCGATACCAGGTTTTTATTGTGCTCGCTCTTTGAAACCTCGTTAACGGGAGCGGGTGTCCTGGTACCTGCGACGACGTCCTCGCCCTGTGCGTTAATCAGGTATTCGCCGTAGAAGTGATTGTCGCCGTTGCCCGGGTTGCGTGTGAAGGCGACGCCCGTGGCGGAATTCTCGCCCATATTGCCGAATACCATTGTCTGCACGTTTACCGCCGTGCCCCATTCATCGGGTATGCCTTCGATGCGACGATAGCTGACGGCGCGTTTGCCGTTCCACGACGAAAACACCGCGTCGATACCGCCCCAGAGCTGGGCGTTCGGCTCATCCGGGAATTCCTTGCCTAACACCTCTTTTACCCTGCTTTTGAACAGCTCGCAGATGTTCTTAAGGTCCGTCGCGGTCAGGTCGGTGTCGGATTTGTAGCCCTTTTGCTGCTTGATGTGGTCCATTATCTTTTCGAGCTGCTTGCGAATCCCCTGGTCTTCTTTCGGCTCAACGCCCGCCGCCTTTTCCATCACCACGTCCGAATACATCATAATCAGCCGACGATACGCGTCATACACAAACCGCTCACTCCCGCTTCTCTTAACCAGCCCCGGTATCGTCTTCGTCGTCAACCCGACATTCAGCACAGTTTCCATCATGCCCGGCATTGACTTGCGGGCGCCGGAGCGGACGGATATCAGGAGAGGGTCTTTGGGGTCGCCGAATTTTTTGCCCATAATCTTCTCGACCTTTCGCATGGCCTCGGCGACCTTTTCCTTAAGGCCGGCGGGGTATTTTTTCTTATTCTTATAGAAATAAGTGCAGACCTCGGTAGTGATGGTAAAGCCGGGGGGGACGGGCACGCCGAGCTTTGCCATTTCGGCTAAGTTAGCGCCCTTGCCGCCGAGGAGGTTTTTCATTTTCGCGTTTCCGTCGGCTTTTTTGCCGCCGAAGAAATACACCATTTTGTTCGCCATCGTTATTTTCTCCTTTTCATTAGTTCACCGCATACCCGCAAACGCGCGGAATTATGCCTTATTACAGCCCAATTTCCGGCACCCGTCTTCGCCTTCGGCTACGCCGAGACAAGCAAAAACAAAGCTCAGAATGATACTATTTTCGCCGGCCGGCGTCAAGAGCGGAAAGGCAATTTAGATTTCCGATTGCCGATTTTAGATTGTCGATTATTCACCACAAAGGCGCGGTTCCAATTTCAGATTGATGATTTTAGATACTCGATACCGGATATTCGGCTTGATATAGAGCAGAATCGATTATTAAGCTATCTTAGCCGCCCAGATAGGATTTTCTGACTGTTTCATCAGTTAGAAGATTGGGGCAGGCGCCGCTAAGTGAAATCGCTCCGATGTTAAAGACATAAGCCCTGTGCGCAGTCCTAAGGGCCTCCATAGCATTCTGCTCGACCAGGAGAATGCTGGTGCCATTTTTATTGATTTCTGTAAACTTATCGAAAATCAGTTCAACGTAATTGGGCGAAAGCCCCAGCGACGGTTCATCAGCCAAAAGCAGCTTTGGTTTAAGCATTAAAGCCCTGCCTATGGCGAGCATTTGCTGTTCACCGGTTGAAAGAGTGCCGGCCTTTTGGTAAAGCCGTTGCTTTAGAGGTGGGAAAAACGTTAATACGTTATCCACATCGCTTTTTACAGCAGCTTTGTCATTGCGGGTAAACGCACCCATTTCAAGGTTTTCCAAAACGGTCATAGTGGGAAAAACGCGTCTGCCTTCCGGCACTAAAGACAACCCTTTAGTAACAAGCTGGTCGGTTCGTAAATCCTTTATACTACCGCCCTCAAAGAAAATCTCGCCTTTATCTATAGTTCCATCCGATGCTTTGAGCAGGCCGCTTACGGCCTTGAGGGCGGTTGATTTACCCGCCCCGTTTGGTCCAATCAATGCTACAATCTCACCTTCATTAATTTCAAAGGAGACATCCTTGAGCGCAACAACCGCTCCGTAACGAACAGTCAGATTTTTAACCTCAAGTAGCAAGCGTTCTTCTCCTGCCGAGATATGCCGTTATTACGGCCCCATTCTGTTGGATTTGCTTCGGCGTCCCTTCAGCGATTTTCTTCCCGTAACTAAGAACCACTATGTATTCGGCAATATCCATAACTGTTTTCATATCATGCTCGATGAAAAGAATCGTCTTTCCGGCATCGCGCAGCTTGCGTATTGTCTGCTTCATTTCACTGACCATACTCGCAAACAATCCGGCTGCCGGTTCATCGAGCAAAAGAACCTGCGGCTCTAATGCCAGTGCCCTAATCATTTCAAGCAGCTTTCGTTGACCGTGAGAAAGATTACCCGCCAGTTCGTCTTTTTTTTGCTCAAGGCCGACTTGCAGCAGGTACTTTAAGGCGCGTTCAGTGTTGGCCTTGTTTTCCTTTTTCATTGCTTTGGTCTTTAACAGGGCCGCATACAAGCTTTCTCCCCTCGTGTATTTTAATCCGAGCATAACGTTTTCAATCGCCGACATTTGAGGGAACAGGCGAACGTTCTGAAAAGTCCTTACCAAACCAAGCCGGGCAATTCTGTGAGGACTCATCGAGGCAATCGGCCTGCCGTTAAAATAAATCGTGCCTTTGTCAGGCCGCAAAAAACCTGTAATCAGATTAAATACCGTTGTCTTGCCTGCACCATTGGGGCCTATCAAAGCAGTGATAGCTCCCTTCTTTAACTCGAAGGAGATATCGTCAACGGCCTTAACGCCGTCAAACACCTTGCTCAACCCTTTTACCGATAATATGTTTTCACTATCGAGCATCGAATTAAGTCCACCTGTACTTACCCACAATACCCTGTGGTCGTTTGAGCATAAGAATAACAAGCAACAGGCCATAAATCATTTGTCTAAGCGGTGCGGCCACAGAGCTTGGCATACCGACAAAGCGAAGCAGTTCAGGCAATATCACAAGAACCGCCGCCCCGATAAACGAACCCGACAAACTTCCCATCCCGCCAAAGACGACCATTAGTAATATCGTTATCGACTCCATCACCGTGAAACTCGACGGGTCAATAAATGTTATATAGTGGGCATATAAACTGCCCGCTATCCCTGCGAAAAAGGCACCGATTGCAAAGACGATGATTTTGTATTTGTTCACGTCTTTGCCGACCGCAAGGGCAGCCGTCTCATCTTCCCTTATCGCCCGCAGTATCCTGCCAAACGGTGAATCTACTATCCGCTGTATCACAAAGAATGTAAGCAGGACAAAGACCGCTACTAAAATCAGATATGCCCATATTGCTTGAATCGGGTATCCGAAAAACGAAAATCCCGGTATCCCAGGCAAGCCCATCGGCCCGCGAGTTACCGATACCCAGTTCTTCGCCACTGAATAAACAATCACGCCCAACCCGAACGTCGCAATCGCAAGGTAATCACCCTTTAAGCGAAGTGAAGGCGCACCTATGACAATTCCCAAAATAGCCGCAACGCACGCGCCGATAATTAAACCTATCCAGGGCGAAACGCCATAATTCAAGGCCAATAACGCCGACGCATAAGCCCCGACACAGGAAAATGCGGCATGACCCAGCGAAGCCAATCCCGTATATCCCACAACGAGATTCAAGCTCAATGTGAGAATGATATAGATACCTGTGATAACTAATATGTGCAAAAAGTATTCCATTACTTACAATCGTTCTCCCTGCGTTTTCACGCCCATAATGCCGCTTGGCCTAAATAATAAAAACACAATCAGAATCACAAAGGCGATGCAGTCCTTCCATCCGGCTGAAATCTTCCAAATCCCCAAATTCTCGGCAAGGCCAAGGAAAAGACCTCCGAACATCGCGCCGGGTATGCTGCCGATTCCGCCGATGATTGAAGCGATTATGCCTTTGAGGATTGCGTTCATACCCATCGTCGGCTCGATATTCGTTTCTAACGAGACAAGTATCCCCGCCGCACCTGCTAACATCGAGCCGATTGCAAACGCAACTAATGTAATCCTTTCCGGATTTATCCCCACGACGCTCGCCGCCAACGGGTCATCTGCAACCGCCCTCATCGCCTTGCCTAACTTTGCTTTCTTAATATACAGCCACAGAGCTATACAGAGACACACAGAGACAACCAAAATCAGAATCTGAATATTTGTGATTACCGCACCTAAGATATGATGGCCTTCTTTTACCGGCCCGGTTCTAATTGAAAGTATCTGTGCCCCGAAGATAAGTTGAATGAGGTTTTGAATGAAGATAAATATCCCGAACGATGCCAAAAGGAATACTAAATTCGGTGCTTTTTTCTTGCGTAACGGCTTATAAATAAGCCGGTCAATAAGAACTCCCAAAATCCCCGCCCCGACTACTCCCGCCAAAACAGCCAATATCAATACCGCAGGCGAATTATTTTGAGTAAACGCTAAACGCAATACGCTATACGCAAAATATGCTCCACTTGCATATATTACCCCGTGTGCAAAATGAAAAAAACGAACCGTGCGATAAATGATGGCAAAACCTAAAGCGAGAAGAGCGTAAATGCACCCCACAATGATTCCGTTCATTAAAAACTGTTGCAACATATCGTTCTCGCAGTTGTTACTTTCTGGGATTGCTTCGATCAAGCCGTCTTTGACCTGTCGCATCTGGCATTTTAGCAAGCGAAGCTGTTAAAGTAGCTTCATCATTGGAGCAGATAATGAATATGTCATAGAATGAACTGTCTAAGTCAATACACATAACATTTGCAAAGAATTTACGACAAATATTCATCAACTCATCTCGGTCAATCATATGGCTGATAAGAGAAAAAGAATAGTCATTTCCTGATTGCGCGACATTGTCCCAATCGTAGTTGGAGGTTTGAATGGCTACTCCAGTTCTCATAGTTTACGCTACCTTTGATTTTCCGTCAATTCTTTCTTCTTCAGCCAACTCTTTCAGCTTCGCTTCAAGTATCCATAACTGCTGATAGC
>JBDRMP010000016.1:0-34222 GCA_043811995.1 Planctomycetota bacterium
TGTCTGTAATTTGATACAATTTCTTCTGCATGGCTACTCCTTTCAAAAAATATAATTGTTTATCTGGCCCAATTTTACACAAAATCAGGCCGGAGTAGCCATTGCTTTTTTCAACCTCCAACTATGGACGGGACAAGTTCACTATCGATGCTCAAATCTGCTTTATAAGCGCGAAAAAATACCCAGGTAATGAATATGCTCCCTGATGCGTAAAACAAGATTTCCCCATTCAGCTGAGGAAGGTTGGAAATTAACACGATTAAGTTCCATAATGAGATCCCACTATAAAAAAACACTTCGCATAGAATAGCCCATCTCTGCAACCACCATGCATTGATAGCAAGAAAACCCAAGAAAATGGCTATTAAGGTTAGTAAGAACCGTAGGGCAGGATGCAAATTTAACATATTAAATGATAATATAAATGATAATGCGGTAACAATTATAAGCGTAACAACGGCAATAAATTGCATCACTAACCATCCTCGTATGCTTGTTACCAAAGTCTTTTGCTCATTGAGACGTGCTTGCTTAATTGTTGTTCCTTTTTCAACTACACCTGGGACATGCTCTTTCTTATTAGCTGTTGTTTTCGTTACTGTATCATTTATGGGTACATAAGAGGGAATTTGAACGGAGTTTTTGCAGAATGGGCACTTTCCCCGTTTTCCAGCAGCAGAATCAGGAGCTTTTACCGGTTTTCCACACTTTTCACAGATAATCCTAATAGACATTAACTTTCCTTTCAGGGAACCGGAAATCCCAAAAGCATATCCTCTGGCTATTGAATTATAACGGCAAGTTTGGCATTGTCAAAAAAAACCGTGAAATCCTCGTAATCATCGATTAAAATAAATCGGTTTGGCGGGATAAAGCCCGCCCTACATTAAAATAATGAAAAAAGTTCTCTGTGGTCTCTGTGTTCTCTGTGGCTAAAAATATTTGTTTGTTCTCTGTGGCAAAGAGGGTTAGCGTTAATAAATGAAGATAACGAAAAGCAAACTATCGGAAGTGCTGATTATCGAACCAGATGCCTTCGGCGACGCTCGCGGCTGGTTTTTGGAGACCTTCAACCAAAATCGATACGAGCAGGCAGGTATTAAATCGCCCTTTGTGCAGGATAACGTCTCCTTTTCAGCAAAAAATGTCCTGAGGGGGCTTCATTTTCAGTATCCGAATTCACAGGGTAAATTAGTGCAGGTGCTCTCCGGCGAGGTTTTCGATGTCGCCGTCGATATCCGCCTCGGCTCGACCACCTTCGGGCAGTGGGTCGCGGAAAATCTCTCAGCGGCAAATCACAAACAGATGTATATCCCGCCGGGTTTCGCACACGGCTTTTGCGTCCTAAACGACACCACCCTGTTCTCATACAAATGCACCGACTACTATAATGCCGCCGCGGAAGCCGGCGTAATCTTTAACGACCCCGACCTCGCAATCCCCTGGCCCGTCGGCTCACCGATTGTATCGAATAAAGATGCCGAATACCCCCGGCTGCGGGATGTCCCGAAGGACAAATTGCCTAAGTTCAAGGAAGTCAAATGACTGAATCAGTCGACAAGATAATCATCCTCGGAGGCAAAGGTATGCTCGGCACCGACGTCGCTGCAGAGTGCCAAAGCCGGGGACTGGATTTCAAGGTATTCGACTTGCCTGATTTTGATATAACCAACCCGCACCAATTGGCCGAGGCGGTTAAAGGAGCGCAGACAATTATCAATTGCGCTGCCTACACCAACGTCGAAAAGGCCGAGACCGAAACCGAGATGGCGTTTCGTGTCAACACTGAGGCCGTCGGGCAGCTCGCCATTCTCGCGAGAAACTCCGGCGCTTGGGTCCTTCATATCAGCACTGACTTTGTTTTCGACGGCGCAAACAGCAAACCCTATATCGAAAAAGATATCCCGCACCCCATTAACGCCTACGGCAGGACCAAGCTGGCGGGCGAACGCCTTCTGGCCGAAAACCGATGCCGGCATTGTATAGTCCGGCTTGAGTGGACCTACGGACTGGCCGGCGATAACTTCGTAAAAAAGTTCCTGCGAAAAGTACGAATGGGAGAAGAGCTGAAGGTTGTTGACGACCAAATCGGCTCGCCTACGGCAACCACCGAAGCGGCAAAGGCCGTCTGCGACCTTGTTTACAAGAAACCAACCGGTATTTACCATTTTGCAAGCCAGGGCTATACAAGCCGATTCGGCGTCGCACAGTTTATCATCCAGGCACTCGGTCTGGAAGCGCAGTTGACACGCCGCAAAACCAGCGACTATCCTTCCGCCGCTGCCAGACCCCTGAACAGCAGGTTCGACTGTAGTAAAATCAGGCCCCTGCTCAGCGGCCCGATTAAATCTTGGCAGGTCCCTTTGGAGGAGTTCCTGACGAAACTATGAGAAGATTACTGGTTACAGGCGGAGCGGGTTTCATAGGCAGCAACTTTGTGCGGATGGTGCTCGCCGAACATCCCGACTGTTTCGTCGTCAATCTCGACAAGCTCACCTACGCCGGAAATCTTGAAAATCTGGCCGGCTTTGAAAACCACCCGAACCACAAATTCATAAAAGGCGACATTTGCGATAGCGCCCTGATAGAACGAATCATAGACGAGTTCGAAGTCGATTCAATTGTGAACTTCGCCGCAGAAAGCCACGTTGACCGCTCCATCACAGAGCCGAAAATTTTTGTTGAGACCAACGTCACGGGCACGCTGACGCTTCTCGAGGCCGCAAGGGATAAAAAACTACAGCGTTTCGTCCAGATTTCAACCGACGAGGTCTATGGTGCCCTCGGCCCGGAAGGCAAATTCTCGGAACTTACCACCCTTAGCCCTAACTCGCCATATTCCGCCAGCAAGGCCTCCGCCGACCTGCTTGTCCGCGCCTTCGGCCACACCTGGGGCGTCAAATACAACATAACTCGGTGTTCGAATAATTATGGGCCGTATCAATTCCCCGAAAAACTCATACCGCTGATGATTAACAACGCCCTCAATGACAAGGACCTGCCGGTTTACGGCGACGGCCTTCAAATCCGCGACTGGCTTTATGTTTATGACCATTGCACCGCCGTCTGGAAGGTCCTCACGGAAGCCACCTCGGGCGAAATCTACAATATAGGCGGCTGCAACGAAAAAACCAATCTGGCCGTAGTCGAGCTGATTCTCGACCGCCTCAAAAAACCGAAATCGCTCATTAAACGCGTTACCGACCGCCCGGGCCACGACAGACGCTACGCCATCGACGCATCGAAGATAATCAGCCGGCTCGGCTGGAAACCCTCCGTCTCTTTCGAACAGGGCCTTAACAAAACCATTGACTGGTATCTCGCCAACCGCAAATGGCTGGCAAACGTCATATCAGGCGATTACCAGAAGTATTACGAATCAATGTATTCAAATCGATGATTCTTTGATAAAGAATGGGATTACCGCTATGAAGGAAAGCAGAATTACGGTAGCTATGCTCTGGTCACAGTATATGGGAGACGGGACTTCCGTAAATGAGCTTGCTCTGCGATTAAATCCGGGCCGCTTCCGGGTTATCACGCTCAGCCTGACAAAAAAAAGCCCGGGCCCAAAAGACGCTGATAGGGAAAGTCACAACGTTATCTATGTTTCCGAAAAACAAAAGCTCAGAGCATTTAGTCTTACAATATGCTGGAAATTGCTAAAAATCCTTAGTGCCGAAAAAGTTGATATACTTCACTGCCATCGCCACAAGGCAAGCTTCTACGGTACTTTGGCGGGAATATTTGCTGGCACGCCGGTGATTTTTTCTCACGTGCACGGATTGGGCAGGACCAGAAATGCAAGAAGAAAGCTGCTTAACTTTTTCATGTTCAAAAAAGTTACCAGAGTAATCGGTTGTGCCAAAAGCGTCCGGGACGATGTGTTGAAGAATAACCCCTCTGTTTCTTCTGATAAAGTGATTGCGTTGGAAAACTCGGTTGATTTTGAGCGGTTTGCCAATGTGTCACTCACCAAAGTCCAGGCAAAAAGTAATTTAGGCGTAATACCGCCGGATGCGTTTGTATATGGTACCATAGCACGGTTTGCTCCAAACAAAGGGCATATTTACCTTATCAGGGCTTTTGAAAAGGTCAAAGAACGTGTGCCATCGGCGCATTTGATACTTGTGGGCGAAGGCCGGTTGCAAGAAATACTGGAAGCTGAAGCGGCAAGAACAACTGCCTGCCAGTCAATCCACTTTCTTGGAAGAAGGGCCGATATTCCGAAAGTATTGAGGGCAATGGATGTTCTTGTCTTGTCATCGATAGGCTCAGAGGGAATGCCGCTGGTTATTCTGGAAGCTATGTCAGCAGGGGTTCCCTGCATTGCTTCTTTGCTCTCAGGAATTCCTGAGGTTATTAATAGCAGGGAGGTTGGATATTTGGTCCCTCCGAAAGACGAAAATGCTCTTGTGGAAGCTATGGTGGAGGTGGCGACAATGCCGGAACAGGAGTTGATAAAAGTATCTGATAATGCGAGGACCCGGGTCCGTCATTGTTACGCGCACGAAGTCCTCGTAAAAAAGCTTGAGCGATTATACCAGACCGAGATACTATCCTGCAAAGTGCGATAAGTTGGAGATGAACACGATGCTGCGAGTTAGCGTTATTATTCCAACGTATATTTGAAACCATGTGTTTACGGGAGTGTGCCTGTGGTGAGCGAAAGAAATATATTATTTCCTCTGGTTGACTCAAGTTATGATAACAAGGAAATTTTATGTGCCATCTCAACTTTACTAAGCGGCCAGCTTACAATGGGGCCACAGGTAAAGGATTTCGAGACAAAATTCTCGGATTTTTTAAACGTTCCCTATGCAATAATGACAAACTCGGGCTCATCGGCCAACCTCCTGGTCTTTTCAGCGATTACCAATCCGCTGCGAAAGGGACATTTAAAGGCGGGGTCAAAGGTTGCAATCCCGGCAATCTGCTGGCCGACATCTCTGTGGCCTATTGTTCAAACGGGCTTAATACCCGTGCTGGTTGACGTCGATGCTGAAACACTAAATATGTCAATCGACTCCCTTCAATTGGCGATGAAAAAACACAGGATAGAAGCTATTATGATGGTTCATGTATTAGGCAATTCCACGGACATGAACGGCTTGCTGAAACTTGTTAAAGAGCACAATCTCATATTGATTGAGGATACCTGTGAATCTCTTGGGTCTAAATATAAAAACGACTTTCTTGGCACTATAGGAGATTTTGGGACTTTCAGCTTCTATTTTTCTCATCACATGACTACCATAGAGGGAGGTATGATTGTAGCCAGGAACCAAGAAGACGCTGACCTTTTGAAGTGTCTTAGAACGCATGGCTGGGCAAGGGAACTTAGTAATCGGTCAGAGCTCGAATCACGTTACAATCACATTGACCCGAGGTTCCTCTTTATCAACATGGGGTATAATCTCAGGCCTATGGAAATACAGGCCGCTTTTGGATTAGAGCAAATGAAGCGATTGGAGGAAATGAACAAAAGCCGACGTGCCAATTTTTACAATTTGCAAAAGGCCTTTCGTGCACATAAATTATGGGAAAATCAAATCGCTTTTCCGAAATCCCCGGAAAGTATTCTACCTTGCTGGTTTGGTTTTCCCTTCTTGATAAGCCATGATTTGAATATTGAAAGAAAAACACTGACCGACCGACTGCTAACGCGTGGAATTGATACTCGGCCGATTGTTTCCGGGAATATGGCGGTACAGCCCGCAACAAAACTCTTTAATGTGGATTTGAGTATGGGGCCGTTTGTTGGAGCTCAGACAGTTCACGAAAGAGGTATATTTATCGGCTGCCATTCAAAATTGTTAAGCCACGAAAGAATCGACTTGTTGGTATCTACCATTTTAGAATCGCTGGACGAGAATTCGAAATGATACGCAGGCAGATTTTTGACCAGCCCGCTCTTGTGCCGGTATTCGAAGACTATAGCGCCTTCAGGGGTAAACATATTGGGATTACAGGACACGAGGGAGTTTTGGGGATTATTATCTCCAGGAGATTTGAAGAACAAGGCGTCAAAGTTACGTTTTGTCCTTGCGATATAACAGATACCGTGTCACTGCATAGTTGGTTTTCGATGCACAATTTTGATTACTTTTTTCATTTTGCGGCCATTGTGCCAATACCCGATGTCGAGAACGATCCATTAAGGGCCTACGAGGTAAACGCGATAGGTTCATATTATATTTGCAAAGAGATAATTAAAACACAACACTCTTGCTGGCTTTTCATCGCATCAACAAGCCATGTATATAGAAAGCAACCTGCCGACAGCACGGACCCCTTAAAAGAGATTAGTCATAAAGAGCCGGCAACTATTTATGGAATGACTAAACTCATATCAGAGCAAATATCCATCCCCATATTAGGGCAGTATGAAGTTCCCTGTTGTGTCGGCAGGATTTTCAGTTTTACAAGCGCAATACAAAAAGAACCCTATCTGGTCCCGACGCTTCGCCGAAAAATAGAGGCAACGCCGGAAAACGGCACGTTAAATATTGTTAACCCCGATTGTGTGCGAGATATGGTTGACGCGGAAACTGTTATTGATTGCATTCTCCATCTGGCTCGCAAACATTTTATAGGCATTGTCAATATCGGCTCGGGTGAAGGAAAACGAATAATAGATATTGCCCGCCACGTTATGAAATTAGCCAACAAAAATATTCAAATCAAAGGCATAAACGAAACGACTCCTGACTCATTAGTTGCAGATGTTACACTTCTGAAAAAAGCATTGCTTAAATAAGGGGAAAAAGGTGAAAGCCGCATCAATCATAATTCCGACGTTCAACCGCGCTGGCCTTCTCCCCCGCGCAATCGAAACTTCAATTGCCCAAACGTATCCCTGCGAAGTAATTGTATGTGACCATGGCAGCACGGATAATACGCCGGAAGTTGTGTCGAGATACAAGGACAAAGTCCGCTATATACGCAGGGAACAGGACAAAGGCCCTATCGTCTGCTGGCGAGACGGTATCGAACAGGCAACCGGTGAGATAGTTCATATCAACTACGATGATGACTGGTTGGAACTGAAATTTATGGAGAAAACCATCGAATTGCTGAATGATAACGTAGGGTTTGTCTACTCTAATGCGATAATTCACTATGAAAATAAAGACAAAAAGCGAATTGCTTTCAAACATCCTCCAGGCCTCGGAGATACGAAAGATTTCATCAAATTCTTATTGTCGATGCGCGGTACTATCTCCCCCGGCTGTGCTATTTTCAGGCGGCAGGATGCCTTGAAAAACCTTCTACCGGCCATACCAGGCGCAAAAGGAATATATGGCAACAATTCCGGAGTGGGAGAAGACCTTTTGATATTTCTTTTGACCGCGGCGGATTATCCGAAATATGCTTATGTCCCTGACACTTTGGCACACTTTTTGGCCCATTCCGGCAGTATTACAATCGCTTCCGGCACATCCTGCAGGGAACAAATGCTGTTCGATGCTTATGCGAATGCAAAGAAATACTTTTTGAAAGTCAGCAATCTGCCTCCAACAACAATGTGGGAGGATTTATCTCATTTCATCAGGTGGAACTATAAGTCCCACAGACTCATCAAACAAACTCGCAGAAAAATAATGAAGTTCCTGCGAAGCTGGCTAAAATGAAAGAATTATTTATGCTCCCCAAGGTTACTATTGTAACGCCGTCATATAACCAGGCCGGGTATTTGGAGAAAACCATTCTGTCCGTTTTGAATCAGGACTACCCTGATATTGAATACATCATTATTGACGGCGGCTCAACCGACGGCAGTGTAGATATCATAAAGAGGTATCAGGACAGGTTGGCCTATTGGATTAGTGAACCCGACAAAGGTCAAAGTGATGCCATCAATAAGGGGTTTAAACGTGCTACGGGACGGATTTTTAACTGGCTTAATTCCGATGATTTGTTAATGCCGTCAGCCGTTAAGATAGCCGTATATTATCTGATGAATAATTCCGACGTCGGTATAGTTTACGGCAATCGTATAACCATAGACGAAAGAGGAAATTTTCTTTCTCTGACTCGGGCTCCCTCGTACAATGCCAGGATTTTCCGGCACCATTTGGCAATTCCACAGGAGACAACCTTCTTTCGCAGCGAGCTTTGGAGCCAGGTCGATGGAGTTGAAGAAGAATTGAAATTTTGTATGGATTATGACCTGTTTGTGAAGTTGAGTAAAATTACGCAATTCTATCACATTCCGTTTGTGCTAGGGGCGTATAGAAAGCATCCTTTGTCGAAGACTGTTATGTATTCTGGCACCTTAAAAACGGCAAGAAGGGAAGAGGCTGGGAAAGTTTACCGCAGGCATTATTTGAAAGACCGCAGCAGGCTTAAGGCAAAATTCTGCAAAAAGTTAAATAATGTAAGAATTTATTTCGAGACAGAGTCTAAATCTTCCAAGCGAGAAGTCGGCAAAATTTTAAAAATTATACACGACAGTAACGACACAGCAGAATAGGTTAGTAAGCAAAAAGGGTGTAAGTTTACTTCTATGGCAAACGTAAGCATCTGTATTCCTACTTATAATCGCAAGCGTTATCTCGAAGAAGCCGTGCAAAGCTGCTTTGCCCAGACATATAAGGATTACGAGGTTGTAATCGTTGACGACGGCTCAGCCGACGGCACCGAAGAAATGATTAAGAATTATGGCCGCAAGGTCAGATACTACTGGCAGGAAAACGCCGGCGACGCCGCCGCTCGAAATAAGCTCATAGAGCTGGCAAAAGGGCAATACGTTACTTTCCTCGACTCAGACGATTTGTTGGTGCCTGATGCTTTGGAGCGAATGGTAATGGCGGCTGAGTCCGAAAGTGAGCCGGTGGTCGTGTACGGTCCCTATATCCGAATAGATGAACATGGCAATGTTACCGGCAGATGCAAACGTAAGCTCCGTACCGGCTTCATTACCAGGTACCTCTTCGAAGATATCCTGGTCCACTCCTGCGGCTCTATGTTTCCCGCGAGATTGCTGCGCAGCGAGGGTGGTTTTGATACGTCCCTGCCTGTGTGTTCCGATTACGATTTATGGCTGCGCCTTTCCACGAAATATAGATTCATTGCCCTGAAGGAGCCGACCTTCAAGAGGCGCCGTCATTCGGCCAATTTTTCCGTTGCCTCTGCCGTTAATAGAATTAAAGAACTCGATGTCCTTCGCTGTTTCTATTATGAGAAAGGCGGCAGTTCGGCTGTGCCGCGAAGGGTTGCTATGCGCCGGCTCAGCCGGGAGGCATACAGAGTAGCCAAGTGTGCTGTCGCTGAAGGCAATTCTCGCATCGCCCGCGAGTATTTGCACAAATCACTCGAATTTAGAACGGGCTTAAGGCCCCTTGTTCTTTTATCTGCTATGCTGCTCAAACAGAAACTGGGGATTTAATCAGAGAATGTGTTATTTCACGATAGCCTATATTTGCCGGCTTCGGTTTTTACATTTCGTTATATTCCGTCACGAAGTATGTCTTCCAAACAAGCCCTGACCTTTTCCTCTCAATATAGGCCAGAGGTTTATTCGCCGCTGTGTTCGGCATCTTGGGCCGATGCCCGTTCAGCCAGTCCAGTTTGGCATGGGATTTTCCTATTGTTTGTCGCAACGAATGAATAAGCCCTTTGGGAACATACTGCTTGACCGCCATTTCTCTGTCGTTCCATCTTATTTGGGAGACAATACAATTACCATCTTCTTTGAGAATCCGCCCTGTCTTTATCAGCCGTTCAAGATTCTCTATAAAATCCTGCGCCTCTGTTTCCCGGTTGAAACTTTTACCGAACATCGCCTGGTAATTGCCGGCTTCAATCCACAAATGCCCGGCCTTTGTCCGCAGTGTTTTTTTCAGTTCTTTGCGGGTTCTATTTCGTTCGTCTAATCGCTGGCGGGTTTTTTTGATAGTTGCTGCTATTAAAGTTTTTCCCTCCTCTCTGCCTGTCCCTGTTTCAGCACAATATTCTCTGAAGAATCTCATTCGGTCGGTTCTGCCTAGGATGTCAGGGGGCACCATATTCACCTGCACAAGGTTTTTGACTCGACGCTTGAAAGGAAGATTACTGAATTTTTTTGTTCGCTCGTTGTCGAGAAAAAAGAACCGATAGTTTCCACCTTCCCGCCTGACAAGTACGTTATTTAACCTAAGGTCGCCGTGAAAAATATTTTTGGCGTGCATTCTCCCAACGATTCGTCCGAATGCTTGTATCGCCTCGCGACGGATTGCCAGCTGCTCTTGAGTTGTTTCACAGATAAATCGATATACTGGTTTTGAATCTTCAATCCCGAAAGTAGCTGAAAAACTTTTCGTATGAAAAAACCGGCTTCGATACTCGCCAATCGCCAGGGTTTCAGGGACGTCAAAATTATTCCTGGCCAGCATTAACTCTGCCTTAAAAGCGCGCCTGGCCCGGCTGCCGCGAAAAACGCTCTTGATAAATTCTAAGCTGCTCCTGCTTAGAAATTGTTTCAGATAAACTTCCCTCTCAACGCCGTCAACGTTGATGTAAAACCTGTAAACCCGGGCAAACTCCGAAGACGGAACCATTTTCAGATTATAATGCTCTCGCAGCTTTTCTTCGCCTGATATAAGAGCTTGCGCCGGAACACTGTCTCGAAACTTTTTTCTAATATATAAAGTACAGTTGTTCTGCCGTATTTTTTCAAAATCGTCGTCCAAGGTCTCATCGCCCCACAACTGTTATGCCCATCTCAATTGCAAGTTTGATGGTGTCGCTTTTGTCGATGATTATCGTCTTGCCCGCTTCGACGACTAAGCATTTGCCCCCGTTTTTAGCTAGCGCCTTTATGGTGTCCGGCCCCACACAGGGAACATCGAATCGCATATCCTGTCCTGCCTTCGCCGTCTTCAGCAAGGTCCACCCGCCCGCTTTGCACAGCCGGCCCGCGCGCTCTATCATTTCCGCCGTCCCCTCTATCGCCTCGACCGCTATCACCTCTCTCTCCTTGACCGCTATCGCCTGCCCTATGTCCATCTCCGCCATTTTCTTCGCAATCGGCCAGCCGAATTCAATGTCATTGGCAATCGCACCGCCCGGCCTGCCTCCCGTCATCGGCCCTTCCGTCGCCAGCTGCTCTTTGCAGTATTTCGTCGAATCTTCCAAAATTATTCCCCCGCTGGCCAATTCGTCCGCCAGCGCGCTCAAAACCGTTTCATTCTGTTTGTTCTTTTTGCGAAGCCGCCAGTACCAGATTCGCACCGCCCGCCAGTCAGGCAGATAACGCAGGATTCGCCACGGTGTGAATATCCGCCTCTTCGCAATCCCGCCTGCCATTATCGCACGACTCACACCGTGCTTTTTCAGCTTGCCAATCCACCTCCCCGGCCGCGCAACAGGAACAGTGTAAAATTCATCCACCTCACCTGCCAGAGCCGCTTCAACGCTGTCTGCAAGACCCACGCACACGACCCTAAGCCCGGCCCCTCGCACGCCGGCAGCTATTACGAAAGGCAGCCGACCCTCCCCTGCTATCAGTCCCACTACCTCGCTTTGACTCATATCGTCTTGTTACGGTTCCTCAGGGCGAGAAACGTCACGAGGCCCGCCTGATAAAAGCCGTTCAACTTTTCCCTGAAGCTCACGTATGTTTTGACGCATCTCAGGCAGGTACTGTATCACGCCGTAAGCGCGCTTCCCCTGGCTTGCATCTATCGCCGGAGCGCCCAGCACAACCTTGCCGTCGCCGACGCTGTTGATTACGCCCGCCTGCGCCCCGATTGCAACGTTGTTGCCGATTGTGATGTGCCCAACGATACCCGCCTGCCCTCCCACAATGCAGTGATGCCCCATAGTCGTCGAACCCGCCACACCTACCTGCGCAACTAACAGGCAGTGCGGGCCGATTCTTGTCCCGTGACCTATCGCAACCAAATCGCCTAACTTGCTGCCCTGGCCTATGATGGTATCATTCAGCGTCCCACGCTCAATCCCGCAGCCGGCCCCTATCTCCGCGTCGTCTTCTATTATCACGCAGCCGATTTGTGGTATCTTGTGGTGAACCCCGTTATGGCTGGCAAAACCGAAACCGTCCTCGCCGATTGTGGCGTTGGCGTTGATTATCACCCGGTTGCCTATCTTGCATCCCTCGTAAATGACGGCGTTCGGATACAGTAAGCAGTCGTTTCCGATTTGCACGTTCTCGCCGATATACGAGCACGGGTAGATTATGCACCCATCGCCCACTTTCGCGCCGTCGGCTATCGTAACAAAATCGTGGATCTGGCAGTCCGCGCCGACCTTTGCGCTGTCGGAAATTATCGCCCGCGGGCTGATGCCAACCTTCTTGTGTTTGCGGTGACCGTGCAGCAGAACCATAATCTGCATAAACGCGTAATACGGGTCTTCCGCGATTAAAAGAGGCACGTTCGTTGTAACAGTGTCCTTGCCCACAATCACCGCGCTTGCCTTGGTTGTTGCTAATTGCTTTTCGTATTTCTCGTTCGAGAGGAAGCTTATGTCGCCTGTGCCGGCCCTGCCCAAAGTCGCTGCCGAAAGGATTTGCACATTTGCATCGCCTATAACCCGCCCCCCGATGTATTCCGCCAGTTCGCCCAATGTTTTCATCGGCATAAAACCACCTTCCACAGAAACCTCCGCCTCCGGAATTCATTTTGTTTACATTTCTTACCGCTTCGATAGTTCGCAGATATTATAACAACTCTCTCCAATCGGTCAATCCGCTGGATTATTTGAATTTATTAGGGGGTTTTATCCTCTAACATCGCAGTTACCGTCTTTTCCTGCAGCTCCTTCGATATTGCTGCTGTAAAATCTAACCCCTTGCTCCGCAGCACCGTCACCGCGGGTCCGACCGGACCGTAAACCGCCGGCTCCGTCGGGCCAAACACCGCAACTGTCCGCAATCCCAATGCCGCGGCCAAATGCGTTATCCCGCTGTCGTTGCCGATGTAGCCCCTCGCGCAGCTCAAAACCGCGAGCACGTCTGTCAGCGGCAGGTTCGAAAGTATCCTCGAAGCAAATCCGATTTTGGCCGTTGTTGCTTCGCCGAATCGTTCCTGCTCGGCTGGCCCTATAAGAAATACCACTTCCGCGCCCTGCTTTGCCAGCATACCCGCCGCCGACAAAAAATTATCCAGATGCCAACATTTATGCACGCCCCCGCTGCCCGGATGAATGATTACGGGCCTGAGCGTCTGACTGACCCCGGCCTCGTCCAGTATCTCTCTGCCCTTGTCTCTGTCCGCCTGCGTCGGCCTTATCAGCGGCTTAATAGCCGTCGGCTTGCCATCCTTGGCGGATAATCCGCTTTGTGCAACGAATTGCTCCTTGTAGAAATCGCTGATATGCTTAACCTTCCCTTCTTTCGGCTTCATCTCTAACGTCATCACCTCGGCGCTGTGGCTGCAGTTGGCCGTGAATATCAGGTTCTGCTCGAAATCGCTGTCCGACCCGCCCAGAAATGTAACTATCCACGTATAGTCCGCAAACGACATTATCAAAAGGTCCCCGTCCGCAAGCGCGAATTCCGACTCCTTTATAAACAGCCGGTGTAAATCCATTGCATCAGTCGATATCACCGCATCAACACTGCTTCTCCCCGGCAGTATTCCGATGTATTCGGTATGTCCGATTATGTCAACCCCGCCCCGGCAGACCGTCTCCTTCATAAACTCCGCCAATGGCAATGTCAGGATACAATCCCCTATCGCTCCCGGCTGCAGAATCACCCCTCGCTGGCTCTCCTGCGACATCCGAGCTATCTTTTCCCTGATTTGCTCCACAATATTATTTTTCGCACACATACTTTCCTGCAGGACACTCTACCTTTTCTACGCTTTTTTTACCAGCGTTGTAGTTTTAATCAGGCCGGACTTGCCACGGAGTTTACCTAAACGTAGCCGGGTAGCCCTTTTCGTCACGGCATAGCTTTTAGCGTAGCCGGATAGGCGAAGACGGGCCTGCCACGGCGTAGCGAAGCGAAGACGGGTCCGGAAATATCTGCCGCCCTTCCCGGCAATCTCCTTTTTCGCTTCTCGAAGGCCTATCCACTATATATGGTATGCCTTTTTGATTGCCAAACGCCTATTGTTTGGCTGGCATTTACCTCGAATTGCTTTGGTCATTTCTACTTTTTTTATAGCATTTTTCAGTATTGGAAGCCCCATTTTTCCCTAAAAATCGACCTAATCCTCGCTGCTGCAAATGGTTAGGCAAAAACAGAACTTCGTTAAAGTTTTTTCATATTCATTGTCGATAACAACACTGTAAAGCAGCATTGGGTCCCTGAATGGAGTTATGGGACATACAAGATATAGTGGTTAACAGCTTACGGTCGAAAAAATGGATTCTTTCGCCTGCAGCGTGATGGATTTGGTAACACTAATGTCCGATTCTACTCGAAAAGATTGGCTTACAAACCAGCCGAACAGTTCCGAGGATATGTTCGATTGTCTGGCCGACGACGAGGATTTGCTTATGGAGCAAATACTCGACAATATGAACAGCACTCCTATCGGCAAGGTGCTCAAAACAATTGCCTCGCTTCCCGATAACCGCAGGCAAAAGGTCCTTCGCGTTCGCAAGCAGCTTACCGAAGGCAGATACGACCTCAATGAACACCTCGACGTTGCTCTCGAAAAGGTGCTCAACGATTTGAACGTATAAAAAAAAGCAGCCGAGTTTGCCCCACCGCGCTCGGCCGCCTGTCAACCCCGACTTATACATCGGGGATAATCTCTTTTTAGAGTTCCAGCTTCTTGTTTCCAATTTAATCAACGTCGCAAAGTTTCCATTAATACGACGTGATTTTAAAAATTGAAAATCTCAGGTTACTATCTCAGGGACCTCGTTGTCCGGCTCATCCATATCGACCGGTTTATAACCCGGCTCCTTCGACTTCTCGAGCTCTTCCTTGAAAGCTATTACCACCCTGTCCTGAATCTTCTTGCGGCAGTCCGCGTTAATCGGATGGGCGATGTCCGCGTGCAGCTTCATCCTGCCCTTCATGTCCTTCCTCGCCCTGTCTTCCGGCAACGATGCCCCGCAGTTGTTGCAGTACTTCGCCCGCAAATGGTTCTTCCCGCCGCACTTCTCGCAGTGGTCGCTCATCTTCCTTGACGGCATCGCCACAAAATAACCGTTCGTTCCCTCAATTATCTTGATGTCACGCACCACAAACTCATTGTCCATCGTCACCGAACAAAACGCCTTCAACCTGTCGTCCTTGTTCTCGATTAACTTCACTCGCACTTCGCTGATTTCCATAATGCTTGCCTCGCCTAATTGCTACCACATGTTGTTATTTACAATAAAGCTTCTGCAACCGAACTCTTGCTTGAGCTTATCACGGTTTGCCATAACTGTTTCCTCGTTCCTGTTGTTAATAATGCAATACATCGATGAACCACTCCCGCTCAGACAAACGGGCCTGATTCCCAGCGATTCAATCCTCTTTTTCAATACTCCCAGTTTCGGATGCAACTCAAAGCAGCTTTCCTCTAATATATTTGCGCACATCCCGCAGATTAAATCAATCCTCTTTTTCTCAATATAAACGTTTATTTCCTCACTTAACCGCCTGTATTTCGCCTCATCGTGCCGATAATTCTCGTAAACCCTTTTCGTTGAAACACTTACGTCGGGGATAATCAATAATACCCTAAATTCACATCCTTCTAATTTTTTTACTTTTTCCCCTCTTCCGGTGCACAATCCAAGAGGCCCATCCAGAAAAAACGCAACGTCACTGCCTAATGTCACCGCCAGCTCTTTAATCTCTTTTTTACCTAATCCCAGCTTCAAAAACTTGTTGATTCCCATCAAAGTCGCCGCCGCGTCGCTGCTGCCCGACCCTAATCCCGACCCCGCAGGCATATTCTTCGTCAGCGTTATCTTCACGCGTGGCATGGGCTTCCAGCCCGTGGAGTCATAGTTTTGCCTTTCGTTGTCTTTTTCACTTTGACATTCGACATTGGACATTGGATATTGGACATTTTTCTTCCTCTCTGTATCCAGTATCACTTTCGCCGCCTTATAAACCAGGTTCTCCTCCCCCTCCGGCACTTTATATTCCCCTTTGCATATCAGTTGAATTTTTGGTTCACTTGGACATTCGACATTGGACATTGGATATTGGACATTTTCTTCTGCATTCTGAATTCTAAATTCTGAATTCTCTTCGATAAGTATCTCATCATACCAGTCAATCTTCGCCATTATCGACTCGATATCGTGATACCCATCAGGCCGTTTGCCTTTTACTAATAAGGACAGATTGACCTTCCCCGGTGCTCGCACCAGCAACCCATCGCCAATTTTTGTAAACTGTTCACTCATAACCGTATTATTCCTTATTCCCCCGCCTGCCCCCGAGAAGTTACTACTTGGGTTCTACAGCAGGGGGCCCAGAATGATCAATCTTTCAACTTCTCTCACACCCCACGGAATTTATCCGGATTGTATCGTCCGTACAAATCCGCCACCGCGAGAAAACAATGTTTGTCAGCATATCTCAACCTAACCGCAAGGATTTGTTTGATTCCGTGTAGTGCTCCCCAATGGTCAACATAGGTATCTCTAACTGCGGATCAATCATAGATGTAGTGAATATTATCTGATGTTCCACCCCCAGCGAAGCGCTTGTTTCGACAATTACCCGTTGGAAATTTTGACTGCGAGCAGGCTCCATGCCCATATTTTCAATATTATCAAATATTGCCAGTCTCGGATACCTGAAAAAGTCTCTTTTTGTTGCTGCTATAAGTAACCCGAGATGGAAGCTGTTTTTCAATATCACCTTTGAGCTTGCAGATATGTTCGAACGCCCATTTACGCTTAGAGCATCTTTTTCAAAATTGAATTCTATCGTTTCAGCATCACGCAGCGCGTCTTCTCTTTCCAAATCTCTTCGCAATAATTCAACGGTATCTTTCTTGATTTCTTGAACAGCTTCTTGGCCTCTTTTACTCATTTCTTCTGTCTTAAATTCAATCCTATCTCGCAATTCTGAAACCTCACTCTCGATCTGGCCCTTTCTCACGCTAAGTTTCTCTAAAGTAACAGCAAGCCGAAGTTGACGCTCGGTATCTTCAATTTCTCGGTCCAAATAACCTATTTCTCGGTCAAGTTTCCCCACTGCAGCCTCGTATTCTGTTGTCACTTGTAAATTGAGTCCTTCTAACTCGAGTCGCAATTTTTCTTCCTGCGTTCGCAGCTGTGGCAACTCACTATCAACTCCTTCCAGCTTCTTCACCCGCGCTTCTTGTAGCATCTTCGACTCTTTGATTTGGAACATAATCTCCTGTCTTAACTTTGCGACAGGTTCATTTCGCATTCCTTCTCTTAGTTTTTCTTTACACAGTGGGCAAACGTCTTTCTCTGAACCCTCTTTGATAAGGGTGTAGCATGCGGGACATATTTCAAAGTCGACAGTTCCTAACGTCTTGCGAGTCTCAATCGCTTCCTCGATGCATCGTAGCTTTTCTTCAAGTGAAGCAATGAACAGTGTTGTATCCTCAATTTCAAATATGAGATCACGTCTCTTTTTTCCCATCTCTCCTAGTCTATGACTCACTTTTTGGAGTTCCTGCACTAACTCTGTTACCCGTTTTGACTTTTCCCCCTCTGTTCCTTCCGCCAGTTGTTTGCACGACCTAAGAGCCGTCAGATTAGCATAGAGTTCCTTTCGCCTCTCCTTGCGGGTCCTCAGTATACCTTCAAGTTCCATAGCATTCGGAATTTGTTCGGCATCTGACAGAACCCCCAAAACGGTCTTAAGCTGTTGAGCGATTACAGATCGTTCGTCTTCAAGCTCTTTTAACCGAATTTTCAAATCATATATCTCATCATCGTATACACCGCACACAAGCCTACCAACTGCATCTTTCACATCAGCAAAGTCAAAAAACTCTGCTCGAAAGATTCGTTCAGGAGACGTCATCTGGTCCGAATAAATCAGCCGAAGCAATTGATGCATAGTTACTCTGGCAGACATTTGCTCGGAGCGGACCTCTGGAATCTCTAGCGCTCTGAATAGGACCTGTGAGAAACTCTCCTTTGAACCACGAGCAGCGTATGAATATAGCTCCCATGCTTTACCACCGACTTCCATGGCTTTTTCTAACGGGCCCCAATAGATGGATAGAGGTCTCTGAGGAGCATTATCAATTTCTCTTCGTAAGCTAACATTCTCGCCGTTGATTTTTACTTCGGCATATGCAAAATCACATGTAGTTGCCTCTTCTGTGAACTTTCCGGATTCTCCACCCAGCACGAAATTTATGAAATTCACTATGGTTGACTTTCCTGAACTGTTCATTCCTCTTATGATGTTGACTCCTGAATGAAAAAGTTCGTCATAGACAGACTTGCCCTTCCTAGTAACCATTAGCCTTGCGAGACTCAGACTTGGCTTAAACAGAGTCATACCTATGCTCCATAAGTCCCGAACGCGCTTTCAATCCACCATCTCCTTTAAGCGGGATCTCAGCCAAAAAACCTGCAAGAAAATGCACCAAATCTTCCTCACGAGTATTTGTTTTCTCTATTAAGTCCCTCAACTGCTCGGAGTATTCCCCTTCTCCCTTGATAACTGTGCCATTCTCAAATTTCCGTTTATCTATGATCCCTCGGCTTGCCAGGGCACGCAAGGCCATCAACTGAAAATCCCGCATCCTTTCGAAGACCATCCTTTGGTCCCCGCTAAAGTGATACGGATTGGCTAGTCCTGAAAAACGCGATCTCCACTTCAGAAGCGCCCGTGGCAATCTTATTTCCGTGATCAACCCAGGAAATAACATATAGAAATCTGCCATCCTGAAACCATCAACCTCGATTTCAAGTTCCCCTACCGCATTGAGAATCCTCATCCCTCTAAATGCGCAATGATATGGATCAAACGCAGGGTGATATATCAGCATACTAATTCACGTCCCAATTAATATGACAACTCCCCGTGAGGAAATAGAACATCCCTTCAATCTCACCTGCTGAAAACAGGTCGATGTTTTCTCGAATCATATTTTCCATTATATGCGTAACTTGTTCAGAGATGGCTTTGTCAACCTCATGCTTTGCGGCCCCACTACATATCAACGGCGCTACGCACATCCTGAATTTGTGGAACACAATTTCCAACAATTCTACATATATTCTTTGTGCCGTTTGGTAAAGTCTTTTTTTACTGAGCTCTTTGACAAATTCTTCTTTGTAGAACATTGCTCTCTCAATAAGATCCTCTCGTTGGCCCCGCTTTAGCTTTGCCTCAAGCCCTATTATTTCTCCACTATCCACATTCGTTTCGTACCGTTTAAGCGCAGCGAGCGTTTCTTCGCTTTTAATCGCACGATTTATTTCTTCACGCAGCTTTGTCATAAGATTAGACAAGGGTGAAGCTTCGACACTTCGGGGCATATTGATGTGGACAATGTCACCCGCCGCCATGTCTCTTCCCGCGATATTGTTACTCTGCGTAATTTCGTCTGGCTGCATCATACCCCACTGCTATTTTTGATATCCCTGCCAGCTATATCTCTCCCAGCAATGTTCCCCGTTTGATGAGTTATACTGGCGTCATGTTTCTTCTTGTAGCTTTTGACAACGAACACGGTGAATGTTAGCCCACCCGCAAAAAAAGCCAAGATGTAGCTAATCACCTTTAAGATAATTGATACCCAGTTTTCCTCTGCCATTTTCAACCTCCCGGTCTTCGCTGTGGGTTGCAAGTCCCCAATAACCCTATGTTCCCGCAAGACTCCATAAATTTCATTATACCCAAACCACATCTATATTTCAACACGCCTCTAATATTTTTGAATATACCGTCTGGCCCATATTTTCGCCAAACCAACTATAAATCCTCACATTCTTCCCGTCAATATAATCCCGCCTGCCCCCCTGTCCTCGAACGTCGTTATCGGGGAAGCAATTCGTTAGCCGGGGGCATGCTGTAGGCCGGGGTCAAATTTTCCTTTCGTCGCCGCCTTCGGCGGAATCCGCGCCCCAAAATTGGAAATCGACAATCGACAATCGGAAATCTTCTTCCGTCTTAAATCATTGACATTATACCCTCCCGACCGTATCGTTGGCACATCGAAATTTTCATTTGAAAGGCCTTAAATGACCGCTTCCGTCACGAACGACGAACGACGACCTGTCCTCCGTAGCGATAGCGAAGGAGGAGCGACGAACGACGAAAATGTCGCCTGGTGGCACTGGCACAGACACCTCTATAACTGGGTCATCCGCTGGGCGCATACCCGTTACGGCATGTTAGTTCTTATCCTGATTGCCCTCACCGAGCCGATTTGCGTCCCAATCCCCGCCGACGTAATGGTCATCGGAATGTCGCTCGGCAAGCCGAAACGCGCAATCTGGTATGGCCTTATCTGTTCTTTTTTCTCTGTCCTCGGCGGCACTATCGCCTTTTCCCTCGGCCTGGCCATCGGCCCCGAACGAGTCATCGCCTTCTTCGAGCAAATTAGTTTTGGCCCCTTCAACCTCGGCCAAAAAGCCCAGCAGGCCCTCGAGCTCTATCAAAAATACGATTTTTGGGCGATTTCCGTATCCGCGCTGACGCCTGTGCCGTATATGATATTTAGCTGGGTCGGCGGTATGGCCGATGTCTCGCTGCTGAAATTCATCCTTATAAGTGCGATTTTCCGCCCTATGCGGTTCGGCAGCGAAGGACTCCTCTTTTATCTTTTCGGCGAACGGGCCCGACGTATTATTGAAAAGTATTTCAATACCGCCACCGTCGTTGTTATCATATTGCTTGCGCTCGTCGCCTTTGCAATGAAAAAACTCGGCCATATCTTCACGGGCTGAAATTTATGAACGAAATTGTTTTTTGCCTGCCCTCCATAGCCCGAATAGCGACGGAGGGTCATTCCCGCGGAAGCGGGAATCCAGTTTTTGTATTTTCTGTGAAATCTGTGTAATCTGTGGTTATGAACGAATCACAAAAACATGCATTATTGAAAGTCGCACGCGACTCCGTCGAGGCCGCCATAAAGCAGAACCCGTTGCCGAAAGTCGAAGCCGCCCGTGGTGAGCTTGTCGAATCCAACGACCCCGACCTCGCTACCCACTGTGGCTGCTTCGTAACGCTCAAAAATGGCGGCCGGCTGCGCGGCTGTATCGGCCAGTTCATCGCCGACAGGCCCCTCGTTAATATGGTCCTCGAAATGGCAAAGGCCTCTGCAACGAGCGACCCGCGATTCTTCGCAGACCCCATTACCTCCGACGAATTGCCCGACATCGATATCGAAATCTCTGTCCTTTCACCCTTGAAAAAAACCACCGACCCTCTCTCCCTTCGCCTCGGCGCCGACGGCATTTACATCAAGCATGGCTATTCCTCCGGGTGTTTCCTTCCACAGGTGGCGGAAGAGACGGGGTGGAGCAAGGAGGAGTTTTTGTCAAACTGCTGCTCACACAAGGCGGGGCTTTCGCCCGATGCCTGGAAAGACCCGAAAACCGAAGTATTTTTGTTTACCGCCGAGGTATTCGGCTCAGCGTATAAAGATATATGAAAATAATCAGTGCAATCTGTGTAATCTGTGGCTGTTTTTGTTTTACCGGCTGCGCATCGAATTCGTCGCCCCAATCGACAGCACCGCCAATTAACACCCCCGATGGTATGATTGCCTATCTTAATAGACAGAACCTCCCGCCTTTGAAATCCGTCGAAATCTGGGAAAACCAGTTCGGCCCCGGTCTTAAACTGACCACCGCACACTACGAAATCTATACCACGCTATTGGAACCGCTGATGCTCTCGCAGGTCCCCGGTTTCGTCGAATCCGCTTATCGCGGCTATCAAAACCAGCTTCCCCGCGCAATCGAAACCACCGCCCCCTTCACACTTTACATCTTCGCCGACCGCCAGCAGTGGGAAACCTTCACTAAGGGTTTCGTCGGCCCCCAGGCACCCCTCTATTTCAAAATCAAAGCCGGAGCATATTATTTAAACGGAGCGTGTGTTGCATACAACATCGGGCGGGAACGCACTTTTGCGAGTATCGGCCACGAGGGCTGGCATCAGTTCAATAGTCGGCTGTTCAAGTACCGCCTGCCGAGCTGGCTCGACGAGGGCGTTGCTATGATGTTCGAGACCAGCCAGTATGAGCAGGGCCTGTTCTCTTTCCAGCCGGAACGCAACGGGTACCGACTCGGCTCTCTCAAACAAACGCTAATTAAAAATAAGACCATACCGCTGCGTGAGCTTGTCGGCATAAATCCCGGCGAGGTCGTTGTCGAAAGCGATGACGCCGTGGCCGCGTTCTACAGCGAGGCATACGCACTGGTGCGGTTTCTGCGAGAAGATGATTACGGCAAGCGCCTCGCCAAGTACCAAAAGCTGCTTTTAGACGGTCTAAACGGCCAATGGCCCTTAGACGAGACCGGCCAAAGAATCGCCGCCGACAGGAATATCCCGATAACCATCGGCTGGAACAGAATGGTGGGTTCCCTGCTCTTCGAGAAATACATCGCCGGCACCGAGCAGGGTCGAGGAGCCGACAACTATGAAAAAATCGAAAAAGAATACTTCACCTTCTGCAGAAAAATCGTTTATCCCATCCGGCTAAAGTGATTATTCCCGCTCTAATTCTCGCATCCGCCTCGCCGAGGCGTAAACAGCTTCTGGCAGAAGCCGGCTACAAGTTCAAAGTCGTTCCTTCGTCCGTTGACGAGGGCACTTTTGCCTGTGAAGGAGTTGCTCCCGCCGAACACGCAAAGCAGTTGGCTCTGGCCAAGGCAAAAGACATCGCGGAGAAGTTTCCCGATTGTCTCGTGATTGGTGCGGATACCGTTGTTGATTACGATGGGCGGATTGTCGGTAAGCCCGCCGACGCCAAAGACGCGGAAAGAATTACAAGAATGCTGTTCAGTAAGCCCCACAAGGTCATTACCGGCGTGGCTATTGTCTGTAAGAGTCGTCGAGTTGAAATCGTCGAGGCCGATACTACCGTTGTTTATCCCAAGCCGCTCACCGATGCCCAAATCGCGGGGCATATCGCAAGCGGAGTGTGGCGAGACAAGGCCGGCGCTTACGCTATTCAGGAGCAAAGCGACCCATTTGTTGACCATATCGAGGGTTCTCTGACAAACGTTATGGGTTTGCCCCTTGAGTTACTTAAGAGGTTGCTCAGCCACAGAGATTTCTGAAGCAGGCCCTGCGCTTCGCTCCGTGTTTAGCCACTCCCGTAAGGGATGCCAAACGGCAAGAGCACACAGAGGACACAGAGAAAAATAAATATTTTTTGTGTCTTAGTGACTTCGTGGTAAAGTATCTTTGTTAGGAAAATTCAGTCGAGCAAACTCACCGTGATACTTGATTGCCGCCCGGTCGAAGGCGCGGGCCGCGTCGATTTCTCTGTCGAAGTAGCCCAGCCATTTTTTCCCGCCTTGATATTTGATTTGTGCGGCCCATTTCTTCATCTTTTTGGCGAAATGAACCCCGATAAACTTAGACGTCGTGTTTTTTCGTTTCGGCCGGTTACAGCCGTTCTGTGAACGCGTCGCCGGGCGTAAATTTTCTCTATGGTTATCGAGGCCGTTGCAGTTTCTGTGGTCGATAAATAGATTCTCTTTCGGATTACAAATAAACCTGTGCATCGAGTTTAGTTTCGCGTGCTTGCCCGGCTCTTTAAAGAAACGAACTGCGTAAATACTGTCGAAGTCCTCTTTGACAATCCAGTCCAGTTTATTTGTCCGGTAGAAGTCCTTCTGGTCAACAATGGTGTATTTGCCCTCGCTGATATGAACCCTGCGAAACGGCTGGCCGTATCTGTAACGCCGGTATCTCAGAACAGGCCACGAAAAAATACGGTCAACCCAGTTCGGAATGCTAATCGTTAATCGAATCTTCATAATCTCTCTCCTCGTAGCTTTGCGAAGACCCCAGAATGGTTTTATCTGGGGCCCAGCTTACTTATTTTCTTCTTCTCACCTGCTCACCTCTTCAACTTTCTAATCTCTCGCGAATCGGCTTTTGACGATTCGCGCGTCCCTCTATCCTATGGCGCGAACTTGCGCGCTTTTGACGAAAACTAAGGTATTTCCTGATGGTAAAAAAGAGGCGAAAATGCACTTAAGTGCTTGCAGGATATGGAGTAGTAAATTTTTTTAAAAAGTCGGCAACTAAGGGTTTTCGACTTGCGCGCTTTTGTCGAACAAATGTATCATACATTTGTATTATACAATTGTATTATACGTTTGTATGATACAAGAATCTTGCCCAGATTACCAGCTTATAGCCCAGCTTTGCCATCGGCTACGCCGGGGCAATCGCCCCATTCGTTATGGAGTTGGTCAGGCGAATAATACAACAAAACTCTTAGTCATCGGTTTTGCTTTCAGGTTTCTTAGGATTCAGTCGTTCTGTTATCCTGTCCTTAAACAAACTCACTACCGTCCCTACCGCCAACAAAACAAAGCCGACAATAACATATCTCCATTGCGCTAATCGCTTTGCAAGAATATACAATCTTACTAAAGAAGGCATCCATAACAATAATATGATTAGGACATCCTTCAGCCTAAACCACAGCCCAGCAGTCAGCACTGCAGTTACTATCAATACGAGCACGTACCGTCCGTGTGAGTAATTTGCCAGATAGTCAAATATCGCACCGGCCAGACAAATCGCTCCTATTATACGTATTGCCTTGTGCACGCGATTCCCGAACAGCAGGCAAATCGCCGCTGTGCCCAAACCACAAACCCCAGCCGCTCCTCCCGGCAGCGTAATCCTATAGGATTCTATGAATTCTCTGACGGAAATAAACTGAGTTAATCCGCCGCTTAGAATGACAATACCCACAAAACAAACGGACGGATTTTTTATAATCAGGCCGTATACCAGCAATAACACTGTGAGAGTCCCGATACAAGCACGCACATTCAAATCATGCGGGTGTGCCGGATTGAACCCAAAAGTTAGAATCACGCCCAGCGCATAAAAAGCAGCTACGCCCAGCAGCAGGTATTGACGTCTATAAAGAGCAAAAGCCGTTATAACTAAGCCGGTGAGTCCAAGTATGGCAGGTGGATAGCCCAGCAGTTCAAAACCTGTCTGTCCGGTCGATACGACAGATTTTTCTGAAATAGCCAGCATTACAGTCCCGAAGGGCACTGCCAGAATCAGGACCTCCAATACCCCAAAGCGTTTCCCGATATGACGTAATATCTCGACGAACAGCAGCGCCCCCATAGCTGTTACCGCAACGTAATCTCCGAGAACGCGTTCAAGTCCCGTTGTATATGCCATCGCATACATGTGTATTCCTGAAGCAGCGGCTATTATTAGCGCAAAGACATACACCATCGAGGGGCTATGGAGAAAGGCAGATTTTTTATCTTGCTGTTTTTCCGGATTCGGTTTGCCTTTCATCGCCTCGATGAGCACGAATCCTATTCCAGTCAGCATAACCAGCCATATAATCCACCAAAACTCTCTTCGAGCAGATACCTGTGATGGTTCTAAAGCAATAGAGCGGGCCAAGGAGACAGGCCCAAGATAATTGCACACCATAACCAGGCCCAGCCCCAGTATAGACAGTATCCGGAGCTTAATTCCCGCAAACCGCCTCATTACGCAAAACTTGCTGAATGCAATAGCGATTCCTGCAAGGCCGAGCCAAAATCCCCCTGTAATACCCGTATCCGCCACCGACCCCAAGGCGATACTTGTCCCGACGAGAAACAACGCAATTATTACCAGTACCGAGATAGCGTCATCCACAACTTTCCTGGTCACTATAAGGATAAGAACCGCCAATAACGCAAGCTCATAAAAATGAAGCGTGAATATACAGGGCAAAGATTCTTTAAACGCCTCGCCTTTTGAAAGTATCGGCCCCATTAAGTTGACTATCCCGTATGCAACGAAGGCAGCGCTGAGACAATATAAAAAACTTCCTCCTGTAAAAGCGAAGAATCTCTTGAATCTTTCTATATCATCGGCAAAGGGAACTGTTGCCGGAACCGGCCTGATAATTTTCGGTTCGCTTGCGCTGTCGTCTTTTTTATCGGGTATGTTCATATCTGCACCTCATCTTAATCCTGTAGCCGGCATTAGTTTTTAAAACATTTTATTGCGCATCCCACCCGCCGGGCGGCGGTGTTTTGCTGGCCCAGCCCATAGACAAATTCCCGGCTGGATTATTTTCACTCTCGATACCGTGTATATTTTTTCTCAATTGCTCTTCGACCCTGACCATTTCTACGTGTCCATCAATGAAAGCAACATTCCCTGAACCCCGGTTGTGGTCTTTTCTGGAGCCGTGATATGTTGCGAAGCAGTCCTTTGCTTCAGGAGTTGGCGTGATACAAAGCACGGTATCATCAAGAGCCTTCGTGCTTAAAGAGGCCTGTAGCCATCTGGCTGGGTATTTGGGATGGTCCGGCCGGACACTCCATGAGTTCTCTTCCGCAAAGAAAAATACTTCACTTGGCTTTCGTACTTCGGATTCATTGGTGACTCCTCCCGCCTCTTTGCTTCCTAAATATCCATTCATAGTGTAACTGTATTGAGGGATGATTTCTATTTCTTTGTTATGGTTCGGATTCTCGCAATCTCTTTTCTTGGCAATGTCGCGAAATATCGGGCAAATACGAAATCCCATTTTGTAAAAATAATCCCACATTATTCCCCTGTATTGAACATTATAATTCATTGTCTCACCACCTGGTGACATATCCTGGTCGTGCCATCTGCACCCCATTGGGTGTTCTTTGCTGATTGATTTTTTAGAGTAAAGCCACTCGTTTGGGTCTTCGGGGAAAGCATTATTATTATCGTCCAGATACGCTAATCCTGCCACGCTATACTGTCTCAGAGTGCTCATACAGACAACCCGTGTGCTCATAGATCTTGATCTGCTGAGTGCCGGCAAAAGCAGGGCCACCAGCAGGGCTATGATTGCAATCACGACCAGCAATTCAATTATGGTGAATGCCCCTTTGGTATCTTTAGTATATGTTGTAGCAACTCTTCCCATATTTTCTCTCGCTCTTATCATACCGAATCAGCGGAGGGTCTGATAGTTAATATTTTCGGTTTCCACTTTGATTTTTGATTTACCTTTGTCCTATTTCACCAACTGTCCAATTTGCGTAAGACCCTGTTTAACAGTATTGAAAACGCGATTTTTGGCATAAACTTGACTTTTCGACATTTGCCCCTATAATATCATAGCGCGATACCCGAAATTTACCCCCCCGAACTTGTGCGGGGATTTTTGTCTTTTCACGAAATACGAACGACGAACGACGCAATACGAAAAAATGCCGACCTTTGATACTGTTTTAATCTCTCGGATTCAGCAGGCCAACGACATCGTCGATGTCATCGGCGAGCACCTTGCGCTCAAACGCAAGGGTCGCGAGATGGTGGGGCTTTGCCCGTTTCACGAGGACCATAGGCCCAGCTTCAACGTCAACCCCTCGAAGCAAATCTTCAAGTGCTTCGCCTGCGGTGCGGGCGGCGACGTCGTCAAATTCATCCAGATGCGCGAAAACCTGTCATTCCCGCAGGCCCTTCATCGCCTGGCAGACCGTGCGGGCATTAAAGTCGAACCTCTCAGACGCAAAGGTTCGAGTATCGAGCATCGAGAATCGGGTATCGAGGTTGACCCCAACGAGCTTGCCCGCGTCAACGCCTGGGCGGCGAAATATTTCTCGGCCAATTTAGCTCATCCGGAAAAGGGCAAAGACGCACGGGAATACGTCGCTGAAAGAAAACTATCGGATGACAGCGTTAAAAATTGGCAGATAGGTCTTGCTTTCGGTGCGGATAGCGACCTGCTCGCCGCCGCGAGACGCGCTAAAATTCCCGACCGGCTTTTGGCAGGCGCGGGTCTTGTCGTCGGGTCAGGTTTGACTATGGCCGACAAGTTCGTCAACCGGCTGATGTTCACAATCAGCGACGTTACCGGCAGGGTCATCGGCTTTGGCGGCAGGACGCTCGCCGGCGGTAATGAAGCAAAATATATCAACTCGCCTGCGACGGCCCTTTTCGACAAGAGCAACGCGATGTTCGGCCTTGACCATGCCCGTCACCAGATGGTTTCTTCGGATACAGCCATCGTGGTCGAGGGTTATACGGACACCATTATGGCGCATCAGTTCGAGGTAGCCAACGTTGTGGCGACATTAGGCACAAGTTTCACGGCGGGTCACGCACGAATCCTGCGCAGATACGCCAAAAAAGTCGTTTTGCTTTTCGACAGCGACACTGCGGGTATCGAGGCCGCGAACCGCGCGCTCGGTGTTGCGCTTGGCTCCCGCGTCGATATCGCAATCGCGAGCGTCCCCGAAGGCAAAGACCCCTGTGATTTTCTGCTGGCCAAGGGCAAAGAGCCATTTGAGAGGGTCATTGAAAATGCTATTGACGTTTTCCAGTTCAAGTGGGACCGTCTGGTGAGCAACCTCGGAACACAACCTACTATCGCAGGCAAGAAACAGGCCGTGGATGAATACTTAGAGACAATAGCAACCGCCATAGCCGCGGGAAACCTTTCGCAAATCGAAAGAGGCCTCTATATAAATCGCATTTCGAGTATTACGGCAATCGACGCCAAAGAGATAAACAAGGAACTAAATCGCAGAATCGGCAGGACAAGGGCCGTCTCGCAAATCGAGTCGAATAAGCCGGCCCTTAACCTTGGCGAGGGGCTTTCAGCCAGTACTCAGAGGGAAATAATTGAGGTAATACTTGCCGAACCGAGTGTCTTTGCCGACGTAAGAAAAATTTTATCGCCGGAGGATTTCGACGTCCCGGCTTTTCAACAGATAGCCGGGGCGATTTTCAGGGTGCTTGCTGAAAGGCCGCAAGCGTCCGTGCAGGATATCTGCGGCTGTGTTGATGAGCCGCAGCTTGCGGGTTTGATTATCGCACTGGAAGACGACGGGCTGCAAAAAGGCAATTTCCGAAAACGTCTCGATGATGCTTTGGACGTTATCGAGCAGGACCGGCGACAAAAAAACAGGCAGGCATCGAAACCCGGCGACGAAAGAGAATTTCTCCGCCGAGTTTGCGAAGACACCCCCAAACAAGACCAGCGCAACGTCGGCATGATTTAATCCGGTATTTTAACGAAAGTATTGAGTGGATTTGAGGATAACGATTGTGGGAAAAAAGAAAACGGCGCCTGAATTGAAGAAAACCGAACAACAGTCCGGCGAAGCCCTGCAGCCCCTTGGCGCCGATGCCGAGGCACACATAAAGGCGCTAATCGAAAAGGGCAGGAAAAAAGGGTATCTCACATACGAGGAAATGAACGCCGATTTGCCCGAAGAGATAATCTCCCCAGCCCGGCTGGATAAGCTGCTGTCTTTTCTCGATGAGATGGGGGTAAGTTTGGTTGACGAAACCGACGTCGATAAACACACCGGTATCGGCGAAGTCGCCGAAGACGAGAGTTTCGAATCGGGTGAAGTCGAAGTTCCCGTCGAAGCGGTCGAAGAAGAAGCGGTCGAAGAGGACAAGCTCATCGAGAAGGAGCTTATCGAGGCCGAACACAGCCGAAGAGTCGACGACCCCATCAGGACTTACCTCACCCAGATGGGCGAAATAGCCCTTCTGGTCCGCAACGACGAAATCTCGCTGGCTCGTAAAATCGAGGTTTCGCGTATGGCGTTCAGGCGGAAAATGCTCGAAAACGACTACTGCGCAAAAAACTCCGTCGAAATCCTTCAGCAGGTCCAGGACGGCGGCCTTTCGTTCGACAGGACCATGAAAATCAGCACCGCCGAGAACCTCGTCAGAAGCGTGATAAAAAAACGCCTGCCACAGAACCTTCACACAGTAAGAATACTGCTCCAGATGAACCAGGACCTCTTCAAGGAATTCCTTAAGCACGACGGCTCCGCCCAGCCATCGGACCAGGGCAAAGTTATCCTGCGTCGCATCAACAGAAACAGGCGGCGAATCGCCATACTGCTCGAAGAGCTCAGCTTGCGCACCAGCAGAATCCAGCCGATGAAGGACAAGCTTCATGGGATAGCCGCCAAAACGCAACAGCTGCAGAACATTATTGCCGCTGGCCCCAGTAAAAAATACGTTGTGGAAGACATCGACGCAATGAAACAGGAGCTGGTCGGCCTGCAGGACCTCGTCGGCGAAACACCGGCACAACTCGAAAAACGGCTGCTCGTCATCGACCGCATATTCATACAATATGAGAAAACGAAACGCATACTCTCAGGCTCCAATCTGCGTCTGGTTGTTTCGATAGCCAAGAGATACCGCAACCGCGGGCTCAGCTTTCTCGACCTTATACAAGAGGGGAACACCGGCCTGATGCGGGCCGTGGACAAATACGAATATAAACGCGGCTACAAATTCAGCACGTATGCCACGTGGTGGATTCGTCAGGCGATTACGCGGGCAATAGCGGACCACGCGAGAACCATCCGCATACCGGTCCATATGATTGAAACGATGAGCCGGCTGCGGACTGCCGGCAAGGTCCTCACACAGCGATTAGGCAGAGAGCCGACCATCGAGGAAATCTCGAAAGAAGCCCAGATGAGCATCGATGAGGCGCGCAGAGTAACGAAAATGTCGCGCCACCCCATCTCTTTAGACAGGCCCATCGGCGACAGCGAGGACAGCAATTTCGGCGACTTCATCGAAGACGACCAGGTGGATTCGCCCGTCTCAACGGCAACACAGTCGATGCTCAAGGAACGAATCGACCATATCCTCAGGACGCTGTCTTACCGCGAGCGTGAAATCATCAAGCTGCGCTATGGCATCGGCGACGGCTACACCTATACTCTCGAAGAAGTCGGCAGAATTTTCAAGGTCACGCGAGAACGCGTCCGGCAGGTCGAGGCCAAGGCCATCCGAAAACTTCAGCACCCGGTCCGCGCCAGGAAACTGGAGGGATTCTTAGACCACAAACACCCAGTGCCTTTGGCCTGAGGACCAAACAAATACTTGGCGACATAATTGCTGTCCGTCGTTGAATTATCCGGGGCATATGTTTCGTTTGGCCCGGGGAAATTTATTTATTTTTGTCTGGATTTTATACCGGCTTGTAGTATAATATCGCCTTAGTTGAGCGTATTCCTTCGTCCCTTGGGAATATCGGCTTAAGAATAATGTGAGGGACATAAGCATGTTTGAGGCCGATTTGGGCCGAAGGAGCACAAGTGAGTACAGGTACAGTAAAGTGGTTTAACGGCAAAAAAGGTTTTGGATTCATCGTTCCCGACGACGGCGGCGAAGACCTCTTCGTCCACCATTCGGAGATTAAGATGGACGGCTACGCCGACCTGAAGGAAGGCCAGAAGGTCGAATTCCAGGTTGGCCAGGGGAAAAAAGGTCCCTGTGCCGTCAGCGTCGTCCCGAAATAACGCATTGCTTGTTTGCCACAAAGAGGGCTTCGCGGCTAAGCGAAGCCCTTTTCTTTTGTAGGGGGCCGAGGAGATTAGCCACAGAGATTTTTAGTCACTGAGGGCACAGAGACCACAGAGATTCTTATGACACGGAAGGACACTGCTTTTGCTCGGCTTGGTGTTCCACCTTCGCTTACGCTACGGCGGATAAATCTTGACGAACCCTGCTTTTTAAGCAAGCTTAGTCGCAGCATTCGTCTTCGCCCACCGAAACCCGAACAACACGGGCTTCTCTTTTTAGGACGAGCAAAAGACACGGATTTAGTTCTTCTGTTTTCTGTCTTCCGTCCTCTGTCATACTATACGCTGTTCGCTTATTTCTTGCCCTCAACTATCGCGATTTCGTCCGCCGTCAGGCCGTAGAGGTCATAAACAAGTTTGTCTATCTGCTCATCCGTCGAATCTATCTGCCGTTGAATTCGCGTTTTTTCTTCAGGATTTTTTATCCCCGCAAGTTTCTTATTCAACTCCAACATCTGCTCGACTAAGGAAACAAGCGGTTTCATTTTTGCATTGGAGACACGAGGGATTATGAGCTTACTTTGTGTTCCTGGCGTCGCATGAATTAGACCTCCACCGAGTGAATAATCAATGATATATGTGGTAAAATAGAAGCTCTCCAAACGAGAGTTAAGTATACCTAAGATGAATTCTAGAGGGATAGATACAGCCGGTTTCTGCTCGGTTACAACTCCATGCGGAACTATACATACGAGGCTTTGCTCAACATAATAGCGGTCTTTATCCAAAGTCGCGATCAACTTCATTCTTGAAAGCATTGATTGCGACACTATCTTCTCTGTTTCAAACAAAGCAGGCGTACGAGGGCTATACATTTCTTCTGGAATGTACCGAATGAACCGTCCAGTGGGACGCGTTTCATATCGGTTTATGTCGCGGCCCTCCAGATAAGGCTTAGCTTTTTTATCTTTCTCATTAGTGGTTATGAGGCGGTCTTTCCCACCTTGTCCTTTTCCCTTTGCACAGGATCGCAGTCCAAACGTAACATAACATAATTCTTCGAGTTGCCAGCTTTGTTCCTTAAGTCTTTCACAAAGAGTTTTTTTCGGTGTCAAAAGATTCAGTTTTAGGCTGTATCCGGGATTATCCAGGACTGCTTTTTGCGGCCATTTCCCCGTAGGTGGACCAAATAATTCTTCTGGTGAATCTGGGGAACATGTTTCAATGACGGCTCCAGTTAGGCGTTTATGCTGGCATACAAGAATACAATTTTTAACAATTGCATCCTGAAACACTCGAAGATGCGACAAGTCTACAACATGGGCTAAGGATGACTCAGAAAGTAATAATCTACGCAGACTTTCACAATTAGGTTGATGGAGGGTCTGGATTGGAACAATAAAGCTAAAGTAACCATGTTGACGTGTGAGTGATAATGCTTTCTCGAAAAATAAAAGGTAGATATCCCATACGTGAGTTGCGCAGCGATAATGCGTTTCGAGATACGCTATTTGGTCGGGGCATAGCTCTTTGAAAATACGTACTCGAATATACGGCGGATTCCCAATCACACAATCAAACCCCGAATTTTTACCGCCAAGAATTTCAGAAAATTCCTTTTGCCAGTCAAATGCGTTTATCTTTCTCTGCTGCTGGTCGTCAAAAAGGTTTAATTGCTGCTTTTGATAGAAATCCGGCCCAATCAGAGAATTTCCGCATTTGATATTATTGCCCAGGTCCGGTAGCGCACGTTCATGAAACAATCTCAAGCTCTCCTGTGTCTCATTTTCAAGAACCTTTAACAAAAGGGAAAGTTTCGTTACCTCTGCCGCCTGCGAATCTATATATCCACGCCGTAAATATTATTTAAAAGAATCCTTTTCTTTTCATCAATCGTCAAAAACCACTGTTTGCCCTTACCCTGATACATTGCCTTTTTATGTTTCGATGGTTCTTTGGCATAATAATCACGGTGATAATCCAAAAGATACCGGTACGCCCCGATTAAAAACGAACCGCTGCCACAGGCAGGGTCGAGAATTTTTAACTTTTCAATTTGTCTGGGTGTTTTGTTTTCGCAAAGTTTCCCAACCGTATTTTTTACAATGTAATCGACAATATACGAAGGCGTATAATAAACTCCGCCCGCCTTTTTGACTTCCGGCTTTTCCTCTACCTTTGCCTGATGCGAGGCGGTAAGCCGGATTACTTTTCCTAAAAACTGCTCATAAACCTGCCCCAAAATTTCCGCAGGCATAACGGAAAATTCATAAGGGCTGCGCGGGTAATAAAGGTCTTTCAAAATCCGCGTCAGAACGTCATCGTCGATTTTCAGATTTGCAGAAAGTTCATCCGGCCCCTCAGGTCTGTCTTTTTCTCTGCGAAAATGAAAAATGCCGGAATTATATCTTTCATCGGCCTTTTCAAAAAGCTCAAAAAGCCGCGGATATATTCTTGAGCCGTTAATTAGCCCTAAGAGTTGTTCGCTGCGCTCTATCCCTCTGTCTTCGCATATCCTCAAAAATAAAATTCGGTCGATGGTCTTTTGAACCGCAAAATTAAGGTCATAAACGGATAGTTTGCCGTTGCGACGCGCAATATTTTTTGCCAGAACGTTTCGCCATTCTTCTATCTCGGCCAGAAACTCTTTATCTACTGTAGTTGTGCCTCTTTTTGTTGTCTTTTCAGATGCGTATTTATCAAACCTGCAGTTTCCAAGAAAATTAGGTTTATTTTAGCTCTTTGAAAACAATTTGATAATAAAAAATGGCTCATCCTTCCGATGTTTTTCTTGGCAAAAGAAACATTTGGAAAGGAGAGCCAATGTTTAATGAATGGATTCTTCCGAACAGCTGGCAAGCCACGACCACCGCATTGG
>JBDRMP010000017.1:0-12078 GCA_043811995.1 Planctomycetota bacterium
GTATCAGCTCCATCGCTTTCTGGGCCAAATCCACCACTGTCCGGCGGACGGATTCATTTATCCACGTCCAAAAAACTTCTTGCGGAACCGGCTGTTCATTTGTTAAAGAGCTTACTTGTTTGTTCATGGGTACGTATCTCCGTGCCTTTCTTGGCGGATAAACGAGGTTACGTACCCGATTTTTTGCCTGTTGTCATCCGTCTTTCGCTTCGGCTCGCTACGCTCGCCTTCGCTCCAGCCGGATGACAACCATACCTTCACCCTAACTTACACACAATTACTTACACTAAGTCGAATCACCTTGTGAATCCGTCGGGCCACATTGGCCTCGTTGACCCCCGCTAACCGCGCCATCTGGCTAAACGTGCCTGCGTTGTCTAAATACATCTGCACCAGCGCCCGGTCCCTGCCCGTCAGCAGCTCCGCCCTGCACCGCAGAAGGTCTATCCTGTCCGCAAAACCTTCTTCCGCTTTACTTCTGCGATTAATCTTTTGAAATGTCCTGCTTCTCGCCATTTTTTCACCTCTGGCAGACGGAGGTCCCTATCTTAATGTCTTATGTCTTCCGTCTTCCAACTTCTGTCCGCTGTCTTCCCGCACTCCGTCCCCGTCAGATACATCAATCCAACTCAACCAGAACATAACAAAAACCTATTGTTGTTATAAATTAACCAAACCTTACTTAGCAGTTTATCATACCAAAAACATTTGTCAAGCATATTTTTGTAAATTTCAAAAAATTTTTATAGTTGCCCATTCAGTAAACACGGCCGCCCCAAAGCCCCGTTATCAGGCCAAAAAGCAGCTTTTTTGGGGAACTTGCCGCACCCTCAGACGCTTATTGCTGCGAAATGAACCCAAATTACCCTTTACGCCGCTGCTGATTCGATTTAGACGCCGGCAGAATTGAAAATTGCAAATAAAGTCATGCCTATGAATGGCTGATATATCTTTAAGCAAAAAAGAGATGCAACAGGATGAAGTTTACGACGGCGGGGGCGGACGTCGTAATAAATTACGTTTACTAAAACCTTTACTTTCGTATTGGAGATGATGAGTATGAATCCTAAACTGAACACGAAAAGCCACACAGTTTATCCCGTCCAAAATATCCTGTCTCCTCTTGCCGTCGTATGCCTCGTATTGGCGCTGGCCTCCACAAGCTATGCCGACCAGGTCTTCGGCAACTTTGAGACCGGCCTCGACAGCTGGACAATCGCCTGGGACGGCACTACCGACCTCGGAACCTCAACCACAGGCGCAACACTCGACAGCCAGAGTATGACCGTTTTGGTCGATGACAGCGATTACTGGAAACTTGAGCGACAAGGAACTTTGAATCTCGCAGGCGCCGCCCGAATCGCGATGGACCTGACCTTCGTCGCCTCGGAATGGCCCGATGGCGCCTAGGTCAACGTAAGCAAAATTGCACTGCAGGACCACTCAACCTGGGCCTGGCAGGAAGTCACCTATTCCGACATGGTTGTAGAAGGAATCAGCGGAGCCGCACCTCCTGCCCTCGACGGCGACAACATCGCCTATTGGGGCCCCTGGATGGGAAACACTACATGGACGATTAGCTGGCGGCTCACAAATATAAGCAAATCAAACGATACTTACAGCTTATATATGGGATTACAATCCAGCATTGACAAAAGCATCGCGGGTTATTTCTACATCGACAACGTGCGCGTCCTTACCGAAGACGTCCCGGATCCGCCTTTACGCCTGCACGTCGAAGACAATAAACTCATAAATTCGGATGGTAATGAAGTCACCCTCAGGGGCGTGTCGCTCATCGACGTCGGTTTCCTGCAGGACTGGCAGGGCGGCGCATCAAATATGGTCAACCGCCTGACCGACCAGACGGACCTGAGCTGCGATTCCGTCGGCTGGAAAACAAACGTCATCAGAATCCCCGTCGTCCCCCCCGCCGATGTTAGCGGCTGGCCCCATCCCTTCGACCCGAACAACACCGACCTCTACGACCTTATCAGAAGCGTTGTCGATTACTGCGCTATGAAAAACGCTTACGCAATCATCGACTGGCACGCTATAGACGATATGACCTCTGCAAGAATCGCCGAAGCAAACGAGTTCTGGACATATATGGCTCCCCTCTTCGCGGATGACACCCACGTTATGTTCGAGCTTTACAACGAACCTATCGATAATGACGGTAACGATGCGGAAAACTGGGCCGTCGTCAAAGCCGGTATGGAAACGTTGATTGATACCGTTCGCGCCTATGCTCCTAATACAGTCCTGCTTGTCGGAACTCCGCAGTATTGTCAGATTATTGGGCCGATGGTTGACGACCCCAATGTAGTTTATGTCTCCCATATCTACCCCTGGCACTGGATTAACGAAACCCTTTACCATACTACTAATCTCGCCGCCGCCGCCCATCCGGTCGTTCTCGGCGAATGGGGTTTCATCTCTGACGGCTCCGGCGGCACGCTCGACGGAACCATCACTAACTATGGCGACCCGCTGCGTGAATTCGTCGAAGGACTCGGCATAGGAAATATCGCCTGGGTGTCAAGCCCGGATTGGCAACCACCGATGTATGACTACAATGACTATAACGATAACAGCATTTGGACGCTGACCGAAGGCGACGGCTATATGGGCTGTTTCGTAAAGGATTGGTTATATGACGGATGGATATCTACACAGAATACAAATATCGCCCTGACAATCAGCCGATGCGTTGTCACCGCCGGCGCTTCCCGCGGGCAGGACTCCTTCGAGGCATCCGGAACTATCGCTTCCGTCCCGCCGAACCTGCTTGGAGTAGAAACGATAGATGTCAACATCGTCTCAGGCGTCGATGGAAATGACATTTATACCGAGGATGTCAATTTCTCATGGGACTACAACGGTAACAGATTTATATGGTCCACGGCCGGCACGGGGCGAATTACCCAGTTAATACTTAATTTCCGCGCCAAAACCTTCGTAATTAAGGCCCAAAACATTAACTTGGCCGGCCTTGGCGCACCGGTGCATCTCGATTTCACTCTCGGCGATTACATGCTTTCAGGTGACGCCAACGAAGCGATAGTCAACGGGACCAGCCCAATCCCTGCCCAGCTTATGTCGGGCTACGAAAACACGCTCAACGTCAATCTGGCAAGTGTCAGTGACAGCGCCAGCTCATTACGGGACACGCTCTATTGTATAGGCAATATTACGGCGCAGGACATCGCCGGCTCGAACCTGACTAACCAGGCCGTTGTAATTACCTGGGCCAATCAGGGCGAAACGGTAGTCCAGAACTTCACGCTTCCTGCGGGCAGATTCCGCAGAACTGCCGCAAATTGTTATGAATGCACCAATGCCCTGACATCGGAAGGCGCACGTGTAAATGCGAAAATAAACCTCGGAGCTTGCACATTCACAGTATTGGTCCGCAATACCAATCTGAGTGTAACATCGGGCGTCGTTAAATTAGGCATCAGTTTCACCGGCTTTGACGAAACCGATGAGATTGACAATCTGCAGGTGACCAGGCCTTCGATTTTACGATATCTTAGACGTTGAGCAGGGCTATGGATGAACTTGCCCAGCACCATCCGGTGCAGGGTTTGCAGCACCAACCGCGGGGTCGGCAATTTTGCCGGCCCCGCTTCGCTTTATTTCTGATTTATAATCTGCTATTCTCAATCATAGTATGGGAAACGATAATCCGTTGATATTGGCCGCAGAGACAAGCGGCAGGATGGGTTCCGTCGCTATTGCGCAAGGGCCTACGTTGTTGGCCGAAAAGCAATTTACCGCACCCTTGCGACATAGCGCCGAAATTTTCCCCGCCATTGTCGGCCTGCTAAAGCAGTTCGGCAAAAAACCGGTCGATATCGAGCAGGTCTATATCTCCGTCGGCCCGGGCAGTTTCACCGGCCTGAGAATCGCGGTCACGCTCGCAAAAACGACGGCATTGGCTAATCGAGCCAAAATCATCGCCGTCGATACGCTCGACTGCATCGCCGCAAACGTAATTAGTTTCGCCACAGAGGACACAGAGGAAAAAAATGAACTAAAAAAGAATGAAAGAATCGCCGTAATCCTCGATGCAAAGCGTGGCCAATTCTTTATAGCCGTTTATGAGAAAACAAGCGATGCCGGCTGGAAGAAAATCCTGCCGGACTGCCTGTTGACCGCTGATGAGTTTCTAAATCGTTTCGCCGATAAGCCGATTGCCCTGATTGGCGAGGGCCTGGTTTTCTACAAAGACAGATTTACCAACCCCAATGTTCGAATCCTCGATGAAAAGTTCTGGAATCCCTCGGCCGCCAACGTCCATAAGCTCGGCTGGCAAAAAGCTAATCTCAGTGATTTCGCCGACCCTCTTACCCTCACGCCTAACTACCTCCGCGGCCCGGACGCAAAAATCAAGCAAATATAAACTCGCCGTCATTTCTACCGGTTTCACTTCGTCACGATGCCCTTCGGCCCGCCGGATATGAGTGAGGCCACATTGGCAAGAATCCTCGGCAGCATAAGTCCGCCTCGTGTCGCAAGATATTTCGGCGGTAAGAATGGCATATTCGGTTTCCTCTTTGACGTCGCGTTTCTTCCACTCGTCGGTCAGTTCTTCACGAATGGCGATACCCCGCATACGCTTTTCAATCCAGCCATCGGAGTACCCCTTGGCCTTATATAATGCGCGGGTTCTTTTTGTAGCCAGTTCCGGGTCTTCGATTTCCCGGACGCGCTCGTAGCCGACCCTCGCCAGCCAGCGTTTGAACGGCTCCGCCCTGGGAGAAGGTATAGACTGAATAATACGGAATATACCTTCTGTTGAAGCGCAATTCAACTTTTGTGGTCCGCCTTCCGTGTCAATTGAAAGGGGGGTGACAATTTGTCCCCACCCTTTGCCAAGCTCACGGTCCCGAATCCTCATCTTTCTAATGTAATCCTTGGCATCCGAGGTTCCGGTCAGAACTTCAACAATATCGTTGACCACAAACCACCACTCACTGTTATGAATGGTCTTTCTAACCTGTTTGCCTCTGAATACTGCGATTTTTGTCGTTTCCATAGCGTAGTTACTCCTTCCATCGTTTTCTCTGGTAATAATAGGCACGATGAGGAGTTGGTCAAGAATAAACGGCTGTCCGAGACCTACTTTGCGACGATACCTTTTGGGCCGCCGGATATGAGTGAGGCCACGTTGGCAAGAATCCTCGGCAGCATAAGCCCCCCGCGTGTCGCGAGGTATTTCGGCTCCCAGACCGGACCGAATTTCTCCTTATACTGGCGCAGGCCCTGGAAGTTATAAAAATGCTCGCTATACCGGAACAGAAACGCCCCCGTCCGCTCCCACAATGGCGATAGCGCCCCTTCCTGAAGCCCCGAAAGCGGCGACATTCCCATATTGAACCATGCAAAACCTTCCTTTTTCCCCCAGAGCATCATCTCCGCGAAAAGGTAATCCATAATCCCGCCGTCAGCCGATGGCAGATGCCGCATCAGGTCTATCGAAAGCTCATATTTCTCGGCCCCTTGCCACACGTTGGCAAAGGCAACTATTTGCCCATTCGCCTTCACCGCCGCAACCGGCGTCCGCCTGATATACTCCGGCTCGAAACGACCAAGCGAAAATCTCTTCTCCCTCGTGTTTTTATGCTCAAGCCAGCCGTCGGAAATATCCTGCAAAGTCGCCATTATCGCATCGACCCCTTCCGCCGGAACGATTTCAAACGTGTAACCATCTTTGATTAGCTTGTTATGCGAGTAGCGCAATCCCTTTCGCTCGCCGCCTTCGAGCGAAAATGTCCCGAGGTCCACCCTCGCCTCCTCGCCCAGTTTCAAAAATTTCATACCGAACTGCAGGTACAACGGCAGATTGTCTTGTGCAATCTGATAAAAAACCGGCCAGGCGTCGTGCTCGTCACACAATTCTCGAAATCGCCACAGCAAATCATCCCACTCCTGCTCCGGCCCGACCGGGTCGCCCATTGTCACCCAGCTTCGTCCCTCTATCCCGAACATAATAAAACCGCTGCGATTGTCGTTAAATACGAATCTTTTGTCGCCCAGCATCGCCAGATACGCGTATGTATTTCGTGATGCGGCCACAATACTGCTGACCTGTTCGACGTGGTCCGCCAGAATCTCCTGCCGCGGACGAGCCGAACCGCGCATCAAACGTGAAATTGCCAACAAAAGCATTACGCTGACCGCCCCAGCCGAGCCACGCAGAAAACGAGGAGCATCGGCGTGAATCGAAAACCTCCACCATAAATCGTTCCCGTATTCCACGTGCTTATACGAAAAAAGGCCAAGCCAAATCGAACACAGCACCGCCACAACGGCTGCAATAACCCAGCCCGACGTCAACCGGCCCGCAACTATCGAGCTTTTTCGATAAAAGCTGGCCCGACAGGGAAGCAGCATCAAAAGCATAACCGCCAGTATTATCGCCTCCTCGTAGTCCAGGCCCTTGAGAAGCGAGAACACAATCCCCCCCACAAGCATCGCTATCGTAAGATGATACGCAGCATCCACTTTTCGCTGAATAGCCCTGGCAAGTATCAATAAGCAAGCGCCCGTCAGCGAGCCGAGAAAGTGAGAGAATTCAATCGCCGGCAAAGGTAAAAGGTCCCACAGCCACTCCATCCGTCCCTTTTCCGCCGGCAGTGCCCCTGAGAACAGCAGAACCACTCCGGAAACAAAAGTCGTCACCGCCAGTATGTTGGGCATAATCGCCGCCGCGGCCTTGCCGAAACCGCTTGCCATGCGCGTAAACAAACGGCGGTTCAGCAAAAACTCCAGCGACGCCAAAAGCATCGAGGCGAAACCAAACGGTATCAGGTAATAAACAAGACGATAAACCAATAGCGAGCTTACTATCGCCGACGTCTCGTAAAACGGAGACAACAGCAAAATAACGGCCGTCTCAAATACTCCCAGGCCGCCCGGCACATAGCTCAACACCCCCACAATCTGCGCCAGCAAAAAAAGGGGCATAAACCTGAAGTAGTCAAGCTGGCCGTCTGTTGGCAGCAGGACAAACAGCACGGCCCCCGCCAAAAACCAGTCGAGCGAAGCGATTATTATCTGCGACCAGGCCAAAACCGCCGAAGGCATTGCAAACTCCCACCCCCGTATGCGCAACGCCGTTTTTTTAACTATGCTCAGCGCCACGTAACCAGCGACAAAAGCAAGAAACACCGCCCCTATGGGCCGCACTGACACAAACGGCAGATGCAACGCTGCCGGCACCTGTTCCGACGAAAACAGAAATACAACCGAACCCGTCGAAAAGAATCCAAGCCAGAACGTCACCGCACAAAACGCTACAAGCGCCGCTACGTTTGCGGCCGAGACCCCCAGCATCGAGTAAATGCGGTAACGGATGGCGCCGCCCCCCACGAACGTCATATTGTGGCTGAACGCGTATCCCACAAAAGACGCGAACGCTATTCTGCCGTATCTTAGCGGGTGTTTTATATACCGTAGCGCAAGCCAGTCATAACCCGTCAGCACAAGATAATCCAGAATCGTAAGCGCCATCGCCGCAAGCAGCCGCGCCCTCGGCAACAGGGCGAGCTGGCCGGCAATATCGCGATAATGGTAGTGGCTGAGCTTATGGTGTATGACGAACAAGGCCACACCGAAAAGCGCCAAGCCCATTACCGCGCCAATATATTGGCGAAAATCCCGTTTCGTAAGAATCGCTCAATATCATCATTATCGTTGCGATAAACAGGAATGCAACCCGCTGCTTCTTTCAAATTTGTTTTGTCTTGAGCCGGGAGGCAGTATATAATTCCATTCGTCCCGCCGTGCAGACGGCGGATAAATCGCGGGTGACGCTTGTTATAAACCGTGACAGTCATTATTTCAAGATATGGAGGACAGAAACGATGGCGTGGGGCGTTGGCGAAAGAAAACTTGACCTGAGAAAAGGGCCCGGCGGCAAAATTGTCCCGCTGGGCGGAGCAGAAGCGGAAGAAGCTGGAGGAGAAACAGCTATGGAAAAAAAGACAAGGGCCGGACGAAACCTCGCAGGCGGTATGGATTTGCTCGAGCTCGATTTTCTGCTGGGCGTCCTCGAGAACACCGACGGCGAGGAAAAAAACGACGTTGCGATGCGCAAACTCACCTTCAACGAGTCGCTCCGTCGCAACCAGCAAAGCGAAATAGACAGCGCCGCCCTTTCGGTTTACTCCGTGGATGAGAAGGGGCTTTACGGCAAGGACATCCAGTGCGCAGCGATGAAGGAGCTTACCCGCCGGACAGAGCAAAAGAGCTCGTAAGAATCGATGACGATTATTGATGATTTCCGCTGCGCTGGGCAAATAATCAATCATCAATAAAAATAACTGAGTTGTGCTATGTTTTATCTTGCGGCCGGTGACAACGAGGAGACCTTCTGGATTCAATTGCTGGTGATAGTGATATTGGCCGCGGGTATAGGGATTTTCGGCGTCATCAAAAAACACAGGGTGCGGTATGGGTCGGCAGGCGAGCTGATTGGCCGAACACTGAACGGGCTTGTCCGCCACACGTCTGAAATTCGACAAGCTCTTATCCAAGCTGTTCACCGAGTTACTGGGATTATCGGGGACAGTTACCTGTTTTTTAACAAAATTCTTCTCAAGACAATAGCTAATCGGGAAAAAATAGGTATCAGTCCCTTAAAACCTGCGACTCGACCGAACACGCCGAAGTCCGGCAGACCCGCAAAGCAGAGTAAGAGGGACTTCAACAGCGGAATGGAGCTTCTGACAGGCGACTTTTTAGTGGAAGTCGTCGAACGAACCGGCTCAGTTGAGATGCGGGACGTTACAATGCGGAACCTGTGCTTTACTGAGCTTGTTCGCAGAGGCGAGCTTGGAGCGGTGTCCAGCGACGCCCTCAAGACATACACGCTGAACACAGAGGGAGTTTTCGACAAGTCGATTCGGTACCAGGCAATGAAAGAGCTTGCCAGCCGCACGGCCAGGGCAGCGCAGCCGACTGCCAATGAAGCCGCAGCAGGCAAAACCGACTGATTACATTGCTGCACGGGAAATAAAAAAGCTATTTGCTGAAAACCGTTAGGGCCTGAGCGGATAAATTGTATATTTTAGATTAGAGAGGCTCCCGTAAATTTAGGTTCGCTCAAAAGGGCTTTTCTCGGACGTACGCCTCGAGCCCGGCCTCGCCTGTGAGGTGGATTGAGGATGCCGCGTGTTATCGGGCCTAAAAGCGGAAGTTAAGGAGGTCTGTAATAATGCCGATGGATTAGTGCCGGCGCGCTTTGGGCGACTTGCCTCGGTTCTCACCGAAGGCCGCTTCGCCCGCAAAGCAAGGTGAACGAGACCGAGAAGCCGGTTTTTAAGGAGTGTTGTGTACCCGAACAAGCAGCAAAAACACACTCTCTTGTTGGTCTGCCGAATCTTATGGATAAAGGCACAGTGAAATGGTTGATATTGGCGGCTATAGCCGTATGCGGAATGCTGGGCTATAAGGTCGCCACAAAGGCCTCAAAAGACTGCAAGAAAGACGTGGTCTATGAGCGTCCTGAGCCGAGGTTTGGAGTGATTACGGCTATCCTGTATTGCGATGACGAGCCGACCGTTCTTATCGAAGACCAGATTCTGCACGAAGGAGATGTGATTCACGACGTGAAGATTCTCGACATTGGCGCAGAAAAGGTTCAGTTCAGCAAGCAAGGGGAAGCGTGGGAGCAAAAGGTGCAGGAGCCGGCCAAACCCGAATGGTGGAAACGAAAGAGCAGCTAAGAAACGTCCACGTAATCTTGCAGCCCGGCACCTATTTTGAGAAGCGACTATCGAATTCAGAAACAAGTCGCTTTGACAAAACGGCCGTCGGAAACCAGGCGAAACTAATTGCTCAAAATAAGTGCGTGGTCATTTTTTTGCGCCGGGCGGCTCTGAAACTTCTGTCTTGGAAGTCACCGTTATCGACCGTCTGGAGCGCTTTGCGGGGCCGAAGAAGATAAATGAAATCAGCACCAGCGCCGCGCCACAGAAAAACAGAATGTGCCGGCGAGGCCACTGACAGCACAACCCCAGCCATTCGGGAATCGCCTCATCGCCTACCGGCTCCTCCGGCTCCTCGCTGAGGGCTTCTCTCGCCGCTGCAAGCTTGTCCGCAGAGGCGCGAGGAAACACGGTATTGGGCTCATTCGGCTCGATGCCCAGCGTCGCAGGCGCCAATCTCGCAAGCTGACAGGGGTCACCTTCGAGCTGGCCAATCACCACATCATAATCGGCATCCAGGTTCTCTATCTTTTTGAAACCCTCTTCGGCCTGTTTGAGCAAACTCCTGTTGTGAAAATATTCGAGAAAAACATCGCACAGCACCGTCGCGCTCAAGACGGCTGCGCCAATGCTGAAAAATACAACAAACGCAACGGCTCGAATGACTCGTTCGTTTTGCATAGCAACAAAAACAGCAGATTTTTCCCAGCCCTTATCGGTTCGACACGCCTGCAGTTAATTTCTTTATTTTTCCATTAACTCTTCTGCAGCATAAACCCGGCGTATCTGGCTGCTTCGCCAAGCTCCTCTTCGATTCGCAGAAGCTGATTATACTTGCAAATTCGGTCGGTCCTGCAGGCCGAACCCGTTTTAATTTGCCCTACGCCCGAAGCGACCGCCAAATCGGCAATGGTCGAATCTTCGGTCTCGCCGCTTCGATGGCTGATAACCGCGTTCCAACCCGCACGCCTGGCCATATTTATCGCCTCGAAGGTCTCGGTGAGCGTGCCTATCTGGTTGAGTTTAATCAGTATCGCGTTTGCGCAGTCAAGCTTGATTCCCTTTGCCAGGCGTTCGGTATTGGTGACGAACAAATCATCTCCGACGAGCTGAATCTTATCGCCCATTTTCTTGTTCATTTTCACCCACCCGGCCCAGTCGTCTTCCGCCAGACCATCCTCGATTAAAATGATTGGGTATTTCGCCACCCATTTGGCCCAGTGCTCGACCATTTGCTCGCTGGAGACCTTCTTTTTCGGGTCGGATTTGAAAAAGCTGTACTTGCCTGTCTTTGTATCGAACATCTCGCTTGCAGCCGGGTCAAGCGCGATGGAGATGTCCTTGCCGGGTTTGTAGCCGGCTTTTTTAATCGCGTCCATCACCACCTCGAGCGCCTCTTCGTTGGATTTTAGCGACGGAGCAAAGCCGCCCTCGTCGCCGACGCTCGTGTTGTATCCCTTGCTCTTCAAAACTTTCTTGAGTGTATGGAATGTCTCGGCGCCCATTCGCAACGCTTCGGCGAAGTTCGGCGCACCAACCGGCACAATCATAAACTCCTGAAAATCGACGTTGTTGTCGGCGTGTTTGCCGCCATTGAGAATGTTCATCATCGGCACAGGCAGGATGTTCGCATTGCAGCCGCCCAGATAACGATACAAAGGCAGGCAGCACGACACCGCAGCCGCCTTCGCTGCCGCCAGTGACACGCCCAATATCGCGTTTGCGCCAAGTTTGCCTTTGTTTGGCGTGCCGTCCAATTGTATCATCCGCCGGTCAATATCTTCCTGTGCCGTCGCGTCCATACCCAAAACTTCCGGCGCGATTTTTTCATTCACGTTCCTGACCGCACCCGCCGTTCCCTTGCCCATATATCGTTTGGACTTGGTATCGCGCAGCTCGACCGCCTCGTGGGCGCCCGTGCTTGCGCCGGAAGGCACCGCTGCACGCCCGAACGAGGCATCTTCCAACAGAACGTCAACTTCAACCGTGGGATTTCCCCGGCTGTCTAAAATCTCTCTGGCCTTTACATCTACTATCGTTGTGAACATCTTATTTCCTTTCTATAAGCCGATACAGTGTTTAAGCACCCGGAAAGTATATCAGAGTATCTTTTTAGACCCTTCTCGTCAAGCCCAAACGGGCGGGACTTAGTGTAAGTAATTGTGTGTAAGTTAGGGTGAAGGTATGGTTGTCATCCGGCTGGAGCGATGGCGAGCGTAGCGAGCCGAAGCGAAAGACGGATGACAACAGGCAAAAAATCGGGTACGTAACCTTGTTTTTCCGCCAAGAAAGGCAAGGAGATACGTACCCATGAACAAACAAGTAAGCTCTTTAACAAATGAACAGCCGGTTCCGCAAG